>CAYFST010000006.1:6449-22598 GCA_964345995.1 uncultured Gammaproteobacteria bacterium
ACGTCCTACGTCAGAGAAACGCGGGACGAGTGGGACGAGCGACGCGGGACGAGAATTAAGTAGCAGATGCCTCGAAGCCGATATACCGTTTTTAGAGCTCAAATATGTTGTGCGAGACATTAATCCGATAGCTAATTTATTAGCAACTTTTGAGCTGATAATGTTATTCAGACGTCTTAGACCACGAGTGGTACATCTAAATTCAACGATGATGGGCGTGGTTGGTTCGCTGGCCGCGACTTTGGCGCGAGTACCTAAAAGGATTTACTGTATTGGCGGCTGGGTTTTTAATGAAGATCTGCCGAGCTGGAAAAAGAAGTTGTATATTTTGATTGAGAGGATTAGCGCCAAGTGGAAAGATGTGATTGTTACGGTGCATCCGGGAGATGAAGAGTTAGCAAACAGTTTAAAGATAAAAGCCAAAGACAAAATTGTTACCATTCCCAATGGAGTAAATGTAGACGAGTTTGAGGCGAAATTGCTGACACGAGAGCAAGCAAGGGAAAAATTAGGTATCCATCCGCAAGCAGTGATTGTTGGCACAATAGCCAATGCTTATCCGCCTAAAAATCTGCTTTGGTATTTGGATGTTTGCAAAGCCGTTCATGACAGGGACCCAAGGATAAACTTTGTAATAATCGGTGATGGGCCACAGTTTGAGGCTTTGCAAAAAAAGAGGGATGAGCTGGATGCATACAATTATATAATGCTTACAGGGCGCAGGATGGACGCGCCGACCCTGTATGAGGCTTTTGATATGTTCGTACTCCCCTCTTCCAAAGAGGGCATGAGTATTACATTGCTAGAGGCTATGGTCGCAAAAGTACCGATCGTGGCGACCGATGTGGGGGCGGCCAAGTGGATGCTTGGGGACGGAGGTATTATTGTTGGTTTGGGAGATGCTGAAGCATTAAGTAAAACAATAATTAAGATGGTAGACAACAAAAACTTACAAAAAACCATCTCGGCCAAAGCTTATGAGATGGTTTGTTCGCGTTTTACTTTGAGTGAAAATCTGGATAATTCGATAAAACTTCTAAAAAATTAGTTATCTTCTTGGCCCGCGGTATTCTTGTGTTTCTTGCGTGGCTGTTGCAACGGTTGCTTTTTCTTGCGCTTGGGCTGATGGTTTGGGTTCGCTGTTTGTGTCAGGCGCGTTTTCCAAAGCTTGGGCGATGTTATCCACTTCACCATCGAGCAAAGGTTGCATAATAGCGCGAGTTTCGGGGTCCATTTGCGCTACGGCGGCAATAATTAAGTTTCTTTCGTTAATCATACCCAGTTCTTCAGTGGCGAGCGCGATCTGAATGTAGGTCTGCGGTTTTGAGGCCGAAAGTTTGGGTAACTGTTCTACCAAAGAGCGCATGTTCTCTTTGTCTTCCAAGGTAACGTATGACCGTGCCACTATCAAAGCGTCTTGAGCGTTTTTTAATTTGTACGGGCGTTTGGCTGTCATGGCCTTGCGTAAATACTCGGATGCTTGTTGTTCGTCTTGCTTGTTTATCAGATAAGTAATACCTACATACCACCAGGCTTCGCCAATTTCCTCGTCAAAGCCGGCGGCGGTTTTGTAGGCGGATAAAGCTTCATCGACGCGACCACCGGCTTTTTGCAGTTCAGCCAAGCCAAAATAGAGTTGTTGGCGCTCGGGGCTGAGCTCGATGGCTTTATTGTATTGTTCTTCGGCTTTGGCGAGTATTTCGGGGTCACCGGAACGTGCACCAACCGATGATAACATGCTGGCATAAATAAACCTGCCGTGCGCGTCTTTGGGATGGCTTTGCAATTTTTTATCGGAAGCTTCCACGGCCGCGTCGTACAGTTTGCGCCATTCGGGCCATTTTTTGAGCTGATCATTGTTGGCCAAGGTAATCAAATTACGCGAATATAAAAAGGCCTGTTCGTCCAAATACGGGGTCTGTTTGGTTTTGATTTTATCGATGAGTTGTATCATCTGCTGTACATTACCGCGAGAGAAAGCTTCGTTGGAATTGATAACCATTGTCGAAGTATGAAACGGCACAATGGAGGCAAAATAAACCAGCAGTACAAAGACAATCTGTATCAGGACAAAACTGGTCCAAGGTACGGATTTTTTGGCGCGGTCATCGGCCGGCTCTTCACCGCTATAAACCTTAAACCCAACGCAAATTACCCAGGCGTAAAGCAAGTAACTCATGCTAAAAGCGGCCGGATGATCGAAAACGAATACGTTTTGCAAAAAATATCCGGCCGGCAAGCCGATGAGGATAGCCGTTGTCGGTATATCGATTATTCTTTGCTGGCGCGATATGATTATGGTGTAATAAATACCGATCCAAATAGCCAAAAATGTTAAAAAACCGATAATACCAGTCATGCTAAACACATCCATGACGGTGTTATGCGCCCTGTCGAACCAGGTTTCGTAATAACCGGATCTTAGAGATTCGGGATTGTAATGTTTGTTGAAAGCTATGTGGAAGTTGTCCAAGCCATAGCCCGTGAGAGGGCGTTCCAAAAAACTTTTCCAAGCTATATCCCAAGCGATAAAACGGCCGGCTGTTCCGGCTTTAAGTTGAAAAAGACGGGCTGCTGTTGGCGCTTGTTGTTTTAATGACTGGAAAGCCTCTGTATTAACGCCCGTCGTGGCAATTCCGATATACAAAACCGCGGCCAAACCCACTCCGCCAAAGACAACCGCCCTGACCTTGGTGCTTTTGTACATAACGGCCACCGCGATAGCCGAGAGCACGGCACCAAAAATCAAACCAGCAAAAGGACCGCGCGAACCGGCCGCGAGCATAGCCGAAAACGAAATAATGGCGACAAGCACATACCAAGCGCGCCAGGCATTGCTTTTTTCTTTAAACCATAGCCAAGCAATAAAGAACAAGATAAAAAGCTGGTACGCGCCTTGATAAATCGGATTGTCCAACAGCCCGCCAACGCGACCTCCTGCCGGGAATTTAAGCAGGTTGGGAAAAGGCTTTTGCAGTAATGCGACTATGCCCATAAAAGCTCCCAAAAAAACCATGTAATTTAATAAATTCTTCCATTGCTGTTTGGTTTTGATTAGGGAAATTGTCATGGTGAGCCAGGCCAAGAAGTGCAGTAATGTGAACAGCCCGTTCATGCGTTCTTGATTACCCCACCAGGCGCGGATTGGATCCACGGCAAAGATGGTTGATAAAAACAACGCCACAAAGTATGCGATAAAAGCAAAATACAAGAATGATTTTCGGGGTCTGTATTTTGGCTCGGCCCAGGCCAAGGCCAAATAGGCCGGGAATGTGAGGCCGATAATTATTTGGAAATAAATGAGCTTGGAAAATACAAAAGGAAAGATTACCTCCGGAATAAATATTACGGGCATAAACAACCCGCCGTAGATGCCTATATAGACCATTGTCCTGAGGATTTTGATGGCTTTTTCACGTTGCATATGCCCATAAGGTTAGCATAAGGGTAAGGATATTTGTAGAGACGGGTTTGTACAGTTTTTATAGGGATAACCCTTGTCGCGCCCCTCGTAGACGAAAGACAAAGTGGGGTGATTATCCCTACGGAGCTGCAAACAAGTCTCCCTCTTGATTTAAGAGGGAGATTTAGAGGGAGTTAGCCCTATAACAAAACTCCCCGCATTTCTGCGGGGAGTTTTCGCATTCCAGACGAATCCGGAATGTTGAGCTTCTAGGCCTTCATCAGGTTCTGCGATGCGTTGGCAAGGCAGAGACTTGAGAGCGGGGTGTTAGTTGCTCAATGACTGACTTTGAGTCAAGTCGTCGACCAAGTAATCATTTGTCCAGTCGTAGGATGTTTGATTGGCCGAGGAATGAGGTACTTCGGAGTTGTCTGACCAGACAAAAGTACCAATGTTGCTAGGTGCGCCGGTCGGTCTACCGCCCGCGTCACCGGTATCCAAGTGATAGATATCAGCGCTTGAGGAGCTAAAAGGGGCACTGGTTACATTGTTCACAAGGTAACCTGTAACAACCGGAGTAGCCGGGTCGGTGTAGAGGTTGGTGGTTACGTTATTGCCCGTACCGCTGTAAGAGACATTGGCGCGCAATGAGTAAACATTGCCGGTTCCGCCGATGGAATCTTCGTCGGTGAAGGAGACAACAACATAAACTTGGTTGACGCCGGCCGGAACAGTTCCGGCTTCGAGGTCAGCCGAGCTGGTGGCATTGCGGATGGCAATGTCGGTTAAGTCAACCTGGCTGGAACCGCGATAGAGGCGGAAGCTGGACAAGCTGACAAGGGCTGTCTTGGAGATGTTGAACATCATTTGTTTCAAGGCAACGTTGCCGGCCGAGTCAGCACCCACCTGCATGCGATAGAGTTCGCGTTCACCGGCTGAAAGCGTGGTGTTGGAGAGTGATTGCATGGTAACAACCGGCTTGGTAGCGCGGATAACCATGGAATTTCCGACGCTAGCGCCTGCGCTGGCATAAACGCGTTCACCCGAGGCATCACCCGTGGTGCGGATGTTCATGCTGGAGGTATAAGAGGCATCAGTCCATTCACCGGTGTTATAAGCACTAGCCAATCCGAGCGCGGGTTGCATGCCGGAGCGGGTTACGCCCGTGGTGGCACCGTTAACCGAAGAGGATGATTGAACATCTGCGAGTTTGGTCCAGAGTTCAAAGTTGGCACTGCCATTCTTGGGTACGCTGATTTCATTGCCAGTGAGCCAGATATCAACCGCACCGGAAACTCCGGCAGGCAATACACCGGCACCTTTGACGGCGCCGTCAGCCGCGATAGCGATCTGTTCGTAGTTGGCATTGTCACCGGTTGGCGTTGAAGTAACACGCATGAGATCCATGGTCATGTCTTCGTATTGAGCGGTTGCCTTATAGCGGGCAAACGGTACCCAGACATCTTTACCGGCCACGACGATATCCTTGGAAGGATGCGCGTCTTGAGCCACGGTAAGTGTGCCCTGGGGAATGATTGTGTGCTCAACACTCGGTGTAGGGCTAAGCTGTGTGCCACTAAGAGCGGTTGAGATGGTTGGGGTAATTGTGTTGGAATCGTCGTCTTGAGCCGTAATAGAGGTTACGCCAACGGAAACCAAGTCATACGGAGCGGTGTTGGCAGCCGAGCTAAAGGTAGCTTTGGCAACCAAGTTCTTGGTGGCACCGGCCGGGATGTCGAGGTCCATGTTGGTGATTTGAGCTTCACCGTTTGTGGTGCCCGGAGCTTTGGCATTACCGACCATGGTATCGCCGTCATAGAGAGCGAGCGAAGTGATGCGGTCTTTACAAGAAGTGAGAAGATAGCCCCCGCCGTTTAGATTGGCTTGGCATTTCAAGGTTACGTTGGTGATCTTAAGACCTGATTGCGAACCGGCCTGCATGGTAACACCTACAACAGGCTTGTCTTGAGCTTTCTTAACAATGGTTCCGGAAACCGGAGTTGATGCCAAGTCGGCATTCAAGCTGGATTTTTTAACGGTTTGCGCGTTACCGGTAGTGTCGGCATTGGGAACAATCTTGCTAAGAGCCAAGTTTTCACCGGTGTCAACAACTTTAACGTCGGCGGATTGGAAAGCCAACCAAGTTGCTTGGTAAGCATTGTCAAAGAATTGCCCTGTATATTCCTCTGTGTTGGAGAGGTCGGCAACAATGGCAAGATTCATTGTTTCACCGGCGTCGATGTTAAACGTGTCATTGAAGGTTAAAGTTTCAGAAGTTGATGTAGTAGTTCCGCTTAATTCCTTCGGACCCATCTTGGTGTTGCCGGAATCCATGTCCTTAATCTTGATATTGCGGAAGAATTTAGTACCACTACCTCCAACAATTGCCGCTCCGCTTACGCCATCCAATTTGGTGCGTAAGTTGCGGATTTCCAAGTCATTGTCGGCCGAAGTCAAGGAGAATTCGTAAAGGACAACACCCAGTTTGCCTTTAGCAACCGAGCCGGTTGGCGGGCCGTTGAAGGCAAAAGTCAGGTTACCGCCTTCGGTGGTAATTTCGACATAGTTGGTGCCCGTACCATCGAAACTCGAGATGTCGATACTGGCGCCGGAATTGTATACCGAGTCAATAGCGTGAATGTCGGCAGCGTATTCCACGTATGTCTTGATTGTGCGTCCGGCACGTCCGGCTACGTCGGCTTCGAGATCGAAGACGCGTGTTACACCGTTTGGCAATAAGTAAGGACTGTCGAAGACCAAGACAATCTGGCCCTTGTCATTGATAGCATCGGCTGTAGCGACTTTGGTGGTACCTTGGTAAAGGTTAAAGTCGGTTAAATCCGAATCATCAACGCCGCCACCTTGGTACAAGGCAACGCGATGGACATAGATGTCATTGGTGCTGGCAGTGAGTTTGAAGCTCGAAATGCGAGCATCTTGTTGGCCGATTACCGGGTTAGCCGGAGTCGGGCCTTTTTGGATCTGCAGAGTACCGGCGGAGGCGGTTCCGACTACAAAGACGTTACCGCGAACCGGGAAGCTACCGGCAACCGTACCCGAACCGGAAAGCACAACCGAAGCGGCGTCCATGATTTCAAAGGCATGGTTACCACCCGTGCTGCCGGGATTGCTGAAGTCAGCATAAACATAATATGACTTCATGCCGTTGGCCGGGACGGTTTGATCTAAGCTGTTGAATTCCACTTTGTTGGTGGTGGAGTTAACCGAGCGGCCCGTGGTGAGGCGGTTTCCGTCCATGTCATAAAGATAGACATTGGCGAAATCGCCGGTTGAACCAACGCCGACGCGATGGAAGTGCAAGGCTTCGAGCATGGCATCAGCATCGCCGGCTTGGACGTTGACCTTGACCATGGGAACACCCATAGCGTTTTTAGGCACAGTAGCGCCGGCCGGAGTGTCGGAAGCCAAGGAGACGGTTACATCGCCACCTACGGCTGCAGAGCTCGGGCAGGCTACGTTCCAGAAGTTGCCGGGTTCAGCGCCGGTTACGTTGGCACCGTCAGCATAAGTGATGGTGGTTTCAACGGCATTAATCATGTTCCAATTATTAGCTTCGAATGCCGTGTCATCGGCAATCATGCGCTTTTCGCCCTCCCAAACAACATAGCGGTTGGAATCACCCGCATAGGTGATCAACTGGCCGTTGGGGTGGACATTGGAGGAAATCGAGGAGCCGATCTCATAGTTTACAAAGAAACTATCAGGTACATCGACTACGCGAGTTGCCCATGCGTCGCCATAAAGCGCTTTGGCGATTGCTTCGGATTCGATCCAGTGCAATGTGCCGCACTCAGTGACAGCATAGGTCTTGGGGTCGGTGGTAATTTTTACGAGCTTGGTGCCCGGGCGAATAGTCGCATTACCGCCGATTTGAATGGCCGCGAGTTCTGCATCCGTGATGGTTATTACGGACGAAAAATCGTCGAACCAGGAAAAATAAGTCTTCTCGTCAGGGAAGACATAGCGTTTGCCGTCTGTGTGATAATAATAGACAGCAGGGCCGGAAGCCTTAACCAAGTCGCCAGCCGAAAGGGTGGCAGCTTGGGCGGTTACCGGAAACGCTAGTGCGCCTGCTCCTACGGACCAAAGAATGGTCGCGAAAGATACAAACGTTGAAAAAGCTTTTCTCATCATAAGAATCCTAGTGGATTTGCTTTAATGGACGGTTAAACCCGTCCTGATTGCGGAAATTATCCGAATGAATGAATTTCCACGTTTTCTAATTAGTGAAGAGTTCTGGCACATTCTCCCGATGGCTATCGGGATCGACCTTTGTGAATGGCCGTGGCGAGGATTTGGTGTCGCCGGGCGTCGGAGTTCGAGATCTCTGCTGGAATTTGTCGCGTTAAACGCGATGGAGACCCCGCATGAATCGCTTTCAAGGCTGATGCCGAGTTAGAAATGCATGCGATTCCCCCGCCCGTCAGGACATCCGTCGCTCTCGACAGATACCCTGCTTCACGGGAGAATTTTTTTTACTTCGTAAAAAATTAAGAATTATGAATTAAGGATTAGTTTGTGATTGATTGGGATCGGTTTCTTCGGCAGATTCTTGTTTGGTGCTGGTAGCTTCTTTGTTGGTTGATTCCGCGGGCTCTTGAGATATTGATTCGGAATCGGTTTGCTCCTCGGTTTCGGCGCTATCGGTTTCTTGGCTCTGATCGGGGTTTTCGACCGATTCGGTTTGGGTGTTATTTACATCGTCTTCGGATTCTTCTTGCTCTTCCGTATCGTTTGCCTCCGCCTCTTTAGCGGCCGACAGAGCTTCTTGAACCTCGTTTTCTTCTATAATTTTTTGCGCCGCGTAGGCTTGTTCGGTACCCAGCTTAAGCATTGCGACGGCTTTATCAAGCTCTTTTTCGGTCGCCAATTTATCGGCTTTGGCAAAAGATTCCATAGCTCTATCGAGTTCTTCTTGCGGATTTTTATTTTCGGTACTTTGATCGGTATCAGGCTTATCGGCTTTGTCGGCTGTTTGGTTATCAGTTTCCGCATCCGCATTTGTATCCGTATCCGAATCGGACGTGTCGGGCTCGTTTGTTATAACATCCGGTGTACTTGAAACATTGTTCACAGCCTCGGAACTTGTAGCCTTGTTATTGATGGCATCGGAGTTTTTATTCTCACTTTGAACAGCTTTGTGTTCTTGTTCTTTTATGCTTCGCGCCACTCTTTCTGTTACTTGAATGTTGTATTGTTTTAAGTAATCAAGTAACTCTTGTTGACTGACGGCATTAGCGTCTTCAAAATGAGTTTTTAATAATACTTCAATTACTGTTAGAGATGTTTCGGAAGCCGCGGCTTGTACTTCGGATAATTTGATTTTGTCCACGGCGGAAAGGCTGATTTTTGATTCTTGTAAGTCCGATATCAAAATATCCACTTGTTTGTCTAGCAGGTTGGCCGTAGTTTTAACTTCTTCGGGAGTAGAACCTTTTTCCACTTCTTCGAATTGATTTTTAATGGTATCCATGTCGCGCTTTAAAGTTTTGGCGGCCTCTTGAACGCGATTGTTTTTGTCGGGTAAAGAACTTGCCAAAACTTGCTTCATCTCATCCATGCGACGTTTGGTAAATTCTGTTTTGAGTTTGATTTTTTCGTTGGGCTCTTCGGCTAACGCGATACGTGCTTGTTCGGTTACCAATTTTATACTGTATAAAAAATCACCCGGCAAAGCCCTTTCAGACGCGGATACCGAAAAAAACACACCTCCGAATAAGACCATGATCACCACCGCTATAATGGCAACCGGAGCGCGCATCCATCTAAATGAAACAACCGGTACGAATATATTGAAAATTTTATTTATAACAGACTGCCCCTCGGGCTTGGCGGGTTGGGAGTTCTTGACCTGCATGAGCAATGTTTCGCGAGTTTGCTTAACCCAAAGATCATCGGGTTTCATTTGCCTTGCGGCCGACCTGATGTTTCTGGTTCGCTTAAATAGTTGATAACTGCCCATGATGAATGTTACTTTTGCTCTTTGAGAGCCTTCATGCCGCGATAATAGATTACACGAATATTGCCCGTACTTTTGCCCAAGATGGCGGCGATATCGGCAAAGCTCAAACCGTCGATAAGGCGCAAGGCCAACACGTCGCGGTAGGAATCTTTGAGTTTATCCAGCTGATTAAGTACGAGTGAGAGTTCTGTACGCGCTTCCATATAAGAACGGCCGTACGTTTCCTCTTGTACTATATTAGACGTAATTTCAGTTTCAAACGTTACAACTTCCAAAGATTCATCGGATTTACGAGAGCGATAAAAGTCGGCAATCAGGTTGCGCGCGATTTGATAAAGGTAAGCGCGTACGCTCTTTACCTTTTTTTGCGACTGTAAATGTTGCCAAAATTTGGTAAATGTTTCGGCCGTGATATCTTCCGCGTCTTGACGTCTGGGTAACTTTAAAATTACGAACCGGTAAATGGCCGTTACATAGCGATCATATATTTTGGCAAATGCCTCCGGATCCTGTTTGACCTGAACCCGGTAGAGCAGATAGCGATCTACGAGTTCGGTCATATGTAAAATGATGATGAGAAGTGCTGAGCAATCAGCTCAAATAACATAAAGGGTAAGTATTAGATTGCCAGATAAGTCATATTTTGTCGATACCCGAAACGATACAATAATCAATAATAACCAATAACCAAGCTTCAATAATCAATAAATTACCAGTAATCAAGCTCCGACCACCGCCGGTGGCGGGGTTTCGCGTACAATAAATATAAAAAATGTGCGGGATAAACAATAAAAAATATTGGTCATAGTCGCGTTTAACGGTATTGGTGATTATTTGTTATCAACACGTTTGTCTAATATAGTGTTGACAAAGTATGGATGGATTGGCATGATTATGATTGACGATATATGTCGGAATCGGTTAATAAAGCAAACATACCTATCCGCTTGCACGTTTCGGAGGCGGCCAAGCTTTTTGGTGTGTCAGACAGAACCGTAAGGCGGGCAATTACCCGCCGTGAGATCCGCTATATCATCGTCCGCAACCGTTATCAAATCCACTTTGAATCCATGCTTAATTGGTCACAACAAAAGCCAAGACTCCAAAAAAAACGCGACCAAGCAGGACTGGGTCGGTGGGTGCAAAAATGGAAAATCACAAACCCAAAGTTTTCACCACGACTTCCCTACGCTAACCCAACTTCGCCTAAAGCTTCGATGGGTTCAGCTCCGGGAGGTAAACCACCACAAAACTAAAAATAACCAAATTTCAAGATACAAATAAATTCCGTTCACCACATCATGCCGTTTGGTGTTACGCCAAGAACTAAACGCAGAGATAAAAACCAAGCTATACCCCTCCGGGGCACAGGTAAAATACAAACAAATCTCAAATATCAAATAACATTGGTTTTGTTTATGAATATTGAGATTTAAATATTGTTTGTTACTTGGAATTTGTATCCTTGGAACTTTCAATGAGAATAACAAAAACCCTCGAGCGCGTTTCGGGGGTTTTTATTTGAACCAATATCAGTCAAGACGATCGTGTGCTAATTTTTTGATTATTCTTTATAAATTTTTTCCAAAGTCTTCAAGTGGGTTTCCCAGCTAAATTTTTCCAGGGTTGCTTCTTTGCCCGCGTCGCCCAATTCGAAACGCTGTTCGTTGGTGAATGATTCCATTTGACGCAAAGCTTCAATCCAAGATTCCATGGAATCGGGTTCGGCTAAAAAGCCACTTATACCGTCTGTGACAAGCTCCGGGACACCGCCGATATTGGAACCGATAACCGGGACGCCCGAGGACATTGCCTCAAGCACGGTGAGTGGCGCGTTTTCATAAACAACGGACGGTAAGCACAATGCTTTGGCACGGCCACGAATCTCATACAGCTCTTTACCGGTTTGAAAACCCAAAAAGTTTATTCGGCCCGGAGCTACTTGGTTAGCAAGCTGTTCGAGCTTGGCTCGCTCCGAACCTTCACCGGCAATATCGAGCTTTACGGATGGCACGCGACCCGTGGCGCGGATTAAAGTTTCCAGGCCTTTTTCGGGTGACAGACGGCCTATGAATACATAATTACCATGACCTCTTTCGGGTGAGACGGATGCGGAAGTTTCTATCGGATTGGGCAAGTAGAACAATTTACCGGGTGGCTCGCCCCAATCTTGCATTTTATCTTTAATAAAATTAGACGGGCAGATGAATGATTTAACGGTGCGTTCATAGGCTTGGGTGATTTTGGTATAGCTCATTTCCGTGGCCGCCAAAATGTTTGGAGCAATTCCGGGAAAAAGACACCGGTGAAACACGGCATTATAATATTTTCCGCCTTTACAGCGCTCGCAGACAGCGCCTTCGGTGTACATCTTGTAGTTGGGGCAAGCCAGTTTGTAATCATGTAAAGTTTGTACGCAAGGAATGTTAGACTTGCGTATGGCGGAGAGGATGCTCGTGGAAAGGTGGTGGTAGATATTGTGCAGGTGGATCACGTCCGGTTTGAGCTCGGATATTTGCGATTCAAGAGATTTCTTGGCTTCGCGATTATAGAGGAAGTTTATTGCTTTAACCGCGTCGGCGGCCGCGCCCTCTTTACGATCGTAATTGAAGCGCTTCACAAAATACTCGCTATCAGCGGATTGAAGGTTGCGCGCAGACTTGGTGGAAAAAGCATGCACATCATGGCCACGGTCCCTAAGCCGGCTCGATAGCTCGTGCATATAGACTTCGGTTCCTCCGCGCAAGTCGAAAAATTTGTTGATTTGCAGAATCTTCATGCTTACATCGAATGTCGAGTGTCGAACGTCGAATCAATAAAACTTGAAGTTAGACGTGTGACGTTGGACGGTTTAGTTTATTAGTGAGTTATACAACTTAACGTGTTCGGTCGTCATTTGGTCGATTGAATATTTGCTGAAATCGCCGTCCGCGAGGTTTTGAGCGCGCGCCACGGCTTGGGCCGGATTATCAAGACTTTGTTCGATGGCTTGGGTTAGATCACGAATATTACCGGGTTTTGCCAGCATGACTTTATCGGCGAACAATTCGCGCATGACCGGAATATCGGAAAGTATCATGGGTATGCCCGCGACCGCGGCCTCAACCGCGACCAGGCCAAAACCCTCCCATGCCGACGGCATGATAAATATATCATGTTTTGCGTAAACAGCGTGCATATCTTTGATGATGCCCTTCCAATAAATACGCGGTAAGATACCGAGAGAATCGGCCATATGTTTGAGTTCGTGCTCCATGGATCCTTGTCCGTAGATTGCCAACTCCCAACTACCGCGCACATTGGCAAGCGCTTGCAAAAGAATATCCGGATTTTTTTGCGGTTCCAGCCGGCCGACAAAAAGCAGTTTAGGTACATCGTAAAACGGGCGGTTGATACGGCGTTTTATCTTTGAGACTTCCACGCCGTTTTGTATTGTGGTGATTTTTTCAGGAGCGACCTTTAGTGCATTTTGCAAAAAATCCGCTACGTCATCAGAGATGGCGATGTAGCGCGCGGAAAGCGATTTGGTAAGACGCATGGCCCACACACCCAGACGGCCGTATTCCATTTTAACATTGTGCAATGTGGTAACGGTGAGCGAGCATTTGGCAAGGCGTGTCGAGATACGGCCCCAGATATCGGCGGCCAGCAAATGCGTGTGCACTATGTCGGGTGCAAGATCTTGCAGGCATCTTTTTAGTTTGCAGATGCCCGCGAGCCGGCCAAAAAAACCCCGGCGTTCGATGAGTGTGTAGGGAATATTCTTTTCTTGCAAAAGATATTCGAGGGCTCCGCCACGCACATTGACGAAAATGTGAGCTTCAAAACCATGTTCAGGCAAGCGTTCGGATAATTGCATAACCAGCCTTTCCGCTCCGCCGCCGGCTTGCAGAGTGGGTAGAATGTAAGCAATGAGTTGGTCTTTTATACGGGGTCGACATTCCAAAACCCAAGTTTGAGCCACCGGGCGAGGAATGAGAGTGGCTATCACGCTGTCGAACGAATCAAGCAGATGAAACCAAGAAGCCCGCTTAGCGCTTTGCTTGCTTGATTGTTTAAGACTGCCGGTAAGTGGACCTGCAACATTAACGGATGAGTAGATACGCAGTTTCGCCTCATGGATGGTACTTTGCAATTGTTTGTAACCGTACTTGCCCGCGCTTTGGCAACGCAATAAGATAAGCCCGTGCCGTTTGGATATTTGACGCATAGCCTTTAGTGAAGCCTCGGCTTCTACGGAGTCGGCAGTCAAGTTGGGGTTGATGATTATGTCGTATTTACCGGGCTGTTCTTCGGACGAGCGCAATGTTTTGCATTCAAGATTAATACCCAACTCCTTGGCGCGCTCTTGGCAATTTCGCGCTTTCGTTTCCGATGCGTGCAAGTTTACGACCTGAAAGCCCAGAGTGGCGATGGGTATGGCATAGCTGGCCGTTTCGTCGGAGATTACCAAAATTTGTAATTCCCGATGCGGGTGTTTGTCGGCGTAGAGCGAGATTCTTTGGATTATAAGATCCAAACCGCGCAAGCCGGACGGTACGCGATGCAAAGAAGTTGTATAATGCTGTGGTTGGTTTGGTTGCATATTTAAGACACTCCAAACAAAAACTTTTCTTTTTGTTTTTGTTTTTCACGGCGGTAATACATTTCAGTGGTCGCGAGCATTAATCCGATAGGTAGCCAAAGATGACTGGTCCAGTAGGCGGTATTAAAGAGTTGATAGATAACGGCGCCCGCGCCCGAGGCTGTAAGGATAAAGCAGACAATTTGCGGATTGCCGGTGATGTCTTTTAGACGGACGAAAACATATCTGCCGGCCATGAACAATACAAGACCGTAAGAAGCGAGGCCCAGCAAGCCCACCTCGGCCATGAGCTTTTGGATAAAGCCATGAGCCTCGAGCGGGGCGCCGAATTCGATCAGAAAGACCCTAGCATTGCCCACGCGCCAAATATAGGTGCCGGCTCCGCTACCTATAATAGGATGTTCTACAAATGCCGTCCAAGCGATTTCAGTAAGCATCCATCTGGTGGAATTAGAACTTTGCGCGGTAGGTGAAAAGCTGAATTGAATTTGATAGAGGATGAGCGGGATCATGATAATAACAAATCCCAAAAGCACTCCGGCGTATTTTTTAAGAATGGGACGCCAGATGGTCGCAAGCAAAAAGGCGGATTGAAAAGCAAAGACTATCCAGGCACTGCGCGCAAAGGTGAGTAAACCGGCCAGAATTTGCGTGGCTGTTGCAAGAATTAAAAATGATTTAAAGCGAGCTTTTTTGGCAATGTATGAAAGCGCTAAAGTCGCGGGCGCGGTGAGCATTAAAAGTTCGGCCAGTAAATTGTGGTTATCGCCGATGAGGCTGATGCCAAAGAGAGGTATGGGATGCGCGCGTCTAACCGCCCAGGCATAAGGATCCACATCCAAAAGCGAGATGTAGGCGTTTAAGGCGGCTAAAGCGCCGACCACGGTAAGAACGCCCAGCACCGCGCGCAAGCGCCGTTCGGAGCGGATAAGGTTGGCGGGCAGGGCGATGAAAGCCACGTAGCAAAAGATTATGGGGCGTAAAACAAACTTGCCCACAAGTACCGGGTCGGGACCATAGGAGCTGAACATGGAAATAAAATGCGCGCTCGCCAAAGTGGCATATGATTTCCAGATTGGCAAAACGGGGCGCCAGTTTACATCACGACGCTTAAACCAAAGTAAAACGACTTTAACAGCCCAGGCCGTGATTACGCCCATAAAGAGGATGTCGCCCAGGAAGATGTCGATGGAACCACCAAAAGCGCGCTCGCCAATGTTTAGCGAGCCGGTGTCGAGCGATACGGTGAGACCCAGAAACAGCGAGAAAAAAACAGCCAGGTAAAAACTCGTGTAAGTGGCGCGGTAAGACAAGATGAGCAGAATGACGCCAATGGTGATGGAGATGGGTCCAAACGGTACTCCAAAGACCACCAAGATAGTGCCTACAAATAGCAAAAGGAAAATGCCCCAAGATAAAATCGGCCAGTCTTTCGGCACAGCTTGCGAGTTATTACGCTTAGAATTATGATTACCCTCCATGATGCGGTGATAAGCGAAAAGTCCGTAAAGTCTTGAATACCGTTTGATAGACTTTCAGCTCGACCTGTCCCACGAAGCTTTACGCGTAGCGGGATAGACTTTGCGCTTGACGGATCCATTATACCACAGCCGAGATATGCAAAAAAGTGCCTAATTTAGGCAAATATTTAACAAAAACCATGCTCCGACAATTACTGTGGCAAAAAATCACCTGTCATACCTTGACAAACCGCTTAGTTTAGTATAAGAAGCAGTTATCTGTGCGCGCTTTTGCGCACCGTTAACACGGACTTTTCACAGCGCTAAAAGAAAAGCGCGAGTTTCTAAACACCGGAGGAGGAGAAATGAACAAGCGTCACATTGTTGGGTCTTTGATTCTGATTGGAATGCCCATGACGATTCTGATGTCGTCTTGCGGCGGGATGAATGATCCGGGCGAGGAGCCCATCGGTAAACATCGGCAAGCGTTATGTCCGACAAGTGGAGCTTGCACACCCGAGCAATCGGCAATCAAGGACTCGTGCTACAACAACGCGGGTCAGGAAATGCTCTATTGTTATGGATGCATGTATGTAAACGCGGAATTCATCGCCGCCAACCCGGGTTTCAATGCTTGCGACGAACCGGACGCGAGTACGGATGGAGGCGCGGGAGCGGCAGGAAGCGCGGGAACAGCCGGAACAGCAGGGACTGCAGG
>CAYFST010000006.1:22698-44142 GCA_964345995.1 uncultured Gammaproteobacteria bacterium
GAGGCGCGGGAGCGGCAGGAAGCGCGGGAACAGCCGGAACAGCAGGGACTGCAGGGACTGCAGGAACAGCCGGAACAGCAGGGACTGCAGGGACTGCCGGAACGGCCGGAACAGCCGGAACGGCCGGAACAGCTGGCACAGCAGGGACTGCAGGGACGGCGGGAAGCGCCGGACAAGCAGGTTCAGCCGGAACCGCAGGAACCGCAGGAACTGCAGGAACAGCCGGAACGGCCGGAACAGCTGGCACAGCAGGGACTGCAGGGACGGCGGGAAGCGCCGGACAAGCAGGTTCAGCCGGACAAGCAGGTTCAGCCGGAACGGCCGGAACAGCCGGAACAGCAGGGACTGCAGGTGACGCGGGCGTGGATGCAGGTGACGCGGGCGTGGATGCAGAAGCCGGCTTGGATGCCGCGGTCTGCGGTTACACGCAGGGCGAGTATTGTACCAACCCTGGCGAGTATGTCTGCGATGACTCACTGCGTTGCAGCTGCGTGCTCGAGATCCCCACCGACGGTGGCGAGATCTACCATTCGCTCTGGTCTGACCCGGCCACACCCGGGCTCTGGGCATGTCTCGACCCGTGCCAATGGAGCAATCCTTGCTCTCTTGGCGGGTACAGCGAATGCGACACTTGCGTAGGCCCGGCCTTGGGCGGTGCGGAAGGTGAAACAGAAACCTTCCAGTGCGTTGTCTATGCACCGACCGGAGTCACATACTTGATTCGGCCGGGAATGGACATCAATGGTTTCAACAACACGTGTGGTGACGGCGGAACCGGAGGCTCGGGCGGAACCGGTGGCTCGGCAGGAAGCGCAGGAACCGCGGGAACAGCAGGTACAGCAGGTACGGCCGGAACTGCAGGCACTGCCGGAACAGCGGGAACAGCCGGAACGGCAGGAACCGCGGGTACGGCAGGCACTGCCGGAACGGCCGGCACGAGCGGTACCGGTGGAACCGGAGGCTCGGGTGGTTATGGCGGCGAGGTGCAAGTGTCTTGCGAGCAGAGCGAGGTATACGAATCTTCGCTCAGCGATGTACCGCAAAACGGCTTGTGGCTCGTCTATGAGCCGCCGACGTTCCCGTCGGAGCTCTATGCCGGGCTCTACTCTTGGACCGACTACGGCGACAACGGACCCGGACCCTGGTCGGGCTACAATGACACGGCCTGGCAGTTGGGTTGTGTGACGACCGAAGAGAAGATCATCTGCCCGCTCGAAAAAAGCGTGCTGTATCTCATGGAAATCATGCCCAAGCTGGTGACTCAGGAGACCCGCGACGACTGCAGCGTCTACCATGACGACCCGGCCATGTACTGGTGCAACTCGGTCCTCACCGAGGGTGAAAAGGACCAGCTCTACTGCGCCGGAAAGTGGGAAATCTGGGACGACGGAGTTCTCCAAGACGAGTACGTCGATGAGAAAGGAACCCAGCCTGTTTCGGGCTCCATGTTCCACAAGGTGTTCAAGGATCCGGGCGATCCGGACGCCAGCTTCACGACCTACCGGGTGCACATCGGGGTTCTCTACGAGCCCTGATACCATGACCCGTTAGGCTCACTCTCCATACCGAGGCCTTCTATGCCTCGGTTTTTTTATTAAGGAAAACACGTGGGGGTAATAAAGTTTATGGTATCATTTCAATATGAAGAAGCTTCCTTGCCGTAAAGCATAGTCGGCTTTGATTATTCAGAACCCGGATCATATTTTCTTACGATTTGTACAAATGATTCAAAACATTATTTCGGTGAAATTCAGAACCACAAGATGTTACTTAATGAAGCCGGGTCTATGCTTTATCGTGAATGGGAAAAACTTGAAAATTATTTTGAAAACATAATACCGCAGGAATTTATTGTGATGCCGAATCATATCCATGGAATCATTAAAAACAGAAATTGCCATGTTAGTACAAATGCACATCCTTCCGTAGGGGCGTATCCTTGTGATCGCCCGTGCGCGGATGAACACAAGGTTCATCCCTACGGGACACAAATAGGTTCTCTTGGAAGAATAGTGCAAGCTTATAAATCAAGAACTACAGTTGAATACATAAAAATGGTTGAAAATAAATTATGCGAGCCATTTCCAGGTAAATTATGGCAAAAAAAATTATTTTGAAAGAGTAATTCGAGATGAGAAGGATTATGAAAAGATTGCTGGGTATATACTTCACAACCCGGTTCAGTGGGATAAGGACGAAGAAAATTGGCAGTTCTAGATTGTTTAGCGAGGGCGAGCACCACACTACACTCTTAGAGTTTCAAGTGGCACCGCAAGGATGCGCCCGTACGGGTTACAAAAAAAACACCCTGAGTTTCCGGCTCAGGGTGTGTGAGGTTTCTAGTTAAAGGGCTATTCGGTCAGCGCTTCTTCGCTGATGTACCGGTGGCAAGTGTTTTGCCCCGGTACTTTAGCGAGGCTGACCGGGATGTCAGTGGGCGCGGTTTGGCCGAGGCCGTAACCGCGCGCGCTGACTTTTGTCAGTTCATGGCATGTGTCGCCCCAGTAGGAATTGTCCCACTCGGTGGGACTGCCCCACTCGAAGTAGAATTCACGAGGCGCGTAATAGCCCGTGAAATCCAGAGTGAAGCATGTATCCTGCCAGCTCATGGTGTGAGGCTGCCACTTGGGCGCCACTTCCCACAAGACCGGCTTGGGGTGCACATACTCATCGACTCCACAGAGGGTGATGACCACGGTCGCGTACGGATCTTTACCGTTGCAATCTTGGTCTTCATTATCACCCCAGATCTCGACCGCCCAGGGGCGGATCCGGGGCTCGGAGTCGTTGCAGTCGCCATCCGCGACCGTGAAGCCATCGCCATCTTGGTCGTTTGCCGAGATGAGATGGGAGGGCGACGCGACCACCTCCAGATTGTACCAGCCCGAGCCGTTATTCACGGCATAGGGTCGGACAGTCCAGGTGACCACGCCCTCAATCTCCACGTAGCAGTAGGTATTGAACCGATAAATCGGGTCACCGTACTGCTCGGTCGCGGTGATGGCCGGGTCGTTCCAGAATTCCGCGGTGTCCGGGTCGTAATTGGCCGGATCCGCGGATGCGTTGAAGTGGAACACGGCTCCTTCTTTGATACGCACAGAGAACTTGGCCCAATGCACACCGCGAGTCTCATTGTACTCGCCAAGGAATTCGTCCCACTCAACAGGATTCTGCGAAACGGCCTCTACGTCCGTGCCCAGGATATAGTAATCGTGGGCAAGGCCGTCGGGATGCCGCAGAAAGCAGGTGAGCAAAGGCTCGTCCGTGCTTGCTTGCGGCGGATCCTGGACCAAGCCGTCGCAGTTCTCGTCCACGTGGTTACCCGGCACTTCGGAAGCGCCGGGGTTTACGGACGAGTCGGCGTCGTTGCAGTCACCGGCTTGGTTGGCAAAGCCCGAAGGCTTTACGCAAGCCTGCGTGGTGACGTCGGCTACGCCATAGCCGTCCGCGTCGGCGTCGCGATAGAAGGTCTGCAAAACCCCTTCGTCGATCTCGCCGTCGCAGTCATTGTCGAACGTGTCGCAAATCTCGGCGGCATCCGGGTGCACGCTCGAGTTATTGTCGTTGCAGTCAACGCCGGCCTCATAGCCGTCGCCGTCCGCGTCAACCACACCCGAGCCACCAGTCCCGGCTGTTCCTCCGGTGCCGGACGTTCCTCCGGTGCCGGACGTTCCGCCAGTACCTGATGCTCCTCCGGTACCGGCTGTTCCGCCCGTACCGGCTGTTCCGCCCGTACCGGCTGTTCCGCCAGTCCCGGCTGTTCCTCCGGTGCCGGACGTTCCGCCCGTACCGGCTGTTCCGCCCGTACCGGCTGTTCCGCCCGAGCCGGATGCTCCGGCCGCGCCCGCGGTGCCGGCCCATTCGCATTTGCAAATATGCGACCACTGGCCGGCGACACATTCTTCGGTGCCGACATAGCCCGGGTCACAAGCGCAAGGGCGGGTTTGGCCGGAGTTGCAGATCTCGACCGGGTAACAGGTGCAATCGCCGAATACGCCGTTGACGCATTCGCGAGTGCCCGTGTGCCCGGGGCCGCAATCCTCCGAACAGTCCGCGTCCGCGGTGCAAGCATTGGAGCTACCTCCACTACCCGCTGTTCCGCCGGTGCCGGACGATCCGGCTGTGCCGCCGGTAGAAGTTCCGCCGGTTCCTGCAGATCCGCTGGTTCCCGAGGCTCCACCTGTGCCAGAGCTTCCGCCCGAGCCGGCAGTGCCGCCCGTACCTGACGTTCCGCCCGTATTGGACGAACCACCAGACCCTGACGTTCCGCCAGTGTTCGAGCTTCCGCCCGAGCCGGCAGTGCCGCCGTCAGAGCAATCGCACTCTTCATCCCAGACATTGCCGGGCTCGCAGAAGAGCTTGTCTTGGCTTCCGTCCGGGCAGCCGCACCATTTCCAGGCGCCGACTGTTGAGCAATATTCATTGCCATTAGACGATCCGGCCGTGCCTGCGGAGCCTGCATTTTCTTGCGGTTCGATGGGCTCGTAGCCGGTTTCGGCGATACAGCCCATTCCAAAAAAAACAAGATACAAAATACTTACACCAAAGAAAAACATTTTCTTGTTCATGATGTTCTCCTTGCGCGTTTTTAGAACGCGATTTGTTCTTTTATCCTTAAATCCTTTATCGGGATTTTTGGACGATTTTCGAGGTTCGGGTTGGCGTTTTCCTCCCTGGAAAACTAATAAATATAGCAGAAAAATGGCATTTTGTCAATGGTTTTAGGACAAACTTTTTATCTTTGTAAAAAGAAAAAGGAATTATTATTAAAAAAGGCCTTAACAAAGGCAAATTCTTAAAGACTGTGGATTGATAGAAACTATTGACAACTTAGCCAATTGTTGCTACAGTCAAAGTGTCCTAATCGACAAGCGCGCTATAAGATAAGGACGCAACCAACTCCAAATGATTCAAGGAGCAAGGAATGCGTACCGTTTATTATTGTAAACATGGAGCTTTTCGTTTTTTGAGTGGTTGGGACTGTGCAGTCGTACGCGACTCACACTGAACACCCGACCCCATATACGGTAAGCGCCATGTTGTTGCGCATCGATAAAGAAACCCGTTCGAAGTCGAACGGTATCGGACCTTCAGAACGCAAACGGCTGTTTACTCCACACGAGCTTCAGCCGACAATGCATTGCCCGGTTGGCGGTTAGCTGTTTTAAAAACAGCCGACTTGGTCATAACAGGGTAATTTGGTAGGCGCTTGCGCCGCGCCAACCGTTTTCAACTCGCGCCCGCATTTGAGGCGCTTTTTTAATCTAACTGCTTGGCATTTGACCAAACAGCCTCATACATGGCGCGTGTTAAACCGTACACTTCCGGGCTTTCCAGCAAAAAAGCAATGGGTTGAGCCTTCATGACGATAAACAGCACCTTATTATCAAATAGATGCAAATCTCCCGTGAATGGGTATGAATCATATGAAATTTGCTTAACATTCCAATTACTGCGGTCAAAATACGGCAGTTTAACCCCCTCCTTTAATGCAATTATGACTTTACCTTGCAGGCGTTTACCGACCTCCAATCGTTGATTTTCGCCGATTTTAGATACATTAACCGTGCTCTCGTCCACTGCAACAAAATTTAACATCTCTCCCCTGCACCGCATCATTAATTCTCTGGCGGTTTTGACCCCTTCATTACCTTCAAAATATTTAACGATAGGCTTATCTTGCGCGGATGAATTGTATAACGCCAGAAAAGAGGGTAAAGCTTCTTGTAATCTTTGTTCCTTATCTTTGATTACACTCATTTCTTTTTCGATGAGGCGCTTGAGGCGATCCGGGGATTCGGCCACGAACATGGTTTTCTTGCCTTTTTCAAAGGTGGACATAAGCCCGCGACGTTTAAGCGATTCGATCAAAACATAGGTTGTGGCGCGGTTGACTCCGGATTTTTTGGCAATATCTTGCACACTGGCCGGACCTAGTTCGAGCATGGCCAAATAGACGCTTGACTCTTTATCGGAGAGGCCGTACTCGGCCAGGATTTCTTTTAGATCTTTCATATATTTTTTAGCTGTAACTGATAGTAAAGTTATTACCATTTAGTTAAAACCGGGAGAGTGAGTTCGGCGGTGTTGCGCCAGGTATAGCGCGAGGCACGTTTGATGCCGGCCATACGCAGGCTTTGCGCCAATCCGCCTTCATCTTGGATGCGTGTCATTGCCTGCACCATACCTTCCAATTCTCCGGGCGCAAAGAACACAGCGGCATCACTGCCGATTATTTCAGGCAGAGATGCGGCATTTGATGAGAGCACGGGACAGCCACAAGCCATGGCCTCCACGGGCGGAATGCCAAAGCCTTCATACCAGGATGAATGGATGAGCGCTTGGGCACCGTTTATAATTGCCGGCTTATCGGCCTCGGGCACATAGCCGAGCTGTAGAATATCTTGTTTTACGTTTGATTGGTTGATGGCTTTTTTAATTTCTTCAAAGCCAAAACCCGGATTACCGATGAGTACG
The DNA here is from genome assembly GCA_964345995.1 of uncultured Gammaproteobacteria bacterium. GTDB lineage: Bacteria > Patescibacteriota > Patescibacteriia > 2-12-FULL-60-25 > 2-12-FULL-60-25 > MWCR01. Next base: position 29,176 of record CAYFST010000006.1, read on the forward strand.
AGCTTGGTTGGATCGCCTAAGCCTCGGCGCGCTTTGAACAGACCGAATGCTTTAACCAGGTTGGCGATATTTTTCTTAGCTTCCAGACGACCGATGGTTACAAAATAAGGCTTGGAAATGCGATAGCGGTTTAAGCGTTCGTTTATTTCTTCGGGGTCGGAGATAGGACGATAGCGATCGTGGTTGATGCCATTGGGCGTGATGGCGATTTTGGACGGACTGATGCCATAGTATTCGGCGATTTCCCGACCCGAGAATTCGGATACTGTAATTATGCGATCGGCGCGTTTGGCTATATCTTTAGTGCTCCAATCGTGGAATTTGCGGTCGCGCGGTTTGTAGAGCTGAGGTAAACGACGAAAACCTACATCATGGATGGTAACCACTGTTTTTTTAGGTATAATTCTGGGTAATACGTGGGCGGGTATAAAAAAGACATCAGCCGGACGGCGCCAAAGCTCAAAAGAAAGGCGGATTTGGGTCCAGCCTTTTTTAACGGGCCACTTAGCACGCACTTCATACCAATTTTTAGGTAGCTTTTCCAAACCGGTTCGTAAGGCTTGATTAGAATACAAAACCCAGGAATGCTCATCCTCGCGTGTGAGCTCTTTGAGATTTTGAATAACATGCCAGGAATACCATTCGACTCCGGTTTTATTGATTTTATTGGCACGTGAAGCGTCAATGCCGATTAACATGTCAACAGTATAACATAAAATCGTACAACACACCTCTTACAACTTTCATGATTGACATTAAACGTGTTGATGTTATTCTTTGGCGCATGGGTTATTACATAATTATTCGTGGGCCGCTGGGTTGCGGGAAAACCACTATTGCCAAGGCACTGGCCGCAAGATTAAGTGCCGAGTATGTTTCGGTGGATGAGGTTATCGATACTCACGGTCTAGATGTTGACAAGGAAGCCGGTTTTATCTCGCAAAACAGCTTTAAACGGGCCAATGCTTTTATATACGATATAGCAAAGCCACTACTGGATGCAAAAAAACCGATCGTGATCGACGGTAATTTTTATTGGCAAAGCCAGATTGACGACCTGACGCAAAAACTTATTTATCCACATGCGATTTTTACTTTGGACGTGCCGTTTGAGGTTTGCGTTGAACGTGACAAAAAACGTGAGAATTCGCTTGGATCTGACGCGACTAAGGTGGTTTATGAAAAAACGATGAGTGTGGATGCCGGTAGGAAAATTGACGCGACTCAAGATTTGGAGAAAATTGTGACGGAGATTATTGATGTGCTTTTACTACGTAAATAAGTCCGTCAAATATATCAAGCGATTTATAGCCTGAAAAACTTTATGAACTTTTATCTTTTTCAAGAGTTCCCCAAAATTGACCTCTTGTAGGATTCCAGGTTTTCGAGCGCTATGCCCGTGCCTTTGGCCACGCAATATTGAGGTTCATCGGCCACAAAAGCCGGAATACCCGTAGCTTCCGAGATAATTCGATCCAAATTGCGTAATTGCGATGAGCCACCGGAGAGAACCACGCCTTTTTCCATGACGTCGGCGGAAAGTTCGGGCGGAGTGTTGCGAAGAACTTCTTTTATGGTGTCGATCATACCTTGAAGTTCGTGCTGAATAGCGTCTGTTATATCGTCAGAGTTGATAGTAATAATGCGAGGCAAGCCGTTGATCATGTCGCGGCCTTTTATTTCCATTTCAAGTTTGTTTTCCAGGTAAAGCGCTGAACCGATACGGATCTTGGCTTCTTCGGCGGTGCGCTCGCCGATGGCCAAACCGTACTTGCGCCGGATATGTTCTTGAATGGCTAAGTCTAGCTTGGTGCCTCCGATGCGCACGGACGCGGAAGAAACGATACCCCCAAGCGAGAGCACGGCGATTTCCGAAGTACCGCCTCCGATGTCGGTTATCATGTGGCCTGATGCCGAGCCGATGGGGATATCCGCGCCAATAGCGGCCACGATTGGTTCTTTAATGATGTAAGCGGCGCGCGCGCCGGCGGCGATTGTGGCGTCGATAACAGCTCGGCGTTCGGTTGAAGTTATGCCGCCGGGCACAGCAACCATAACTTCGGGACGAAAAAAACGGATTGAGCCCAAAGCTTTATTTAAAAAGTAACGAAGCATGGCTTCGGTTGTGTGGTAATCGGCGATAACGCCGTCTTTCAAGGGGCGGCGCGCCACGATTGTGTCGGGGGTGCGACCAATCATCTCCTTAGCCTCCTTACCAACCGCGAGCACGCGTTTGTCTGCTATGGAAACCGCAACTACGGATGGTTCATTCATAACTATCCCTTTTTTGGGGATGTAAACGAGAACCGTGGTTGTGCCAAGGTCAATTGCCACTTTTTTGCCAAACATAATTCTTGCTTATCTCACCACTAATGCGGACATTAAGCAAGGGTAAAACTCGAACAATAAAGTTGTTCAATCTTATCGTACTCGCGACCTCTGTGACCTCTGTGTATTTATTAACATGACAACCGTATAGGGTCGCCATTACAGTTACTATTAATTATTCGAGTTCGACTTGGAATATTTGATCGTAGAGCGAGCCAGCTTGGGCTTGGTAAATGTTATCTCCCCATTTTTCCTCCGGTTCCGGCGGGCTCGCATTCGCGACTGATTGCGGGAAGAGAATACGCACGTTGAATTCAGCGTTATCCACGCCGGGTTGTTTAGGCCAATCCAAACGATAGCTTCCATCTAAGATTGATTCGACTGAGGAGCGTGGAAGTTCGTAGGTGAATGACAACTCCCCGGTTTGCCCCGGCTCAATCGCCCAGAAAGCTCCAAAAACGGTTTTGCCAAGTTCTTTCATAACATCGACTCGACCGGCGACAAAGCGGCCGCCGGTTTGTGTAAGATCTCCGGCCATGGCACCGGTAGACGAAATCAGTTGGCTACCTTCGGGCACATAGACACGGGTATAGCTGCGATAGCGAGTGTAGCGCCAGGTGATTGTGTTGTTGGTGTTTTGATATTTTAAAGTGACGTTGGCGCGAGGGTTTACAATATCGCGCGCGTCAAGTGTGTATTGTATGGATTTATTCATCACGCCGTCGGTTTTTAGCGCGGCCAAATTAGCATCAACAATCCAGAGAAAATCGCCGATTACGGGTTTGGCGCGCCCGCTCCAATCACGCGCATCAACCAGAGCTTGGAGCTCGGAATCGCGATTATAGATGAGTATCTGCTTTTGGTTTAATGCGGTTGTAATAATGTTTAGCAATTTGGGCCACTCAGAACGGGGCAGGTTTTGGATCTTGACCACAATGGCATCAGCGACTTTACCCATGAGATCTTTGCGATTTTCAACGGTGATACCCGGTGCCATTTCCACTTCGTACTGCAAAACATCCATGAAGTTGGCTTCATTAAATGTTTTGCCATCAACTACAATCGGACCGGTAAAAGTTAAAAGTGATTCAAAAAATCCGGGCTCAAGAGCTATAAAACCGGTTACTTGAGGTTGTTGTGGCAGTACCAACTCTCTTTCACGCTCGTAAAAATCCAAAACTCGTTTAGCTGATGTGGGAAAATCCGGAGACCAATTGGCATCACGCATAAACCAGCGTGTTACACCCAGATGCTCTTCGAGCGGAGCGGGCGGTGTTTCTTGCCAGACTCCGGAGACAGGGTTATCGATGCTGTAAATATCGTAAAATTGATAATCATTAAAATGTCCGGCATCTATTTTTACGGTTAACGCGCTACCTATAAAGCCTCCGGCAGGCCGAATCTCATCCGCGTTTTGCGTGGCTATAACGTATGACTGGGGTTTGGGATAACCCAAAAGAGGCACAAAAACCTCGATAAGCGGAACGCCTTGCTCTAACGACTGTTGCAATATGGGTAACAGCTCGGCCATGGGTTCAAGAGCGTCACGAATGGGTTCGGCCAATTGATCTTGGGATAAACCATCCCACATGGCGAGTGCTATATCGATTTTGTCGCGCGCCAAACGGATATCGGGCAACGAATCATAAAGCGAAGCCAAAAGAGCACGTTTTTCTTGAGCGGAAAGATTTTGCAGACTGACGCCTTGAGCCACATTCACAGATGACCCGGATTGAGTTTTGGCAACAAAAAACAAAGCTTCTTGCATTGCTGACGCGACTTCGAGGATGTCTTGAATACCGTCCAGGGTTTGCGCGCCAACTTGAGCCGAATCTTGCAAGCCGCGGATTTGAGCGCCCAGATAAGGCATATCGCGCCAAAATCCGGTTCCGCCAAGATGTTTTTGCGCGTTTAAAAATTCATCCTGTGCTGATTCGGCCTGGGTTTTTGCGGATTCGATTTCGCCATTTTCAAGCATATTTTGCATGCTATCGAGCGAGAGCTTGGCCTGGTAACCGGCCCAACTCGCACGGCCAATGGCAATCAATGGCGGAATAAATAAAATGAGTAATAACACGATGACAGCAAAAACAGTATAACTGCGCCAGCCACGTTTTTTGCTTAGTTTGGTCTTTTGCTCTGTACCTTGTGCCACGGGCACGTGGATTTGTTCCGGTTCGTCTTGAGGTTTAAGAGGGATGAACGGCTTATCAATCTGTTCATCATGCGTGGTAGTCTGTATCTCGTCCAAGTTGTTATTTTTTATAGCAGAAGAATCCGCTTCTTGAGGAGGCGGTAATTCGGGCGCTGACGGGCAAGTTAAAAAATTAGGCGCGTGCTCCATTTGCTTTAAAGCACCGGGCGCGTTTCATTATGTGGATTTTGAGTGCCTCGGTACTTCCAGAAATAGTATACCGCACTTGCAATGTGTTTGCGTGTGAGCTTGTGGGTAATTATCTGCCATGGCTTGCTGATTAAACTATCTCGAGCGTGGTAATGAACTAATCGCGCGTGCGGTACATAAACAACCCGCCAATTATATTTCCAAGCCCGGCGGCAAATATCCACCTCTTCAAAATACATGAAAAAATTTTCATCAAAATGGCCGATTTCATCCAACACTTTACGGCGCATCATCAATGCCGAACCCATAAGCGCGTCAACCTCTATGGCTTGATCCCGTTTAAGATCTTCGTGCATCAAATAATATTTAACGGCGCGTCTGCCCCAAGGAGTAAGACCCAACGGAGTTCGGCGATAAAGCGGTATCAGCGGTGAAGGAAAGCGGTAACATGAATACTGATGCGTTTGGTCCGGATTAAATAATTTGGGACCAATTAACCCCACATCGGGATGTTCATCCAAAAACGAAACCATTTTTTCTAACTCTCCAGCAAAAATAACCAAATCCGGATTAACCAGCATCACATATTCACCTCGAGAGCGACGTAAGGCATAATTATTACCCGCGCCAAAGCCTATATTTTTGGGAGTTTCGATAACATTGACCCATGGGAATAATTCACGAACCATTTTACCGGTACCGTCACCGGGCGCATTATCCACTAAATAGTATTCATAAGGAAATTGAATATCAGCCGACTCAAATCCTTTTAATAAAAGACGGATCAAATTGGGCGTTTTATAACAAACCGTAATAAATGTTATTTTAGGATCGCCCGATTTTGCATGTTGAATGACGGTATTGCCTACTTCTTGTTTCATACCATATCCCCCCGAATATCTTTGGCCGAAATTTTTTCCTTTAGTTTTAACTTCTTACGCTTTTTCCATGTTTTTGGCAAGCCCTCAATAGCCGAAAGGTACCCTTTTAGGCTGGAAAAAGATAAAAATGCGGCAAAAATTTTAGCTAATTCATAAGGCAAGATCCAAAAACCGTGAGTAATCAGATCTGAAAACGACAAGTGTTTCACAAGAAGCCAAGTATGATTGCGTGTTGATAAATAATTGATGTGAACCGGTTTTTTAAAACGGTTGGCCAATGCCTTTATCCAAGATTCGCAGGCCGTGGAGGGGGCGGCACGATGGTGCCAAGCCAGCGCCCGAGGCACGTAGGCTGATTTCATTCCCATTCTTTTTAACCTCCAAGCCACGTCAATATCTTCTTGATAGGCAAAAAAATCCTCATCATAGAAACGATTGTCTTCTTGAGCTGGCAGTAAAGATGAAACCCGATAGCAACATAATGCTCCGCAGACACCAAAAATGTTGCTGTTATTATCGTATTGATTTTCATCAGGCTCATTCGAGCCGCGGTCATAAGCTCGACGGGATTTTTTAAGCATTAAGCCCGTAGCGTCCAATAAATCGGTTCTTTGAGTTTTAACTTGTTCGGTCTCGGCGGTTATACGCAGGTAAGCACGACGCAATTTGGGCATGCAAGCATCAACATTCGGATTTTCATCCATGAATTGCCGTAAGTGCGATAAACAACCGGGATCCATTTCAATGTCCGGATTGCAAATGACTATATAGCAAGAGTTTAAATCAGCTTCCTTCCAAGTGTTTAACGCCAGGGTTATACCTTGATTGTGTGCTTTGGCAAACCCTTGATTACGCATATTGCGCAGTACGGTGACATACGGCCGTTCACCCGTTAGCCATTTTATGGTTTCATCCGTGGACGCATTGTCTACAACAATTGTTCTAAAGCCCACATTTTGTTCGTCTAATGTTTTAAAAAGCGCGGGCAAATAAACAAAAGAGTTCCAGCTAACAATATTGACGCTTAAGCGTTCTGATGGGATTTCCATAGCAAATCAAATATTACCTAATCAGCAGATAAGACACAAACAAACAACCGAATCTTAAAAATTTTATAATGTTTGTTTACTTATTTCTTTGAAAATTTGTGAATTTTACTTAGATACTTTGAGTTCTTTTGTACGTTTCGGAGAGACGTTGAAGCCCATGTATTTAGCCAGCATGAGCCGAGTTTGAGCATCAATGGCGGGAATGGCGCCAAAGAGAACAAAGGTAATGGGCAAAAGAGCCCATTGGAAGAATACAACTATGACCGTTTGCCAGCGAGGTATGTATTTGGGCCGCGCCGGCAAGAGTGTGGCCGAGAGGATTGCTGAAATAAGCACGCCGATCATGGCAAAGCGCATAAGCCACTCGAGTGTGAAGGGTGTATTTTGAAAAATGGCGTAAGAACGAAATTGTTCCGGAGCGAAAAAAAATGGCAATTGACCGAGCAAAAAGATGAGCAAGGGAACGGTTGCCCAGGTATACATACCTTCTAATTGTTTGAATAAAAAACGAATTTTGATGCCAAGGGGCATAATTTTATCGCGGGAAAACTTCATGGCCATGAATGGAAAGTTTTCCACTCCCCAAGCCCAGCGACGCAATTGCTTATAGAGCGCCACGAGAGCTTCGCGATAAGAGCCGGACATGACGGTATCCATGGATACGGGCAAGTAAACCGGCTCGACGCGGTAATCGCCATGATAGCGGATTAAGCCCTGCAAGAAAATACGCGAGTCTTCACTGACAATATCTTTTTGCCAAAAGCCGACGTCAAGTAACATGCGCCAGGTCATGGAGTGGGATGAAAACGTCATCATGGTCTCTGGCCGGGCAAGTTCGGTCATAAGCCAGAAAGTTGTGCCAAACATAGCTACACGAACAGGCGCGGGCGACTCCCATAGATTATTGTTGTATAAAACAACGGGTTGATAAGAACAACGCAACGGATTATCGACCGTGAGGAATTTATAAGTGATGCAGGCAAAATATTGCGGATGCGCGACAGTATCCACGTCAAAAGCGGTTACCATGATTTTGTCGGGGTTTATGCCCAGCTTTTCAACTTTGGCCACCATCTGCCGACCCATATAATTCATGTTAGAGCCTTTGCCGGGAATTTCATTCGGAAGATCTTTGGGGTGCAAACTTGTAAATAAAGCTTTAAAATTACCGGCAAATTCTTGTTTGATCTTTGCCGCATTCGCCTCGAATCTTTGTTTATCACGCTCTTCGCCGCCCAGAACGATTATCATCTTATCGGCCGGATATTCAGAGTCCAGCAGAGCTTGCATGCTATCGCGCAATACAACGTACTCCTCTTTATAGGTAGGAAGCATGATTATATGATGGACATCATTAAAATCGGGCAAATCTTGTGCCATTTTGAGCCAATTTCGCTTAACATCGCGCCGATAGGAAAGCCAGGACATAAAGAGATAAGGTAAAAAATATGCGACGCGAAACAACCAATACAAATCGTAGATAATGATAAAATAAACCACCCAAAGAGGGCGAACGAAGGATAAAGCTATACTGAGAACAATGGTTAGCCAGACAAATGAGGCCGGCATTATTTCATAAATTCTTTTTTCTATGTGTTCGCTGATCATATATGTTTGGGTTTTGTAATATTGGGCTTTGCGTCATAGACAGGTTCGGCGTAATTTGTGGGCGCTAATTTGCTTTTTTGTATGCGACTAATAAGCCTTGGTAAATCGCACGAGTCTTTATTAGAAATCGCATAAAGCGGTTTTTGATAGATGCGCGCCAACAAGTTGCCAATTAATACGCCCGCGCGAATAGCCGAGAATGAACCCGGCCCGGTAACCAGAATAATACCTTCGGCTTTAGCTATATCTTGTTTAGTAAAATTTTTATTAAAAACTTTCATCAACGCGCCCGGCTTGACCTTGTACTTTTTTATACTATTGTTGTTATCGGCGAGAAAACCCAGGACGGCCAGATTACGCTCGTGAGTATTGATAAAAAACCAATTCATAAATTTAATAACGATGAGCGACTAGCAAATAATTAAACTCAGTAATCTGAAATTATTGCTAATGGCTATTTGCGCTTTTTGATACAGCTATATTATGCCACAGGTTTTTTATTGCGTTTATCCACGGCCACATGCTGTTCGGTGTTAAATACCGATGCCAAGAATCGATCCGCAATATCTTGCCTGTAATGAAAATCATTTAACGAAAGACATGTATAATTTATATCAAATCCCAAATTAGTTTCGGCGCGACTTATTAGACGGCGCAATTCATCTTTGTCGTTAATTTCGCCTATAATGAATAAATCAACAGGCGCTTTTTGATTCAAAAACGTGCCCATAAACGCTAGATACGTGATATCGCCCAAAGCGATGATATCTTTATCTAAACGACGTTCCATCAGAAAGTGAGATTTACCCATTAGAGATTTAATCTCTTTAAGCAAAGGAAACGCTTGGTTGACTTGATAATACTTTCTTTTTAAGCCCGGGCGTTTCTGTTCATTATCAGCTTCATCTTCTGTTTCTATTATTAATCCCACCTTGAGCAAATTATCGATTTCACGGCGCACCGCGTTGATTTGGGTATCAATCAGCCTTGTAAGTTCGCGTATAAAATAGGCCTCGGATGGGTGATTGAGAAACAAATTTAGCAATTTTACACGGGTCTTTGACCCAAATAAGTGTTCAAGCATAATCTATAATCCTATCCTGCACTTTTATCCCAAGCTTGACAAGAGCCCCCCTGTTTTGTAACCAAATATTGTAAGGCATGGACGAATCGGGGTTAAATTGCGTATACTTTAGAATATCTAATCATGATGGAAAAATATTTCCGCTTTGCCGATATTGAATTCGGAAACAGCCCTACCAATGAAAGCATAGTCGGGGTTTTTCGTTTCGAACAAAATAAGACCAACAAACAAGGTCCGCATCATATAGTTATAGCTGAGATAGATTCGGCTTTATATGCTTATGAGCAACTGTTGGATACTATAAACGCAACGATTGAACAATCAAGGACGTTAATGGCCGGAATGGCGCTGGACCCGTTTGCCAGGTTTGAAAAATTGATCGAAAGAGTAAATGAAGCGGTTGCGGTTTTTCAGGACAAGGAACCTACGCCCATCAATTGGAGTCGTATTAATATATACATTTTAGAATGTTCGAACGATCAGCTGTGTTTGGCCGGCCACGGCAAGCTAATGAACTTGTTTTTAAAAAAGGAAACTGAAGGTTTTAAAATTTTTGATTTATGTTCCTCTTTGGAGCAACCTCAAGACACCGACCCTAAAAAAGTTTTCGCTTCTTTAATTTGTGGCGACATACAACCCGGAGACACTTTTATCATCGGCACTAATAATTTTGAAAGACAGAAAAACCAGTTGCGCATTAAAGAAAGGCTGCAAGAATTGCCCATGGTATCGGCTATTACCGAAATAAAACGCGATCTGGAAAAGGAAAACTTATTGGATGATTTTGTGGCAATCGCAATTTCTTTAAAAGCGGATAACTGTCCGCCTTTTGTGGATCGAAAATCCAAAAAACCAGCTGAAGATTCATTGAAAAACTTGCAAAAAAAAGAAAATGATGTACGAGAAACATTGGCTCCAAAAATCAATCCTCTAAAGACAAAAGCATCGCCAGACAGGCATCTTGCAGAAACAGACGCCAATCCAAAACTGCCTTCGCCTGTAGCAGGAGTGCAAAAATCTTGGAACAAGATTATAAACATTGCAACAAAATTAATAAAAAAACGCAGTCGCGCCACCCCTTCTTCAGAAACCGCGCTTAGAGGTTTGCACGCAGGACGAGGTAACTTCTTTACCACGAAACGCAAAATCATGCTGGGAGCGATTGGCATTGTGTTCATTTTAAGTTTGATAATGCTTTTTAGCTGGCAAAGAAATAAACGCATAGCAGCCGAACAGGCCGCATGGGAACAGAGCTTTGCCGAAGTAACAGATCTAAGAAATCGCGCGGAAAATGATTTATTATATGCAAAAGACGCGCAAGCCACAGCAAGAATAAAACAAGCCGAACAAATACTTGTTTCATTGGACGCGCAAACCGACGATAAAATAGCCCGTATCGAATCAATCGAAGCTGAATTCGAACAACTGAAAAATAAACTCAGAAAAATCATTGCCGTAACAGGTATTATAGAATTGCATTCATTGCCGGTTACTTCGCCCGACGGCATGTTAAGCGCACCCGTAATTACAACTGATAAAGCTTTTGCTGTTGATAATCAAGCGCGCGAGATAATCGCCATTAAATTATCTTCAAGAGAAAAAAACACAATAGCTTTACCTGATCCGGCCGGAAAAATTGTAGGAGGCGCTTTAGGTGAACAATCTGTTGTTTTTTATGATGATAAAGGCAAATTTTACGCGATATCTGTGGCGGATAATGATTTTACCCCATTAAATTCATTTACCAAGGCCAGCTCTACTGATGATTTTACTTTATATAACAAGCGAGCTTATGTTTTGGATGCTGTGGCCGGGCAAATACATAGAATCAATTCGAGCAGAGCCGGCTTTAGCGGCGCGAGCACGTATTTTGACACGGGAGATGAGTTGACGCGCGGGGCGGTTAGTTTCGCAATAGATAGCAATGTATACGTGGCCAAGTCCAACGGTACAGTGACCAAGTATCTTTCGGGTGAGCAAGAAGCGTTCGGTTTGGGTACTGTTTTGCCAAATCTAAGGTCAATTTCTGCAATCTGGACCGATACTGATGACTCTAGGCTGTTGGTAACGGATCCGGCTGATAAACGTTTGCTTGTATTCGATAAAAACGGGCTGTTAAAGGCGCAATTAACCTCAAATGAATTTGGGGCTTTAAGAGACATTTCCGCCCGTACAGGGGCAAAACAAGCGCTTGTGGTAAGCGATAATAGGCTCTTACTGGTTCCGTTGCCTTAAGTTGACCAAGCACCCCCTGTAAAAACCGGTTAACAAATCTCTGATAAGGAATTTAGGTTATTTTAAACACAAACGCCCCGATTGCTCGGAGCGTTTTTTTTACTTTTGGAGTCCGCGGTACGCGGTCCGTTTTTTGTAAGACGCACGCTGTATGACGGATAAATGTTTTATTTGAGCGAGCAGCCGCCACCGGCTTCTTCAATCTTTTTCTTGATCTCTTCGGCTTCGTCTTTGGCAACACCTTCTTTGATAACGTTGGGAGCGCCATCGACTATGTCTTTAGCTTCCTTCAGACCAAGTCCGGTAACTTCACGGACTACCTTGATAACGCCGATTTTGTTGCTACCAACATCGGTGAGTTCGATATTAAATTCTGATTTTTCTTCGGCAGCCTCCGCTTCAACCGCGGCACCACCCGCCATCATGACAGGAGCTGCGGCGCTAACACCGAATTTTTCTTCGAGAACTTTAACAAGTTCAGATAGATCGAGGACCGAGAGTTTTTCCACGGATTCCACGATGTCTTTGAATTTTGCAGGCACTTCAACCTCTTTCTTTTCTTCAACGGCCGGCGCCTGAGTGTTTTCTTCGGACATAAACTTAAATTTGATAAATTATTATAACAATTAGGTACATAGTCCTTAGTACTTGGTCCTGGCGTTAATCGCAGCCAGGACGATGGACTTAAGACCATGGACGATTAATCTATTCTTTTGGAGGTTCTTCAGCTGTGGCTGGAGATTCTTCGGCAGGAGCCGACTCTTTAGCCGGTTCTTCTGCTGGCTTTTCTTCAGGCTTGGATTCTGAACCCTCAGAAGCCTCTGGCGTAGGAGGGTCAGCTGGAGCTGGAGTTTCCTCTGCTTTTGGAGCTTCCTCTGCAGGAGCCTCGGCTGGAGCAGGAGCACCTTCTGACTCTTCTTTCTTGGCGCGGATCGCGTCTAACGCTCGGACGAATCCGGAAACCGGACCGTTTATGACGTTGACGAACATGCCGTAAAGTTGAGTGCGTCCGGGGAGTTTGGAAAGCGAGACAACGTATTCTTGGGTTACAAGGTTTCCGTTAAACAATCCGCCGACCAATTCTAGAGAGGTGTTTTTACCCATGTCGCCCAAAATCTTAGCCGGAGCAACTTCGTCGTCCGAGCCAAAGGCAAGACCCAACATTCCCGGTAACTTTTTGGAATCGATTTCTAAGCCGACTTCTTGGACCGCGCGGTTGATGAGAGTTTTTTTGGCAACCATGTAGGTTACATTACTCTCGAACATTTTATCGCGGAGTTCATCGGCCTGAGGTACAGATAGACCTTGATAATTGGCAAAGACCACGCTGGGGCTGTCTTTGAAGAGCTTTGTAAGAGTTTTAACAATCTGTTCTTTTTCTTGACGTGTTTTTGGCATAATTTTACTAAATTAGCAATTAGCATTTAGCAAATAGAAATAATCGACCTTTGACTTAAATAACCAATCCTTGGATTAAGTACATGGTTCTCAGTACATGGTTCTCAGTACATGGTCCTCAGTACATGGTCCTGGCGTTGATCGAAGCCAGGACTTAGGACTACGGACCCAGGACCAAATGTATTGGATATTAAAGTACCCACAGCATCCTGTGGGGCAAAAATCGCCAAAATTAGCGAAATTTACAGCCTCGGTAGGCAACTTTGACTCCATTTTGATTTTGGAGACCTACTGTCTTTGGATGCGAGTGTTAGGCACAATATAGCTCTGTTTTTTGGATGTGTCAACCTTAATCCTCCCCAACTCTCTTTTAGACAAGAGAGAGTGCCGTTCCCCCTTGTTAAAGGTGGCTGGGGGGATTTTACCAACTCGACTTTAGCCCAATCTCATGCCATAATCACCATATGGAAACACAAAAAATAAAAGCCCCGTCGGCAGAGCTTAGAGTTACTGATTTGGGTAAAAAGAGGCAAATAATGACCAAAGGCAAGGCTTATCACAATGGAAAGCTGGTTAAGTTTTTGGAAACGATTGAGACACCTTTAAGCTTTGCGACTATCAAGAAGATGATAGAGCTTAAGGGCGATTGGTGGCTGGATGAAATGGAACGCCGGCAGAATTTTGATTATATTGGCAAAAGATTGGTGACGCTTGTGAACAGATTTGGATCTTTACGTGGCAAAAGAATTTTAGATATTGGTTCGGGCAGTGGATCTTCTGCTTTTGTGATGATGGATAAGGGCGCGAAATCCGTGCAAGGAGTTGAACCCAATACTGATTTTGTGGTTTTAGCCGAGATGCGCGCGCAAGATGAAGGCTTTAGTCATGACGTAACATTTTTGCACTTGAAAGATACGCGTAAACTGCCATTTGATGATAACAAATATGATATTGTGACTTTTAACGCTGTCTTGGAACATATAAAACCATCCTTGAGGGAAGATATCATAAAAGAGGCTTACAGATGTCTCACGCCCGGGGGGTTGCTTGTGTTCGCAGAGACGCCCAACCGAGTGTTTCCGTATGACGGTCACACAACCGGCTTGCCTCTAATCCCCTGGTTGCCGCTTGCCATTTCCTACCCCATAGCCAAGCATTTGAGTTTGAGAGCCAATAGAGGCTTTAATAAGAATGACATGATTGCCGAGGGTTTGGTGGGCGGATCTTATTGGCAAATAAAAAAGACGGTGCCGAATGCGAAGTGTTTAAATCTCAAAGGCGGAGATGCTGACTGGAAGTGCGATATGAAAAAATGCAATCCGATTATGAGGGGTATTTTGCGAATCGGTGAATGGAAGACAAGAAATGTTTTGCGGATCCCGCTGAATGCTTGGATGCCCATGCTAGACCTTGTGTTTAAGAAACCTCAATAATTAAAAATTATGAATTGTGAATTAAGAATTAAGAATTAAGGAGGCCTCCGGCATTTACTATATAAAAATATCGAGCCCAGCTCGATTCCAACATTTTTAATTTTTAATTTACAATTTTTAATTAAAAAAGTTGTATGGGTATACAAGTTGAATTTAATCCGGATTTGGCGCTCCGAAATATCAGCGAATACAAAAACGGAAATCGCAAAAAAGAAGAATGCATACCCGAAGATTTACACTCCGGGGAGGTTTATGATTTTTTAAAGACAGGTCAGAGAAATTATTGGTTTTTTGGAGAACTGCCTTTACTTGAAACAAAAGGTGACGCTCGGCTTTCCAGACCGATCGCAAGCATTCAGATGCTTGAGGTTACGCATTTTATCTTTGATGATGAAATATTTACCAAGGGTAAGTATAAAGTGGTTGAAGTGTTTGATGATGGCGCAGTGCACTTTGAGTCGTATAAAAGACTAAAGTGATTGTACTTAGTCATGGTCTTAATCTTAGTCAGTATGAGCTGGTGAGTGGACAGGGATCAGGGATCAGTGGACAGTGGACAGTGGTAGAGAAGATGAGTGATTAGTTAGTTGCTTACGAAATGACGACT
>CAYFST010000006.1:44242-52915 GCA_964345995.1 uncultured Gammaproteobacteria bacterium
GTGGACAGTGGTAGAGAAGATGAGTGATTAGTTAGTTGCTTACGAAATGACGACTTAAACAATAATCATGTTAATCAAATAATCAAGTGAATCGCGGTTCAGACAATGGTTGTTCCAATATATTTCTCCCCTTTTAAAATTTTATTGATGTTTGTAAGATTTTTACCATCCGCGATTATAACGCGGAGTTTTATTTGCGAGGCCCAGCGGCTCGCGATAGGGTCAAAAGGCGCGTTCATGCCGGGTATCCATTTATTACCAACGATTTTGCGAAACGACTTCCAGTCGACCTTTTCTAGCGCTTTAGCATCTTTATGCTTTGCGGGATCTTTGTCGTAGGCTTGCTTGATGTTGGAAAGGTTGATGACGGTTTTTGCTTTGTACTTTTTGGCAAGACGAGTTGCCACGTAGTCGGTGCTCCAGCCCGGCTTCCAGCCGGCGGCAATTAGGATGGGGCGGTTCCAGATATGAGCGCGGGTCGGGTCTTTGATGACTATATGTTGGGCTTCGGCGCGGAATATCGTGCGCATGAGATGCGCATTTAGGCGGGTTGAGTGAATACCGAGCCAGTCGATGTCTTCGTCGGCCAGCTTGGTGACTTTGCGCGCCGCGTCTTGATAGACTCGTGCCGTGTGGCCGCCACCCACAACCAGGATGAAGCGCGTGCCTGTTTTGATGTGCGAGCGGATTAGCGCGGCGAAACTTTTCAAAAAAGCGGCATCAATACCGCTTTTCGGAACCACTATGGAACCGCCCAATGAAATGACAATGGGTGATTTTTGCATGATTATTGTTTAGGATCGTGGATTAATGCGTTCGCGATCCAGCCAATGGCCCAGAAAATGAGAGCGCCCGCAAAAGCCGGCCAAAAGCCGTCAACGTTGAAGCCGGGCACAAGGTAAGCGGCGAGCCAAAACATGCCGGCATTAATGATGAGCGTGAACAAGCCGATGGTTATGATGTTTATCGGCAAAGTGAGCAAGATTACGAGAGGCCGGATTATGGCGTTGATTAGTCCGAGTACGAGCGCGGTTAACAGCGCGACCCAGAATGTATCTACGCCCACACCGGGCACTACATAGGCTATAAATAGCAGCGCGAGGGTACTTACGACCCATCTGAAAATTAACATACTATATTTAAACAATTATGAATTTAGAATGATTGTATTTCTTAATTATATAAATGCCGAAGGCTACAGGTGTAAATTATGGTTAATATTGAGCGATAATTTTGGTTAATCTGGGTTCTGGTTGTGTTTCTTTTGAATCTCGGTGATTTTGTTTTCCGCGGTTTGAAGTTGTTTGCGGAGGTTTTCAGCCAGTTCCATGGCGCGTTCATATTTTTTTAAACCTTCGTCGAGATCCGCGTTTTCACCCTCAAACCACTCGGTAATGCTTTCGAGTTCTTTGAATGCTTTAGCGACGTCAAGTTTTGTTGATTTGGGCATACGACAGCATACGTTATCCTGAATTTGTTTCAGGATCTAATTAAATTTACCGTACGCTCTACAATAACCTTTGCTGGTTACTTGTTTTACCGGTACGGACTTTATTGACCGTGAGATCACTTTCTCCGTCGTGGAGCACGGCGGTGACGGCTGAGCCGGCTTTGAGCGAGGCGGCCGATGTAATCGCGCGCCCCCTTGCGTCGCGAAGCATGGAATACCCGCGTGATAAAACGCTTTTGGGATCAAGCGACGCAAGGAGACGGGTCAATGAACGGTGTCTCAAAAGGAGCGCCGTGTGCCATTGTCTCACATCTGCGTTTAAGAGTGAAGTTTTATGTGCGAGATCTTGTTTCTGGCGCGCGACCCAGGCACCAGGAGAGCGCATTGCGCGGATCAATAGTTCGTTTCGCGAGCTGATGCGATCTTTTAGCGCGCGTTCAATGTTGCCGGTTTGATAGGCGAGGTCGCGTAAAATATCGGCCTTGTCCGGGACAAGTCGGCGCGCGCAGTCTGTAGGAGTTGATCCGCGTACATCGGCCGCGAGCTCCGCCAAAGAGATGTCGCGTTCATGACCTATGCCCACCATGGTGGGGATTTTAGAGGCGTAGATAGCGCGTACGACCTGCTCGTCGTTGAATGACATTAAATCTTCAAGCGAACCGCCGCCGCGCGTCATTACTAGCGCATCGTAATCTTTGTGATTTACATTTGCTTGCTTGATGGCGCTGACAAGATCTTCAGCCGAACCAGCGCCTTGGACTTTTACGTGGTAGAGGTTAATCCGCAACCCTCCCCAACGTTCGTTTAAGATTCGTACAAAATCACCATAGGCCGCGCTTTCGCGCGAAGCAATCAAAGCTATGCGCGATGGATAATCAGGTAAAAGACGTTTGCGCGATTCATTGAACAGGCCTTCTTTTTCGAGTTTTTGCTGTAATGCCAGTAAGGCTTTTTTAAGTGCCCCTTCCCCTACCAGTTCAACTCGTTCGGCATTGATGGAAAACTTGCCAAACTTGGGGTAGATGCGTGGCATTCCATAGACATGTACTTTCATACCGTCTTGCAGAGGCACGCGCAGATTCCAGACAGTCATAAAAATTGGGACAAGACCCTTATCATCTTTTAAAGAAAAGTTGACCCACTGACCTTGGCTGACCCGAAAATCGGAAACTTCGCCCTCCACACATAGTTCGGTGGAGTTCCAGGATTTTTTTAATACGTCGTTAATGTGGACTAAAAAATCGGAGACCGTAAAAACTGTCATATCTTAAAATTATAAAGTAGCAACAATTTAGAGGCAATGCCTGATGTTTGGTCGCTCTATTAAACTTGGATAACCACAAGGGATTATCCCTACAAATATGAAAAATCCGGTTAATCCGCATGCAATCGAGATAATCATGATCAAAAAAAACCCCTATTTGGGGACCGAGCATTTGCAGCAATATTTACAATTACCGCTGTTGCAGTTGCAAAAATCTTCAACTTCATAACCATGCCCACAAATCGGGCAAATCTCCACCTCAAGTTCCACTTCATCATCTGTGGCCAAGCTATCGGAAACACTGCTGCACCCGTGAGTTTTGCAGCAGAACCTGCATTGTCCGCATGTTTTACATAAGTCTTGAATCACAAACCTTTGACAGCGTGGACAATGCGAAGCTTTGTAAGCTAAACGTGACTTTATTAACAGATCCATGAAGCCGCAATCACAGCAAAATTCACATTTTCTACAGCTTGGACAAAGATCTTCTTCGGCGAAAGTGTTCGAACAGGCTAAACATCTATAAAGAATCACCGACGGTTTGGATATCCGCCTACGTATGCGATTAAGCGTATCATCCGCAGGTGCAGCAGCCATAGTAGCACCTCCCGCAGTTTGGGCAAATGTCCGTGTGATCTATTTGTTGGCCGCAGCCTTCGCAGGTTATGGTCTCGGATATTGCTTGCGGATCATGATTGCAGATACACTTGGTACAGCCGCCGCACGTGGCGCAGATTGTATCGGCATAGACGTGAGATTGGCAGTTGGGGCAGATTCTTTGTGAATCTTCTTCTTGGCACTGGCAGCAAAGCAAGCAGCAATCGCAAGTGAAACAGAAATCCGTTTCTTCAGCTTCCACACCGCATTCTTGGCAGATATATAGTATATCATCGCCTTCAGATGTTTCGTAAGTGAGACCCGAATCAACTTTGCACATTTTACGCCCCCTTTTGCAGTAGATGAGGTTGTTCGCAGACACAGCATCGCGGGCATTTGCCGCAGACGCATATTTCATCGGACTTATAAGCATGAAAACAGCCTGGGCACTGAACAATGGATACGCGGCAATTGCAACAACGATCTTTACATTGATTGCATTCCATGCAATAAGCATTGGGTTTAACCATACGGCCGCAATGGTGGCACTGAAAACTGCTATCGATGTCTTGCCGAAGCCTGCGGATGTAGTTCATTATCCCCTCTTTTACGGTTGACGATTTTTACCTATTTAAGCATAAAAAGAACAAAGCGACATGTAGTCACGCAAACTAACATAGCAAAAATATCTAGTCTTGTCCAGACTATATCTTTGCCGATTTTCTTGCTTATGTTAAGCTGAATATCTCAAAAAAGGAGGTTGCGATGTGCAATGAAGACGAACTTGCCGACGCGCCCATGTTCTGGGAAACCGAAGCACGTGATGCGGTAAGAACTCAGCTCGAGCAGGCTAGGTGGGACGCTGAACGCGGCGAGGTTGCCTTTCCGCATGAGGAGATGGGAGGTCACTATCCGTCATGCGGTTCGATGGACGAACTGCGGCAACGCCTTGTCGATAAGTATACCGAGATCTGGTATGCTTACGCGCCCAGTGATGGTGGCGGAGCCGTGTATGACTCCATGGACGAGATCGATATCGTCAACGAGGAGCTCGAAGATTACAGCGAGCAAATCGAATCTCTGGGCTGGGAGCTCTAGCCTCACAAAAATCCCCCGCGGCTGCGAGGGAGTTTTTTAATTTTGATAAATATTACTGCAGTGTATCTCCGTGGCCACCATCCATTAGGAACTTAAAAGTTTCTGTTACTATCTTAAAATCATCACGAATTGATGAATCCTCACCCATGTACCCAGCACTCAGCATATAGATCAAATTGTGTTGAGTATCAGGAACAACAACAACATCCGCGCCACCTAAACCATGCCAAGAGTATTTTACTGCTTTTTGACCAGCTACGTCGATTTCTTCCATCTCCCGCGTTCGAGCATCGTAATTTGTATAGATATGATCTTTAGATTTCTCATCCATCACCCAGTCTCTAGGAGATAATTCTTTAGGATTTCTAAAAATGTAAACATTAATATAATCAGGACCACCTTCATAACACTTGTCGCCGCACTCATCCCACCATTGCTTAGAGATTTTATCGTAAGATTCCACAACTCCTACATGTAGCGGTAAATCTAGCTCACTATCTTCCAGGTTTATTAGTGAGGGCTTTGTTAAATTATTTGGGTATTTGAATGATAAATTTAGATCTGCGTTAGTATATGTTAAGTTGTCGCCTTCTAAAGATTTTAAAACATCAGAAAAATTATTTATAACGTTTTCAGCGCCAAGACATTCCCCTGAATAAATATATAAAGCATCTTTCTTGTTATCCAAGCTGAAACTTGGGTTTCTTGCAAAACAAGTTGCGTAATCGTCGCGATTGAAGAGATCGTCTAGATTTGCCGTATTCCCTGACAAGTTATCTCTGATGAGGACCTTCTGCATACCGCAATCCGCGCCCATAGTTACAATATCCAATTCATCGCAACCGGCCTCAAAGATGACGTAACGATCGCGTTCGTCGGGGTTTTTGGTATCAAGAAATTCATGATAGTGGCTATGCTTTGTTACGGTGTCCAATTTATTCTCTTTTATATCATACAACCATGAGCCATATGCTGATGCGAGTCCGGTTGCCTCGAAACGCACGAATCTCCCGCCCGGAGATAAGGATTCAATATTAGTGCCGATTGCTCCGCAGACAAAAACATCATCCGGAACATTTAACACTTTGGTTGTTTTGTTGACCAGATCCACTGAATATACTTTTTGAGCACAATCCGCCTTTTCCTCATCTGTTACCGTGTAGACAATATAATTATTAAAGTCTGTTGCAGCGCTGGTGATTTTATCGATTGGCAGCTGATACTCTTTGGCATTTACTTCCAAATATTTAATGCTTGGCGAGCATTCTGCGGAAAAGTCATAAATGGCTTTACAGAAATGATTAGGAATGCGGACGATTTCTCCGCCGTAGTTAACAAAGTGGTCTACGAAATATGTGGATTTTAATGAGTCGTCTTTAAAAGATGTGGCCGGTTGATAAAGTGTTGCCGGTTTATCGACCACAAATAGCGCGGTTATCAAACCCAGAAGAACGATACCGAGAATAATCCCGGCTAGAAGGGTTATAATGAAAATTGAGCCTTTGCAGCACAATTTTTGGTTATTGGGGCGTTTCATAGTAATTATTTTAACGAATTTGCTTGTATAACGCTACTTTTTATCTGGGATGACAGTTTACTATAAACTGCAAAGTACAAACTACAAAGAGTGATTCTAGGTTTACTAGTGACTAGAGATGACGCCGGATTTGATTTGATCTTTTAAGCTCTCATGCGAGATATTACTGAGGCGGTCTAAGCGAGCTTGGCGCGCGTCTCCTTCGAGGATGTGGGGTTGGCTCTTGATTAACTGAATGGGATGAAGATATACCTCGGTCACGTCCGGGGTGATGCTTAAGCTTGCTATTAGCCCGTAATTGGTTTCTGTGGACCAGTCTTGGTCGAAGATGAAGTTTCCCAGCGAGTAGACGATGGGGCGGCCGTTATAGACTTCGATGGATTGCATCCAGTGCGGGTGAGCTCCGATGACTGCGTCAACACCTTGGTCGATAAACCAGTGAGCTAGTTCGATTTGGCTCATGTTGGGAGTGGATTGGTATTCGGCTCCCCAGTGCATATAGACGATAACGTAGCGAGCTTGCTCGTAGGCGGATTTGAGAGCGGCCTCGGCATCTTGATAGTTTAAAGGGTTATCGGTGATGTTAAAGCCAAGCAGGGCGACTTTAGTGCCTTGCGTTTCGATGATGGCAAGAGATGAAGTTGCGTCATCATAAACTTGATCACCAAAGACGGTTAAGCCGGCTTCTGTTAAAAGCTTATGCGACTCATCCGCGCCGGCGCGGCCTTGATCGAGCGTGTGGTTATTCGCTTGAGAGACGGCGTCGATGCCTACCTCTTTGAGCATGGGCGCTATGCCCAGTTCAAACATAAAATCCACATCTCCCTTGTCCGGTGCCGCGCGGCGTGATGTGACCGGGCCCTCGAGGTTTGCGACGACTGTGTCGAAGTTGTCAAAAAAGTTATTTTCCGGACCCGCGATTTGCAAAAATGGATATTTTTGAGTGCCGGCGCGGCGGGATCTTTCGGCTACAAAACGATCAAGCATTATGTCACCTAAAAATAACAGATTGACCGAATCAGCGGGTTGGTCGCTGACCTCAATATTAGCTTGCGGTAATATGGCTTTGGCGTGCTGTTTCGCATTTTGAGTATCTGTTTTTTTAATGGTTTCGGAAAAAACAATTGTTTCCGGAATCGTAACATTTAAGCTATGGCTAACCCGCGTATCAGCCAAGGACTGAGTTGAGGTGAGGGTCAAAGCAAAAACCGCCGTAACGCAAATCAACATCACGAAGCCGGTTAAAGCGAAGATCCAATACTTCCTCATAAATTTAATAATTAACAAGTAAAAAGATAAAATAATTCTTTATGTTTAATTAGTTTGATTATGGTTGCAGTATATCTTGGGTTTGTCCATCAATGGAAATTACAATATCTTCTTTGCCCGAAACTTGTTTTACGGTTTTTGTTAATTGACGATAGATGTGGTTAACACGGCAAGAGCCTCCAACTCGATCTTGCAAGGCTTCCGTAAAATCAAGTTGAATTTTATCTTCATTGATTATTATTTCAGGGTCGGGAATATTCTCGGGCAAAGAGGTATAGTATGATGTCTTTTCTTCAAGCTTTGACGGACCCTTTAGCAATTCATGAACCGTTACAGCCAGGCTATCTCCATTTACAGCCATGCGTTCCACGGGATGTACGGATTCACATTCTTGACCTTTCGGCGTTTTTTCTGAATTACCAAAATATAGCTTTACTGTCTGCGTTTCATTCGGGAAGTTAACCGAGGCGGTGGCTTTGTGCACCTCGGATCCGTCACGGGCGGATACTTCAAAGACGTGAAGTTTACCGGATTTGGTAGCCGGGACCATGTCTAAAAATGCGGTAACTTGAAACGGACCGGGTTGACCGATATCGGTGCTCATGACATTGGCATAGCCTTCGGAGACGGTAACTCCGTTTTTATCCTCCAACCGCCAGTTGACCGTGTTTTCAAACGCCGTGGTTGTTCCGTAAAAATTGAAAGGATTGGTAAGCTTGGTGCCATTTGGCAAGATGAAGGATGTCCAGTCATCGGGGCTGGTGAATTCTTTAGCATTTGCCGCTGACTCGATTTTTTTACATACGCCCACAGCGTTAGGAGCGTCCGAACTGGGAACGAGATCAGCGCAGGTGTAACCATTTGGGCAAGTGTAACCCTCTTCATCACCGCATTCACAATATTCAACACAGACTTCGGCGCACATGGTACCCGGCGGTTCAGCGCGGCAAAGCGAACCGCAAGCGTTCCAACGGCCGCCGGAATCTTCGCAAAGTTGTTTTGTAAGTTCGACGTCCTGACTGGTATCACCGGATTGGGTTGATGTGGCCGTGTCGGGCGTTTTAGCCGGCCGTGCGTCTTCGACCGGCGCAATGGGTTCGCCCATCTTAAGGCGGTCGATTTCCGAATAAAGATAACGAGCAAGGACTATAACGCCCAGCAGGGCTACACCCGCACCGGAGATTATTGCGATCTTAACTGAATTTTTCATATAATTTTCAAGTCATTCAAGCTAAAAGCCGGTCAAGCTAGATAGCCCAGCCCGATAGACTTTTAGCATGTTGAATTGATACATAAATAATCATTTAATCATTTCTCCCTTGATGTAAATCATACCTTCAAGAGTTGTTCCCGGTAGCGGTACTGTGGACAAGGTTTTTTGGATTTGCTCCTTGGCGATATTCCGGAAGCAGTCTGTTTGGTTTGGGTCTTTGAGATTGGACGTGAAATCCGCGATGT
>CAYFST010000007.1:0-48675 GCA_964345995.1 uncultured Gammaproteobacteria bacterium
AGCTACGCTTTTAAACGCACACACCGGCTAATCGCCGGTGGTTTATCTGGTTAATGAAAAAACCGCAGATGCGGTTAACTGGAATTGAGTATAAAGCGTGCTTCTTCGACTAGATCGCGGTATTCGGCTTCGGTCAAGCCACATTTGGCAAGTAGCCTGTTAAAATATTCGGGGAATACTACTTTGCCAAAACGATTGTTTGGTATGCCCGTAATTATTTCGTCGCATGATCTTGTGTGATGACAAATTATGGGCGGTTTGTTGTTCAATATGTAAAAGGAGACAACACAGTCGTCATTACAATCTTGAACAAATGCCAAATGAACGGATGTGCCATTGAGTAGTGCGGTGTGCGCCGTAATATCAAAACTTGCGGAATACTGTATTGTTTGAGCGTTTTCTTTTAGTTTGAAAATCGCGCCCTTAAAAGTATTCGTGCGCTTCATTTCACACTCCTTTCAGATAAAAATGTCTTATCATTATACAGCTAGATTGTCAAGGTTTTATCCTTGTTAAGCAAAAAACCGCAGATGCGGTTATTCGATATCTGATATTGGCTGTATATTTTTCCACAGAAGCAGTTCCCAACTGATCAGTATGATGACAATTGCCGTATCAATGACCGCGGGCAGGCCAAGGAGCAGGAACATTATTTTTAAGTTTCCGGCCGCCAATAGAAGTGCACCGCTGAAACAAACGGCAATTATTAACCAGGCGAAAACTTGCATTTGCCGTTTTTGCAGATAGTCCATAACCTCTTTACCGTCGATTTCGGCCAGATGCAGTTCTTTAAGCAGTTCTTTATCCGCGGCTAAAATAGCACGACATTGCATAGCCATGATCATGCCCATGCAAGCGGAAAAGCAAAATAGAAAGATGTAGGTTACAGTGTCGGCCTTTGGATGGAGATTGTGCAATTCTATGAATATATACAAACAGGCTATGAAAAGTGCTATTTGCGCAGTAGCACGCAAGCTTAACAGCAAACGATATTGTATGAGCAGACCTATGTTGAATTTAACGCCCAAGTGGAGGATGGCTGATGCTATTGGGTTGAAAACATAACAGGACAGTTTCATGCACATCTCCCTTGTGAAAGAGCCCAACATATTATAGGGAATTTTTGATTATTTTTCAAGATATAAACTTGTAGTTAAAGCATTTCATTGCATTTTCTGTTGTTATTTTACTGATTTTTTCAAGCGACAACCCCCGCAGGTTTGCAATAAAGTTGGCAATATGACGAACGTGGGTTGGTTCATTGCGTTCGCCGCGGACAGGGACTGGGGCCAACCACGGGCAATCTGTTTCCAAAAGTAGCTGTTCGAGGGGTATTTTTTTTACGATATTTGTCAAAATATCTTCTTCAGCAGTGGTTTTACGAGGTTTGAAAGTTACGATACCGCCGATGCCCAAATAGCAATCGAGGTCGAGCAATGATTGTGCCATTTTACGGGTACCGGTGAAAGAATGCATTACGATTCTTAGATTGGGATAATCAGAGCGAGTTTTCGCAATTGCGTTTAACATATCTTCCTCGGCGTCGCGCATGTGAACGATGAGAGTTTTATCTAATTTGGCTGCGAGGTTGATTTGATCTTGAAAAACGCGCTGTTGGTCGAGTTTTTGTTGGTTATAACCTCCTAAATCCCCTTTGTCATGGGGACGCGCTAGCTGTTCTTTTCTTTGAAGGATTTTTTTTCTTAAATCATCTTTTACAGAATTTATATCAGTTTCAATTTGGTCATTTGAATAATGGATAACTTGTATTAGAAAATCGCCTAATTCTAAAGTTCTAACTGTATCTTGCTCTTTTTGTTGTTCATGAATTTTTCCGTCGATTTCTATGACCAGGAGTAGTTCAGAGCAATAAAAGTCCGCGATGTAGCCATCTAATGATTTTTGTCTCGTGAACTTGTATCCTGACGCTTTTTTGTTAGATAAGACTTCGGTCCACATGATTTTTTCTGCGGGAGTTTGGTTTTGTTGTAAATTACCAGCAAGTTCCTTGAGATCATTTTTATAAGGTATATATGGCAGACCAGTAACAGCTTCCCCATGACAAGGGGGAGGTGTGGAGGGGGTTAGCCTATGATAATCCAAACCGCATTCCCCTATCGCGAGGACACGCGGTGATGATTTGGCGAGTTGTTCG
The DNA here is from genome assembly GCA_964345995.1 of uncultured Gammaproteobacteria bacterium. Lineage (GTDB taxonomy): Bacteria > Patescibacteriota > Patescibacteriia > 2-12-FULL-60-25 > 2-12-FULL-60-25 > MWCR01. The sequence goes on from CAYFST010000007.1 coordinate 2,156, forward strand.
AGCACTTTGATATCGTATGGCTCATCTAATGCGCCTTTTTCATCTTCATCCTCGTAATCGCTTGTAACATGCTCCGGGTGATAACCGACAGAACACCAAGTATCTGCGTGTGTATCAGCATAAGCAATCGCATCTCGGCTGGTTGTGATGGCTGTGCCGATTGTGATGTTTTTTATATTAAACTCGGCCATGCGAGCGTGGATCTTTGAGCGATCTTCATCGAATTTGGCGAAGTGGAGGTGGGAGTGGGTATCTATCAACATATTGTCTGAGCCTTGATTGTCAAATTGATTACCAACCTAATTAACTTGATTGCTTTATGTATAATTAATCATATGCCTATAGCCACCGCAATAACGGGGTCTCGTCAAATATAATTAAATGGTGCGAGATAATCAAGACACATCGTTCGTCACAGTCGGCCGCGACCGACGTGATTCGCGAACGACAGCGTCAAGTTAATATGAGCGTGAATCTGAGTTAAAATCAAGGTTCAGATAATTAAAGCAGTATCCAGAGCAAACTCATGAAGCCTTTGTAAATTATTTGCGCGACCGTTGCGCCATCGACATATGGAATTGCAAAAGGTAAAATATTGAATGTTTTAATGAGCCAAATAACTCCACCCATGATTACGATGCCTTCTATAAAACCCACTATGGCACCGATAAGATGGTTGGCGGATTTCATGAATGGAATCATGGCTATGAAATTGTAGGTTTTGTCGAGAGCACCAAAAACCCAACCCAGCAAGCGATCGACCAGCATGAAAATCAGCAAGAATGCGATTACTTTGGACCAACTTTCAGGTAAGAGCCAACTTAAAAGCGGTGACGCGGCAACATACCAAGCACGAGCGGCGACGAATCCGATAATTGCGCCGACTATGCGGCCCAAGGAGACGATGAAGCCATCTTTTAGGCCGAGACCGATGAAGGCTAACAGGATTAGCAATAATACAATGTTGAAGAGAGCCATACGTAGCTAAATAACAAATAATAAATAATAAATAACGATTTTTTTGAATCGAGCTAAGCTCGATATTTATTTTATTATAGCATAAAAGACGCACGAGGCGTGTTTTTGGCATTACTCCCCTAACTTTGGAAATCGAGTTAGTGGCATTTAAAGCGACTAAGCTCGAACTCGTTAATCGGACAGTTCATTCAGTCTTGGGAAAAGAATTTTCGGCTTTGGTAGATCGGAACCCGGTTTAAGACCTCCCCAGGCTTTGAGTTGGCTGTAGTTTTTTTGACTGAGTTCGGACTTAGGATCTTGACCGAGGCTGAAAATGATTTGTTTTGAGACTTCTGGCATTACAGGTTCTATCATCCAGGCTACGTTGCGGAGGAATTCTAGGAGTGTGTAGAGGACGAGGGCTGTTTTCTCCGGATCCTCTTTTATCAGCTTAAAGGGTTGTGTTTCCTCGACCAAGCGGTTTGCGAGGATTAGAGACGCATTTTCGCCGTTCCAGATGGCCTCCAAAGCTAAGTCTACGCGGGCGGAGTCGTAGTATTTTTCGACTTGTTGCCAGAGAGTGGTTAACGACTCTACGTCCCATGTCGCGCGTCGCACGTCCCATGTCGTAACCGATGTATCGCAAGTAGGAACTTTATTGTCGAAGTATTTGCGGCTCATGTTTATGGCACGGTTTAGGAGGTTTCCCAGTGTGTTGGCAAGGTCGGCTTGGTAGCGTTCTGCGATGCGGGAGCGATTAAAGTCGCCATCACTGCCAAACTGTATTTCACGGAAAAAGAAGTAGCGAATTACGTCGAAAGGATATTCTTTAGCGAGTTCGAGTGGGTCGATTACATTACCCAAGCTTTTGCTCATTTTTTGGCCTTCGATGGTGAAAAAACCATGAGCGAAAATTTGTTCCGGGAGTTTTGGCGTGCCGTCTTCGTTTTGCAAAAGCGTGTCGTTCTTAGCGGCGGACATAATCATAGCCGGCCAAAGGGCGCAGTGGAATTTGATAATATCTTTGCCGACTAGATGGAGATTGGCAGGCCACCATTTTTTGAAAAGCTCCTCGTCTGTGCCGTAGCCAACGGCGGACATGTAGTTAATTAGAGCGTCAAACCAGACGTAGATGCGCTGGCTATCGTCGCCGGGGACTGAAATGCCGGCGGAAACTTTTTTAGCTTCACGAGATATTGAAAAATCAGCAAATGCGGTTTTGACGTAGGAGCGAATTTCGTTTAGGCGTTTCGGTGGTTGGACAAAGTCTTTTTGTTTATGAAAAAGTTGCAAGATAGCATCTTTATACGCGGATGCTTTAAAAAAGTAGTTTTCTTCTTGAACCAGTTCAAGATCTTTAGTGGGATGAAGCGGGCATCTATCATCTTCGTTAAGTTCTGAATCGGTTTTAAAATCTTCGCAACCTACGCAGTAATGGCGCTCGTAGGTGTCTTTGTAAATATCCCCGGATGCTTCCACGGCTTGCCAAAATCTTTCTACGGCTTTGCGGTGGCGCGCTTCGGTGGTGCGGATGAAGTCGTCAAAAGAAAGGCCGAGATCCTTCCACGTGTTTTCCCAAATTTTGGCCATGTTATCCAAATAGCTTTGCAGATCCTGATCGGATTTTTCGGCGGCCTCTACGCTTTTTTGGCTGTTTTCGTCGGTTCCGGTGAGAAAGTAAGTGCCATCCCCTCTTAATCGGTGGGCTCTGGCCAGGATATCGGCGGCCACGGTTGTGTACGTTGAGCCAATATGGGGTTTATCGTTTATGTAATAAATCGGCGTAGTTACGTAGAATTTTTTGTCCATAATATGCCTAGAATAACCCTAAACACAGTACAAAGTCAAAAGTTATAACTATTTCAAGTAAAAATTTTATATTTCAGACACGGACGATTGACAAGAACTGTGATTTTTGCTAAATTTATTCGTTCTTTTAACCGAAGGAGGACGAATGACCGGCGCGGAAATATCGAATGTTTTGCGCGAATTGGGATTGGGACAAGCTGAAGAAGCATTTTTCGACTTTGTGAGTCGAATACCAGAGCCTCCGGATTTGGAGCTGGTAAACGACGGCTTCATGCTCGTGTACGGCGATTTTGCCTCGATCCATGTGTTTGAGTTTTGTGGCAGGATCATGGCGAATCGCGAAACGCCTTTTCAAGCCGTAAGCTCGGAAATCTATAAACAGAGGCAGGCAAGCCTATTGTTTATTTATGTCATGCGCCAGCTCTTGGCCGCCTGACAACTAAAAGCCCCATCAGGGGTTTTTCAAATACAAATATTTCTTTATTTGTGGATTGATTGTACAAATTATCTATGCATCTTACCGTAAACCCAGGAAGCGATAACGACTGCGCCGCCGGTTAAACCCAGGATCATATCGGTCATGGTGTCAAAAAGATTGTATTGCAAATGCCAGCCCAAGATCACGTCTGCGGAAAATTCGGCAAGCTCCCAAAGCATGGCGGCCAAGCTGACGAATGAGATGAGGATGAGTCCGCGCAAAAAATGACTTTTAAAAGAAACAACTTTGCGGTGCTCAAAGGTATTTATAAGTTGGATTGCTGTTACGGCTATGGCCATACCTCCGGCAAAATGCATGGGCACGTCTAAATTTGGTATCAAAAGATAAAAATTGAAGTGAACAGCGAACAGGTGCAATAAAAATACAATTATTGGTGGAGTGAATGCCGTAATAATCGGCCAGTTGTTGGATTTTTTGACTTTGCCCCTCGTCATAGATTAAATTTTTTTTGTAGCTTTTATATAAATAATATCAGTTGAGGCTACGCGGGTTTTGAATAATGTCGGAGTTATATTATTATAATTATTCTAGCAGGTAGATGATTATTTTTCCATTTAATTCAATTACCTTGGTTATATTAAATATTTTAAATTTTTTTATATTAATATCAGTTAAGTTAAAGGCTTGACTTTTTGTTAAAGGGTGATATTATAAATAAGTTCTTTAAGAAGGAGCAATAGATGGCCACTATCAGAGAAGTCTGCAAACTCAAGTACAAAGTTGATATATCGCTCCAATGTTATGGTGCTACAAGGGAATGGATAGATGAATATGAGAGATTGATGGCTAATTTGGGATATGCTATCGCTTCGGAGCTTACTGTGAGAGCGACGCAATTAGATTCTTACTATATGGATATGGTTTTGTCAGACAGGGAGTTGGGTCCAATCGCACAGGGTTACTACAATATATTGCGTGAGTTTATCAAAGATACAAGTTATCGAGTATCTACAAGTCCGTTATAAATTAACGGTTTTTTTATAAAAAATTTGCTATAAGAATCAAGGTTGGTTTAATGCGTCTATATGCCGTCGCTTTTGATTGCGTGAAGAATTATACCTTATATTTTTTCGGTGCCAGGATGATAACCGATTCCCCTTTCGCGCTGGAGTTTTTGACATCAATTAGCACTTTTTCAATCGAACCACGGTAAATTGTTTCATAGATTTTGGTCATTTCACGGCAGACGCAAACGTATCGTCCTTCGTCCGACGTCCCACGTCCCACGTCGACGATGGATTCGAGGGCTTTAATTAAACGATGCGTTGATTCGAAAAATACGACAGCTTCGTCACGTTGCATGATATCTTTAAAAAAAGTTTGACGGCCTTTTTTGGTTGGCGCGAAACCCAAATAAGAGAATTTTTCCATCGGAAAGCCGCAAACTGAAATTGCCGCAGTGAGAGCGGATGGTCCGGGAATCGGGCTGACGGTGAGATTGTTTTGTAAAGCTTCAGCTACGAGTCGTCCTCCGGGGTCGTTGACACCCGGTGTGCCGGCATCCGTAACATAAGCAATATTGTTGTTGTCTTGAAGCTTTTTTATCAGAGAGTCTATTTTTTTTTGTTCTGTATGCTGATGTAAAGATTGTACAGGTTTTTTTATCTGATACGCATCCAAAAGTTTTTTGGTTATTCGCGTATCTTCGCAAAGGATAAGATCGGCTGATGATAAAGAATCAATAGCACGTTTACAGATATCGTTAAGATTGCCGATTGGCGTGGCGACTATGTGTAACATAATTATTTAGCTAACAGTAATTAGCTGATGGTGGACAGCTGTTAGTTGAAGTTATACTTGGTTAACTATGAGCAGTTTAGCTCAATTGATGCGTTTTTGGTAGTCATGTGGTAAAATAACTATAAGACACCAGACTCGAGCTACTTGGGCAGGCGCTAGACTCTAGCTATCAGATAACGGTGTTAATATGAGATTTTTTAAGTTGTTCAGTCCGATATCGATTACGGTACTTGCCATTGCTTTGGTGACGGTTTTTGGCAATGGGTGTATGGATACACGTACAGTTCAAACATCTTTGATGGACGGCGTTAGCGCTTCTCGGGAAAAGCAAACAAATATACCCATATTGGATATTCTTGAGCCGAAATTGACCACATCCACAACAGCTCAATCAATGCTGATAAAAGGAGAAACCGATCAGGAAAAAGTATTTGTAGCCAATAAAAGAGTTGATGTGACGGATAAGGAGTTTACAGCGCGTGTGGATCTTAAAAAAGGTTTAAATATCATGTTGGTTGAAGCGGGAAACGGTCTTACTACAACAACAATAAGTTTGCAAATAACAAGAAATCACTATGAATAATAAATATTACTATCTTTTGCTTATACCGATCATCTCGTTTGTAGTGGTGGTAGCGGCGGGTTTTTGGTATGTAAGTAAAGATGCGCAAACAGACAATCAAAATACCTCGCTAAGCGGAGAGCAGCCATATATTCATCCGGTGGAAGCGAAAGATCCAAATTCTTATGAGGCTAAAATAGATAAATTAAAACAGGCTGTTAAATCATTCAGAAATGCAAAAAGCTTTACGGCAGTATTGGAGGAATCTAGTGATGAGGGTGATTTTCATAGTGAGATTTCTTATGTTAAACCATTAAGGATGCAAGCAAAATTAAAAATCAATAATGACACGGAGATTGAAATTATCATCGTGGGCGAAACTGCCTATGCACGTTATTCGGATCAAGATTGGAAAATAACAAACGATACAATAATTCGAAAATTTGGCAGAACCTTTTTTGAAACAATGCTTGCTTCAAGCGAAGGTCTTGATTCTTTGGGCATACCCAATGACGCTGAATTTGATATCAGAAACGATGCTATCAATGAGTGCGAAAACTATTCCACCATGTATGAACTGGAGGGTGAGTATTATCCCATTTCTTTATGCGTTAATGAAAACAATGAGTTGGTTAAAATCTCAAAATCAAGTGATAATAGCGAAACAGTAACAAGTTTTAATGATTTTAATACTTTTTTTAGCATTGAAAGACCCATGTTGCCGCTATTGGAACGAACCATGACTTTTGAAAAAATAGAAAACAATCAGTTGAATAATTAATCGTTTTCAATTAAGTTTGTGTCTTGCGTTTTTAATAAACGTAGAGTTAAGAGTAAAAAATAGACAGCAAATATGACTGACAGTAATTGAATCAGAGCAATATTCAAGACAGTAGCCATGACGAACGTTAGGATGAAAAATCCAGTGAAAGATAAAGGTAAAAGATAATGCACTTCATGCGTTTTTTTTGCATTCCAAGGTTTTAAAACCATCATTCCCGCAAAAACGGTTATGAAGGCGGTAATAAACCAGCCCAAAAACGCGGATAAAGGCACTCCCAATACACCTCCGCCTTGGTTGACCCAAGTGATTATTCTGCTAATTTTTGCCAGAGGTTCCAGAGCCAATGAGATAATCATGGTTAAAAACGCGGTATCAAAAGCCCAACTAAAGAGGTTTTTTGTATCATTGTATAATTGCGAGGGCTTTTTTAGTATAAAAATACCCCCGATTATACTGCCCCAAAAAAACGGTAACGGCCACGGAATGCCTCGGTATTGCCAACCTAAAATATCGTGAAAAATTGACATGCCAAAAGGCCAGGCTCGCGTGCTGTTTAGTAGCATGGCCAGGAATATAACCGCAATGATAGCAAGCATGGTTAAAAATGCTCTGATATAACCGAATGCCCGGCCCATCATTACAGTAACAAAGAAAGCTGATAAAACAGCTCCGATGCCAATTCCCCATAAATCGGTAATGTTGAAAGATTGGGATATTAATCCGTAAATTGCCCAGATAAATAAGCCAATGAGCAAACTAAATATCACAGTGGCAAAGCGGGCTTTTTTGGTTTTTTTAGGCATATATTTATACACAATTACTTAATCTAAAATCATATTACGCAATATGCAGATACTTGTCATGGGTAAAATATTGTGTTATAAATATTAGCACTCACTCTATAAGAGTGCTAACTATATGATACCGCAAAATTTTACTACAAAAAGCCAAGAAGCTTTGGCATACGCTCACCAGTTGGCATCGGAAAAAGGCCAGCAAGCATTGGAGCCAATTCATTTATGTTTAGCCTTGCTGGAACAGGAGGGTAGCGTAGTACCCTCTATATTAAAAAAATTACAGATTGATATTGCTGTTTTAACCGGCGAAATGCAACAGGTATTAGATAAGCTACCACAATCATCCTCTACTTTAAGTGGTGGTGTGGGGCAAATTTTTTTCGGTCAACAAACGGCGAGAGTATTGGTACAGGCCGAAAAAGCGGCTAGTTACTTTAAAGACGAGTTTATCTCCACGGAACATTTATTGCTGGCTTTGGCGGATTCCCCTTCCGAAGTTTCGGCCGTTCTTAATAATAGTGGAGTTACAACAGATGCGATATTAAAAGCGTTAAAAGATGTACGTGGAAGTGCCGTTATTGATTCGCCCGAACCTGAAAGTAAATATCAAGCTTTAGAAAAGTATTGTCGTAATTTAACGGAGCTGGCACGTCAAGAAAAATTGGACCCGGTTATCGGTCGAGATGAGGAGATTAGGCGCGTGATGCAGGTTTTATCCAGACGAACTAAAAATAATCCGGTATTAATCGGCGAAGCCGGCGTAGGAAAAACAGCCATTGTGGAGGGTTTGGCGCAAAGAATTGTCTCGAGCGATGTACCGGAATCTTTAAAAGATAAAGACTTAGTTTCTTTGGATTTGGGATCGTTGGTCGCCGGAACAAAATTTCGCGGTGAGTTTGAAGAAAGACTTAAGGCATTAATAAAGGAAGTTCAAGACAGTGGAGGTAAAGTTATATTGTTTATTGATGAATTGCATACTTTGGTCGGAGCCGGAGCCACGGGCGAAGGTGGGGTCATGGACGCGTCCAACTTGTTAAAACCGGCTTTAGCACGCGGTGAATTGCGCGCCATAGGCGCAACTACCATTAAAGAATATCGCAAGCATATCGAAAAGGACGCGGCTTTAGAACGCAGATTTCAGCCAATTATGGTTGAAGAACCCACGGAAGAGGACGCGATTACAATATTGCGTGGCATCAAAGACAAATATGAACTGCATCATGGTGTTAGAATTACGGATAATGCTCTGATTTCGGCGGTTAAACTATCGACAAGGTATATTTCGGATAGATTTTTACCCGATAAAGCTGTTGATTTGATTGATGAGGCGGCTTCGGCTCTTTGTATGCAGATTGGTTCAATGCCGGAAGATTTGGACAGGATCAAGCGGGAAATGATAACTTTGGAAATCGAAAAACGATCATTAAAGAAAGAGGATGATAATGATTCCAAAGAGCGTTTAAAAGAGGTTGAAAAGCATTTGGCTGAGTTGCGTGAACAATCAGATGAATTGGAATTGGCATGGAAAGCCGAAAAAGAATTGCTAAACAAAATACAGGATAATAAAAAAGAGATTGAGGAATTGAAAAATCAGGCGGAGATCGCTGAACGTGGCGGTGATTTGGATAAAGCTTCGGAAATCAGGTATGGCACGATACCGGAAAAGGAATACCAGCAAAAAGATCTGGAAAACAAGCTAAAAAAAATGCAGGGCAAAAGAGGTTTATTGCGCGACGCGGTTACCGAAGAAGATATTGCGAACGTGGTCAATCGTTGGACGCATATACCGGTTGCCAGGATGTTGGAATCCGAGGCGGAAAAATTGGCTAAACTTGAAGATGAATTGCATAAAAGAGTCGTGGGTCAGGATGAGGCCGTTTCCGCGGTTGCTAACGCGATTAGACGATCTAGAGCCGGTTTAGCCGAACCCAAGCGGCCGATAGGTTCATTTTTGTTTTTGGGTCCAACAGGTGTGGGTAAAACCGAACTCGCCAAGGCCTTGGCTGAGGCCATGTTTGATAATGAGCAAGCGATTGTGAGATTGGATATGAGTGAATATTCGGAAAAGCACGCAATAGCGCGCATGATCGGATCTCCACCGGGTTATATTGGCTATGATGAGGGTGGCCAACTTACGGATCGTATTCGCAGACAGCCCTACTCTGTAATTTTGCTGGATGAGGTTGAGAAGGCGCATGCCGAGGTGTTTAATACACTTTTACAAGTTTTGGATGACGGCAGAATGACTGACGGTAAAGGTAGAACGGTGAGTTTTAAAAATACGATTGTGATTATGACATCCAATTTGGGTTCGGACGTGATTTTGCATGACGGCGCGCATGGAGGTGTGGTTGGTTTTAGTGATGTTGAATCCGGCGACACGATAAGTAACGAAGAAACAAGAACCAGAATTCTCGAGCTTTTAAAAGAAAGTTTTAGGCCGGAATTTTTAAATAGAATCGATGCCACGATAGTGTTTCACGCTTTGTCGAAAGAAAATTTACAGCAAATTGTGGAATTGCAATTGGCAGAAGTTGCCAAGCGCTTAGAAGAAAAGAAAATTGAGATTAACTTTACGAACAAGGCAAAAAAATTCATAGCGGAGAAGGGTTATGATTCGGCATATGGCGCCAGACCTCTTAAACGTGCCATACAGGATTTAGTTCTTGATGAACTATCGTTAAGAATTATCGAAGGCGAATTAGACGAGAATTCGAAAGTAATGATAGATGTTAAGAAAGATAAAATACAAATATCTAACAGCCGCTAACTTCCATCTATCAGTAAAAAATCAGCACCCGGATGCAGTGCTGATTTTTAAAACTTGTTGGATTTTATTTTTTCTTCTTTACGTCTTTTGCCGTTGCTTTATACTCTTTTTCCACATCTTTCCATTTACTTAGCAGGTATTCTTTGACTTCAGGAGCTTCACTGGCCGCTATATCTTTGGTTTTGGTGTAATATGCCAAAACCTTTTTAACAGCATCTTCGTAATTTTCCTTAGTGAGTTTTTTCTTTTTGTTGAGTTCGGCTGTTAGTTTTTTCTGCATGGCTAAAGCCTTTTTCTCGGCTTTTTCCAACATTTTTTTGCCTTTAGGGGTATTTAGGTAATATGCGGTCCCCACGGCCAAAGCGGCTCCGGCTACCAAGCCGGCTGCCAGAAAATTTTTGCCCTGTGAACTGTCTTTTTTAGGTGCCGCCTTCTTTTTTGCGGGCGCCTTCTTCTTTTTGGTTGCCATATTTATAAATTAAGAAATTACAAATAAGAAATAATAATTATTTACTTTATATTATAACATATAATGACGGTTAGGCGATAGTTTTTAGTTGAGAATTTTTTGGACACGGTTCTTGCTGTCTTCTACTCCGGGTTGATTGAACGGGTCAATATGAGCCAATAAACCGGTCATGGCCGTGGCAATTTCAAAAAAAACGAACAATTCTCCCATGGTTGTTTCATCGCATTGTTTAACGTTGATATTACCGACGGGTTTTTTTTGATCGGCAAGGGATTGCGAGGTTCCTTTTGCCGCGGCGTGCATTAAATCGTCAAAATTTTTACCTTTGGTATATGCGAAATTGTCTAACTTTATGATTTCTTTGGAAACTTTTAGTTTGGAACCATAGACATTAACAGTTAAAAACGTATAGATTTTGTCATCCGGACCGTCTTGATAAAGTTGCAACTGACTGTGTTGGTCGGTAGGTCCAAGTGCCGCAACCGGCGTAGGACCAAAAGCGGCTGATTTGCCAAGCGATTCGGCCCAAATTTGGCGATACCATTGTCCAATTTGTTTTAATGCCGAAGAATAAGTAAATAGAACATGAATAGTACGACCTTTGGCGCAGTGAGCAACATGGTGCGCGGCATAGCGATCTATTTTATGCGAAGTGCCGCCGAATTTGATCCATTCATCGCGAAGTTTTTTGGCGCCGGCGACTATTTTGTCGATATTGACTCCGGCCATAGCCATTGGAAAAAGCCCCACAGAACTCAAAACCGAAAAGCGACCGCCGATATTTTGTGGCACAGGTAATGTGGCATAGCCTTTGTCGCGGGCAAAATCGAGCAAGGCGCTCGATTCGGGGTCGGTTGTGCAGATAATGGCCTTGGCCGCTTTTTTAGCTCCCACGGCTTTCTCCAAGCGTTCTTTGGCGGCAAAAAATACACTCATAGTTTCCAGAGTAGCGCCGGATTTGCTGATTACGTTGATTGCGGTTTGCTTCCAAGGGATTTGTTCGAAAATTGCATTTATTTCATCCGGATCGGTTGTGTTACCGGCAAAATGTACGATTGTTTTTTTGCCGTTAGTTCTAAGGGCGGATAATGCGGCCCGCGCGCCCAGATCGGAGCCGCCGATACCCAGGACTAAAAGGTGTTTATATTTGCCAAATTGTTTGCAGGCATTTTTTACGGCTTTGTGGTGTTTTTTGTCGTCCAAAATATTTAGCCAGCCCTGTGCGCCGTCTTTGTGCAGTTTAAGCAATTCGTGGCGCGCGTCCATGATTTCAGCGGGGGTGATTTTGTCGGTCGCGGAAAGATCGGCGCGCATGTTTTTATCTAAATAATTCAACATAATTGAGTTCAACGTACCGGGTACCGCATACAACGTATTGGTACTTGATTATTTATTCATCCTCCTCCTCGGATTGAGGATAAGTGCTTATGATTGGGCTGTAAGTTTTGCAGTCGTCGTTTTGTTTTATGCAAACGCGGAAATAGTATTCTTTTTCGGGATTGAGATCTATCCAGGTGAATGAATAGGACTCTTCCCTGCTCAATTCGTGATAATACTGCGTCGGATAAGAAAGATCTTCATCGCCGGAGAGCATCACTATGTAGCCGTCGGGTGCTTCCAGTTCGTGCGTGTCCCAGCTCATGTAGATTTCACCGGCTTCTTCACCGGGTTTGACTGCGATATCAATTTTACCGGTTTTCTTTTTCTTTTCAGAACTTTGACTACTTTTATCGGCTGTAGAATCCTCATTGTCTTTTTCATCAACATCTTCAGACTCGCCATGGCGGTTCTCTGCTGATGTTTCGTTATCCATCGCAGTGCTTGTAGCAGACTCTGTCTCGTCCTCGATTATGTCATCTGTTGAGGTTGAGATTTCTTCTTCTTCAAGTTCTTTGAGTTCACCGCATTCGCCTTTATATAAGGCCCATACCTCGCATATTGTGCCATCGGGCAATGTACAATAGCCCTCGGTTGTGCCAGCCAAAGTTTTTTTCATTTCAAATTCACCATTGCGATTAAGGCAATAAACCGTGGCCGGATTGGATAGGGCGGTATCCTCGGCCATTTGTGAATCCCCATAGTCGACATCGTTGGCAGTGGTTTGTTCTTCTTGAGGTTGAGTTTCAGGTTGAGGATCATTATTGGCAAACGGATTGCAACCCGCGCCAAATACCAGGATTATGGCAATAGCCAATAGAAAATAATATTTTTGCATATTCATCCAGGTTATTTTAGCACAATTGAGCAAAACTAAAACAGCCGCGTGTGCACGACTGTTTATACGCTTGCTTTACTATTTAACTTTCTTTGACCGCGACCGCGGTTTTCACAAGTTCCAGCGCAAGATCTTCATCATCATAGGCAAGAATAAATCCGGGAGCGATGCGCTTAACCCTAGGCTTCATATCATCGAGCGGTTTATCGGCATCACCGCTGTCCACCCAAACAATACGAGCTCCTTTTGTATCTGCCGGTACACGCTTAAAGCCATCGATTTTTGGATCATAAACTTCGCCAAATCCTTTGACTAATCCTTGAGTTTCAAGAATTGAGTCCGGTATATTTGCCGTTTGGACAAATCTCATCTCACCAGACCGTACGACACACCCTTTATAACCTTCCATGGCTAGCGGTAGCGCGGCATCAGAATTTACAAAAGCCACTTTAACTTCTTTGCCATCAATGGTTACCGAGGCGTCTTCCAAGCCATCAATTCTATCATTGATCTGCTGACGATATTCTTCGATTTTATCCGGCTCATATTTTTCCAGATCGGAAATGACACGTTTGCGATCTTCCAGGTATTCATTGGGTTCATAACCGGGCCAGCCTTTTTCATGGCAGAAAGAAGCGAGGGCGATATATGCTTGAATTTCGGGCTCTGTAGCATCTTTCAGTCGTTCGGCAAAATCCCATGGACCTTTTTTATGCAGTTCTTTGATAAGATCAAGTACTTTGTCATGATCTATGTTTAACTTTTCGGCCATTTCTTGTGTTAACGGCGAAGTTTCGGGCATTAACATCATGGCGGCTGGGTCTAAACCGAATTTAACGCGACCCTCGAGATGAGGAATGCCGGCTTCTTCTCCGGCTTTTTGTAAATTTTCAGCATCAGTATCAAATACTTGTTGCTGTTCATTAGATAGCGAGACTTGTTCTTTGGATTGTTCGGTCATAAATAATAAATTAAAGAATTAAATTTTGAAATAATTTTTATAAAGTTAAACTGACCGGGCAATGATCCGACCCTGTTACATGGGTATGGATATCCGCGTTTTGCAATTTGGGTTTAAGTTTTTTGTCGGCAAAAAAATAGTCTATGCGCCAACCCACGTTACGTTCGCGTGCGCGGGTTTTCATGTCCCAATAGGAGTATTTTAAGGTTTGAGAATGAAATTCGCGAAAAGTATCGATATAACCGGCTTTTATAACTTTGTCTATCCAGGTGCGTTCCATGGGTAAAAAGCCAGTATTATTTTCATTGGCTTTGGGGCGGGCGAGGTCGATTTCATTGTGGGCGGTGTTCACATCGCCGCAAAAAATTACTTTTTTGCCCTGTTTTTGATACTGTTTTAAAAGTTTTAGAAAAGCTTCGTAGAACTTCATTTTATATTGCAAGCGATGCGGGCCCATGCCGCCATTGGGAAAATAGCCATTAAGCAAAATAAACTCACCATAATCCGCGCCCGTCAACCTGCCTTCTTGATTTAAAATGCCAAACGGAAATTGCGTGATATATTGTTTGGGTTCGATTTTACTGAATATTACCACACCGCTATAACCTTTTTTTTCGGTTGCGCAATTCCAACAAGATGACCATCCGGGCGGATGAATTATTTCATGAGGCAATTGTTCGAGTGATGAGATTTTTGTTTCTTGCAGGCAGATGATTTGGGCGTGTGATCTTTTCATCCAGTCTTGAAAGCCTTTTTTAAGCATGGCCCGCAAACCGTTGACATTCCAGGAAAGCATTTTTATCATATTTAACAAATAATACTCAAATATCAATAAACATACAAATATTACCAAACTCTGTTTCGGGTCGCGAATCAATTATATAAAACTAATTTTAAAAAAAGATAGTAAAAATTAATAATCCTGATAATAGTATGGAAATTCCGGTCATATCGATTAAAAAAGACTCCGCAAAGCGAAGTTAGAAGTGAATGATACCCTGTGGATGCATTAACAAAAATTTGTTGGCACCGACAGTGCAATCCGTGTAAGAGCTGAATGTTTCGGTGATTTTTTTGTTGCGTCGAGGATCGCCTATGTCTTCAATAATACTCAAATATGGCAATGTAAGATTATCCTTATGTTCGAGTTCAAGGAAAATTCTTTTAAAACTGCGCGTCAAATAATCGTTTGTACTGTTTAGCTGCCAGTAGACAAATTGCCAGCCCGGCGGAGCTATTTGTTCTTCCCACCAAGCTTTGGCTAATTCGCAGGGAGGGCAAATTTCAGTACCTATGAGCGCAACGTTTTTATTATTGGTTTTAAGAACATCCCAAAATTTATCCCCGGTTTTTACTTCGATCCAGCTTACTTTAATCGGTTTGTCGGGTGTAAATCGGTTAGTATTTTTTTGTTTTTTTACCGGCAAAACAGAGGGCGTTGTGTCGGTTTTTTGTGAACTCGCGTTTACGCAACTTAAAAAGAACAAGGGGACGAAAAGTTTTAGAAACCGCTTCATTTGACCTCCTCACGTGTTTACAATGTTCTTGAAAAGCGACACTTTGTCAAGGAACAACAGTATCGATAAATTTACAAATGTCTTCTACGGCTTTTCCTTTGCCGCCGGGTTGGTGTGAATTTACGACCTTCAGATCCGCCGGTAGACTTTCGTTTTGCCTTTCTTTGTCAGCGATTAAGCGTTTCACGTCGCAGGATTCTTTGTGTGCTTCCGGTACTATTTTAATTACATAAACTTGATAACCAGCTTCTCGTAAAAACCTGACACCCGATTCAACAAGTGCCGTAATTCCGACTTTTTGTTTAAGTAATTCATTTAGATATTTTTTATCATTAGTATAATAATTGCCGGCATATTCTGATACATGCGTTAAAACTCCAGAGTTTTCTTTTTCGCGTAACTCATCTTTTGTAATAAATTCATAAAACAAATCATCGTCCATACCGCGGCGCGGGCGCGTGGTGAAAGATTTAACAATCGCGAGTTTAGGATAGCGTTGCAAAACCTCCATGATGAGCGTGGATTTGCCGGCGCCACTTGGGGCTACAAGACCGATGATTGGATACATAAACAGTTTAATTATAAATAAACAATCAGTAATTAGCAATTATTATTAAAACACAATAAGCCTACAGGTTTGATGTTTTGAACCTTGACAGATACTGAAAATTCGCTATTATTAATTACGTACTTTAAAGGAGGCACAAATGGTAGAAATTTACATTACAACCGGACTTATTGGCAGATATGGATTACCATTTAAAGAAGCGATTCCCATACTGAAAAAGTTTTACGTTTATCCAGAAGCGGATAAACAATTGGTCTGCGCTTATTTACAAATGGTTGGCGTATTGAGGCGGGATCAGACTTCTCGAGATATTCCTCCCAACATGTTTAAAGCTTTACCTCCCGACAAATGTGCTCTTTTGGCTACAATCAGAAAAGAACCGCGGGACGACCGCTTTATTGTTAACTTTTGGCAACTTATTGATGAGGATAGTAGTGAGGATGCGATACGGCAAATGCGCCAAATGGCAATTGTTAATCTTACTCGCCAAGATCGCCTTTAGGAGGCGTTTTTTATTGGCTTAAAACTGTTGCGGGGTCGATGTAAGACGATAAGCTCTCCGACCGGGAGACATAGCCACTTAACACTATTTCAGGACCACGATGTAGTTGGAGATGCAAGTGTTTGCGGTTATAACCAGCGTCACGGGTTTTATGATCTCCCAAAACTCCGATTTCATCTCCCGCGTTTAATACTTGGTTTATATTTACCTTGATGCGACTCGGATTAATGTGACCGTATAAAACAGTAATTTCCTCGGCGTTTAGCTTGCAAGACTGAATTAACACACCGCCGTAACCGTTGACCTCGCCCACAAAAATAACTTCACCATCGCACGTGGCGTAAACAGGGACGTCTTTATCAATTTCATCCGGAAATATTTCGATATCTTGAGCCGCGTGATAGCCGGTCCAGCGCTCGGGCGGATCGATGGGGTTTTGCTTGGGATCGGGCGTGACGTACATCCCGAAATTAAGCAATAACGGACGATTTTCGGTATTTTTAAGTGGCCATGTAAAAACAGGATCGGCCACCGCAGGCGAGTCAGTGAGGGCCCCTCCAAGCATTGCCGCAAGAGTACCAAGAAGTGCTAAAAAATTCATTTTTTATGGATAAAGTATAAAAGAAATTTATAAATTTTAATTTCTTAATCCTTAATCTTTTATAGAAAATGGTTATTTACAGCAGATGTTGGGTTGGTCGCGGTCGGAAATATTACCAACGTACGCTTCTTGATATTTACAGGCGCCGTCTTCCATGGTGTCGACCACTCTGCCACCCGCGTCAACGCATTCATTGGCGGTACGTTCTTGAATCGGTACTTCCGCCAGATTGATGTCGGTTACATTCCAGTCATCCATGGATACAGTGGCTGTTATGCGCAAGATTTGATTATCGATATTGACTTTATAGTTGACTGTTACATCGTAACAACCCGAGCAGTCGCGTTTGTTTAGTTCTGTGACATAAATTTGACTGCCAGAGTTTTGCCCGTAATGATCGGATGCTTTAATGTAAGCAATTGTGCCGGAGGCAGCGAGATTTTCGTCTTCCGTAGCAAAGGTTTGCTTTAAACCGTTTTCATCTATCTCATCGCACTTTTCTTCCCAAATGCGCAGGCACTTTTCTTTGGATGGACAATATTGATAACCGGCGCCGACAAGGCATCCGTGGCTGTCGCGGGCACCTCCGACGGTTTCCGGCTCGGTTGTTGTAGCTGACGGAGATTCGGCATCGCTTATCACTGTGGGTTGGGCGTCTAAAGGATTCTCTTCACCGTTTTGACCGATTACTTCATACTGCACGCAGCCTCCGGCAAGCACAATAAGCGCGCCACCTAAAAACAATAAATAAAATGATTTTTTCATAAAATTATTTTATTAGATTTCAGACGTTCAAAATGTCTGATATGTTCTAATGAACTATGTTAAATTTTAGTATAATATTAATATAATAGCTCGCTTGTAAAAACAAGACAACCGTATTTTTTATATTCATCATTTTTTATTTTTTTACCGGTTACGGATTCGAATTTCGATTAGTTTTCAGGGTTGGTAGTTTGGTATTTAAAAACCGCTAATGCGGATTTTAAAGTGGTTCCGGGGCAGGGATTCGAACCCCGATAGACAGATTCAGAGTCTGTAGTCCTACCATTAGACGACCCCGGAATACGGGATTATATTACTGATAGTTGCACTTTTGGTCAAGAATTAATTGATCAATTCCCCTCCAAAGGCATCAAGGATGGAATTGGCGGTGTCTTTCGCGGGTGAATTTTGTGATTGCTGAATGACTACATCATCCATTATCGCCATGATGGAAATTTTTTCAACACCTAAAAGTTTTGCCATTTTATTTTCTATAATAGTTTTATTTTGTACTTGTTCCAAACTTTTTTTATGATAAGCGAATTCAAGCTTTAAACTAATGCAATTATCTTTAACACTCACGGCTTGGCAAGGTTTCAGAACAAATAAAAGAGATTTATGGTCTTCAAATTCTTGTAAAAATTGCGGCCAGATTCTATGCACGTCTTCAATCTTTATTGATGTTGTGGATGATTGCGATTTTGGTTCGCTACGCTCTTGTGGTGGCTGATCCAGGACTTCAAGCGTTTTTGTTGCGATAACCTGCGCCGATTCCTTATCTATCTTTAGGCTTTCATCGTTTTTCATGAATTCTTCATCCTTGATTTTATCTGTCTTAGCGTTATTTTGTTTGGTTTGTTTTTGTTTACTGAAATTCACCTCATGCCTTTCTTTTGACAAGGAGGGGCTGTTATCCGGAGTCTCCTTTGTTAAAGGAGGATCTAGGGGAATTTGGGATTGCTCAAGAGTCGCGATTGCGGCAAGGCCTAGCTCTAGAGCAAAGCGAGGGTCAATGCCGTGTTTAGCCTCGCGACGTCGTTCCATTAGAATATGCGAGGCTTGGATAAGCCGAAGCGTATTCGTTCGCGCGGTCAGGGACGCGAGGTGCTGTTGGGCCTCGGTCCCCCGTGCCAATTGTTCTTTGTATTTTTCAACGTTGGACGCGATAAGCAAGTCGCGAGCAGATGTAATCAAATCATCAAAAAGCGGTATAAAAGATAACCCTTCGGCTTCAAGTTCGTCTATTTTGGTAAAAATACTTTCCGTGTTTGAGTTTAAGGCAAGTTCAAGCAATTGAGCGGCTATTGGTTTTTGCGATGCGGGGATGACGATAGCGGCGATATCAGGCGTGATCTTTTTTTCACCCAAACTGAAGAGTTGACCCAATATATTTTCAGCATCACGCAGACAGCCCTCGGTTTTAGATGCAATGGTGGCTAAAATTTCGTCATCTATTTTTACTGTTTCTTTATCAGCCAGCATCTTGAGCCTGGAAATTATTTGTTGCGGATCGATGCGTGAGAATTCAAAACGTTGGCAACGCGAAACAATGGTGGCAGGCACCTTGTGCCGCTCAGTTGTGGCGAAGATGAATATCGCGTATTCGGGAGGTTCTTCCACGGTTTTAAGCAGTGCGTTCCAGGCATGGTCGGTTAACATGTGGGCTTCATCCAGAATGTAGATTTTGTATTTGAGATTGGCCGGTAAGTATTTTACATGGTCTATGATGGATTCTTGCACCTCGGCAACACCGCGATGCGAAGCCGCGTCGATTTCGATGAGGTCTATCGCTTGATTGTTCGCGATGCGTTTGCAAGATTCGCACTTCAAACAAGGCTCGCCTTTTTGCGGATTCGAACAGTTAACGGCTTTGGCAAATATGCGCGCGGCTGTAGTCTTTCCCACTCCGCGCGGACCGGAAAATAAATAAGCGTAACCGAGTTTGTTTTGCGCTATTTCACGTCGCAAGGTTTCCGTGACCCGTGGTTGGCCACTGATATCTGAAAATGTTTGCGGGCGATATAGCCGGCTTAAATTACTCATAGTTTATGTATCTTGTAACATACAATGTTTGACAATTCAAACAAAGAATACTTACCAAACAAACCCTAGTCAAACTAAAAACACGCATACTTGATGCGTATTTCTTCTTTAAAAACCAATTATTCGAAGTTTTAAATCACAATTTAGATTTTAATTATGCAACTTTTATACCCGATGGATGACGTTTTCCATGGCGGCCCATTTTGATGGAGCTTGTTTGGGTATGAGCACAACGCAATCATCGTTGTTATCTCCTTTAAAGTAAGTAACTGATGCAGTGAGAATATTGTATTTTTTACCTTCGGCTATTACCTTCCAATCTCCGGTGATTTCATCTTTGCTCAGTACTCCCATGACTCGTTGACGTTCGATTGGGCCGATCTGTTTATATAAAAAGCTTCCATTGGGCTGAATGGTTAGTTTCATGATATCACCTTCAACCAATTTGGATTTAGAAGCGTAATTAGGAGGTACTATGTAGGTTTTGCCATCTGAACCGATCATGTTTTGACCGTCAAATACCCCTTCCACGATTTTGCCTTCGTTAGCGGGATGCATAAGATCTTCACCCATTTCGGAAGGTTGTGATTTGATAAATTGCTCTATATCGGCGGGTTCAGCATCTGTCGCCAACAAGCGTTCCAAATTACCAATCTCGTTTTTGAGGTTGGTTATCATTTTTTGAGCCAGCGCCAGCTTGGTTTCAATGGCGCTTAAGACTATTGTTTCATCATCATTTTGTAACTCATCAGTTTCGGGTGATGCTGATTGGTCTTGAGGCTCTTGGTCATGATCTATATAATTTTCGGCTTCATTGACGCTATCTTGTGGTGTTGTAGGCATATTTTTTTGTTTGTGTTAAATGTGGATAACTTTTTTTTATCCACATGAATATTGTAACACACTTTTAGTTTACCCGTGAATCACTAAAAGTCAAATCCGCCTTTAGATCGAGAAGCCTGGGTTTGTTCTTGCACCATGCGATCAATCTCTGTGTATCGTTCCTGAAGTTCAGCCTCGATGAGCTCTCTTTTGCGGCCATATTTGTATCTAGAAAGTTCCTTAACCATCTCCGCCAATTTTTTATTGCCCGGTGGAGCCTTGATGGGCATTAAATTAAAGGGTTTGGAAGCTGTGTTATCAATTAGTAATTTAATGTTAACCGTAAATGCTTCGGCATTCATGAGATCGAATTTTGTAAATGTGGGTGAAAACTCTTTTTCCAAAAATTCAGCGTCTTCGGCACCGATCCTAAATGCGGACATGGAACCCATGTTACCGAATATGGCGTCACGGATAGCCGTATCGTTTTTGGGAGCAAGTTGGCTGATAAATTGATGGGCGATAATAAGATTGAGACCGTATTTGCGTGCTTCAGATAGAATCGCGGAGATGGAATCGGTTAAAAAGTTTTGGAACTCATCGATATAGAGATAGAAATCACGGCGTTTGGATGGGTCCATGTCTCCGCGAGCCAAAGCGGCCATTAAAATTTTACCAACCACGATCATACCGATAAGGTAGGAGCTGATATTGCCCAGCTTGCCTTTATTTAATTCGCAAAAAATCAATTTGCCTTCGTCCATAGCCTCTCTAAAACTAAAGCTGGATTTTTGCTGGGAGATGACCGGGCGTAAAAAGTCGTTAGTAATAAAAGGAGTGAGCTTGGAGGAAATATAAGGCACCATATTGGCAAGTGAAGCTTCACCACCGGCTTTTTGCGCTTCTTTGATCCAGAAATCACGCACACTGGGAGTTTTGCATTTGCTGAGTTTGAAAGCACGATATTGGTCGTCGGCTAAGACTTTGGGTATTTCGACGAGCGTTGACCCGGATTCGGGATGATCCATGCAAAGAAGCATGGCATTGCGCATGTAGTATTCGAACATGGGGCCACCCGTGGCTTTGAGATCGTATAATTGATCGAAGATTTTAAGCATTTCTTCGACCGCGAAGGTTTTTTGCTGGGGGTCGGTTTCATCGTATTCCAGCATGTTTAAAGCCATGGGGCGTTCAAAATCAGCCGGGTTTAAATAGATAACATCTTCAGCTCTTTCTTTAGGAACAAATTCGATACATTCACGGGCCAAATCACCATGAGGATCCATTACGCAGACACCTTTGCCCTTTTCGATATCCTGCTTAATCATGGATTGCATGAAAACGGATTTACCTCCACCTGATTTACCGATGATGTAGAAATGGCGCCTTCTATCCTGGTCTTTCATCCTGATTTCATATGTATGGCCGCGGTATTCGGAAAGGCCAAGCAAAATGCCTTCGCGGGGGATGTTGGACGGGGGCAGTGCCTTACGAGAAAGTAGCCAGTCAATTCTTGGGGTTTCGGTAGACGGTAAAGGTAGGTGCCATAAAGAAGATAATTCTTCCGAGTTAAGTACTATGCCGTAGCGAGGATCAAAATGACGATGAATAAAAAAGGATATAATTTGCTCTTGGTCGCGCGGAGTGATGACTTTGAAAGAATTACCGTATTCAAAAACGTTATATTGGCCGAAAGCGTTTAAGATGTCGTCCAAGTAACGTTTGGCTTTTTCGAAATGTTCGGACGTGGTTATGACTCGGATGTTAACATCTACTCCGGCTTTAGAAGCTTTTTCTTCTAAGCCTTTAACCATTTCTTCTTCCATGGGTGAAAGCCGATAATTTTCTTTGATTTCTTCGTTTTTTTTGGAACCTCCAAACGCCTCCCTCGCTTCTTTGAGGATTTTACCAACTCCGCCGGATTTAACTTCAGAGTATTTTACACCCTGTTGCATGGCGCGAGCTATGCGCAGACCTTCTTTGCGCCATTTGGCATATGCCGATTTAACCACGAATTGAATGGCGGCACCGTCTTCATCGTCCAGCTTGGATAAAGCATTGGTGATGGTATTCATGGGATCGGATTCCATCTTTTCGTAGGTTTTAATGGGAAAATAATCGGGTTTTTTAAACGCAAGATACGAAGCGATGGCCACGCCCTTGGGTGAGAATATGTTATAATCGCCCACGTCTTCGATGGATGAATGCGGATATTGTGCTTGTATTTGCGATTCCACGAACTGTCGGTGCTTTACCGGGCAGGTAACATAAAACATGATCAAACTTTTATGCGAAATTATTTCAAAAGTAAGCACATCTTCTCGGCCCGTTAACCAGCTTTGAATACCTTTTTCGGCTTTCATGGAACCGATTGTTTGGAAAATGGTCTCAGTAAAGCCAATCAGCTCTTGCATTTGTTGAAGGCTTTTTTGTTGTTCCACGTCTTCACGGCGCACTTCTTTGGGTACTTTGATTTTTAAGACGATTTTTTCATGTGAGCGTTTAAATTTAACTTTTAAATGCAAATTGCGCCTGACCAGCCAAGATACAAAAATAAGAACGGCTGTAATTATAACTGACCAAAATACAAAAATTACCCAAGGATTATAAAAGACGGAACTTAATGGTAGCCCCCCTCCGGTTTGTGTTGTAAGGCCTATTTGTAAGGCTGAAAAGGTACCAAATATCATGAAATGTATAACATGTAGCTTGTAGCGAGCTAGTTTAGATAGTTAGGGTCGCGCTTAAGCTGGTTGTAAAGATTGAGAATTTTATCTTTTTTGAGCGTGGCCATTTGCTCGAGCCAGGGTTTGTGGACTTCCGGTATGAGTTTTAACCATTCTTTGATATCCGTTTGCAGTTGTGCCGGATCTAATTTAAACTCTCGTATCGAGGTAACGATTTCATTGGCGATTGCTTCGCCTTTTTGTTTAAAAACCGATTGAATATCCGGCGGAAGCTCTGTAAATAAACCGCTTAGCTGTTTGTTTTTTTTATCTATTTCAACCAATTCGGCTTGTAAGATGGCTTCGACTTCTTGTTCTATCTTATGAAACGGATCTTGTTCGGCTTCTTGGACTTGTTCTTGCGTGGGAATGGGTTCTTTCGGCGCGCGCAGAGTTTCGAATACTTGACCTTCGGTGGTTGTGACTTGCTCGACCCTTGCTTTTTTTAAGGCATCCTTATCCGCTTCCAAACCCGAAATATCCTCTCGGAATCGCGAAGGCTCTTCAATTTTTGTCGCCGGTGGAATTTCCGGATTTATTTCTTGTGCACGAGTATCATTTTGAACGGTTTGTGGCATATGTGGACGGTGTAATTATAGCATAAAAAGTTATCTCAAGTAAGAACATACAGCGATACGTTTTGCCGGACAGTTTATGCGACTTTGTGGATTTTTGTGTTATAATGAGTGGAATGACGGCTAAAGGGGCGCCAAAATGCATTTCGATTACGAATTGCGGAAAATTTGAATGGATAATGGTCAAAAAAAATGACCAACGTGTTTTGAAATATCTAAAAAATGAATATAATTTAAACGACATTGATTTGAAAGACGTTGGTCCGCCCATCCAGAGCCCAAAAATAGCTCACCGACAAGATTATACTTTCATGGTTTTACAGTATCCGATTTTAGATAAAGAAACGGGCCGGATACACACAGCGGAAATTGATTTTTTTATAACAGCGGATAAACTGATAACCGTGGATATCAATGAAGTATCGGCACTGCAACAGTTTTATAAAGAAGTTGAGCCTGCCAACACGTCCACTATCCCCCACCTTCTTTATTTTCTTCTAAATACTCTGATAGAAAATACTTATCCGCTTTTTAGAGTCATGAGCAATGATATCGAAGAAATTGAAGATACGATGTTTGATAATTACAGCCGTGCATTTATTAAAAATTTACTCAGAGTTAAAACAAATATTGTCAGGTCCAGGCAATCTTTGCAGGGCCATGACGAAATTATGCGAAAATTGCGAGTTTATTTTGATTCATACTATAAAAAACATAAAAAATTAGATGTCTTTTACGGACAGCTTATTGATGATACAAGCGATATAAAAAACAGATTATTGCTAAAAAAAGAGACGATCGACGCACTGCATGAAACTTACCAGAGTTTAACCGAATACAGGACAAATGAGATAGTCAAAACGCTGACCATTGTATCTTTTATCGTGTTTCCGTTGACGCTTTTGGCCGGTGTTTTTGGTATGAACGCAATTAATATGCCTCTAGTGGATCATCCTTATGGTTTTTGGATAATAGTGGGGATTATGTTTACCGGGTGCGCCATTATGTTAACTTTTTTCAAATATAAAAAATGGATGTAAACAAATAACTAAAAACCAAATTAAGAATTATAAATTTAGAATTATGAATGTTGGAATCGAGCTGAACTCGATATTTTTTATACAAGTTATTATTCGATTTTGTAGGGATAAACCTTGTGTTTATCCGCGCTATCACCGAAGGTGAACTAGCAATCAAGTACAATGGCACGGGCGAACACCACACTACACTCTTCGAGTTTCGAGTGGCGCCGCAAGGATTTGCCCCTACGACTGATCGTTATTTGAAAATTTAAAAAATGATCGTTAGATCATTTTTTTTGGTTTGAGTTTGTAATTATTGTCCCCATCTTCCATTGTCCAGCCCAGGTTTTCGAGCTCGAGGCGCAAAGCGTCGGCTGTGTCCCAGTCTTTATTGGAGCGAGCCTCCCAGCGGCGCTCGGCGATAGCTTGTACGTTTTGCGGAATTTCGAGAGGTCTGGCGATATAATCGCCAAGGCCCAGGCCCAAAATTGTATTCCAACGTTTTAAATTAGCGGCTTTTACAGATGAATCCAAGTTGGTATCATTTACCATTTCCCAGAGCACGCCAAGCGCGGACGCGGTATTTATATCGTCCATAATTTCAGCCATAAACTTATCATCATATTCGAGACTGACTTCTGTTGGAGCATCCCATTCGCGTGCCAAATCACGGAGTTTGTTAAGCGCGTTTTGAGTTGCTTTGGCTGATTCCCAGGTAAAATTCAGCTTTTGTCGGTAATGCGCGCCCAGGTAAAAGTATCGTAGAGCTAGGGGTTCGATGTTGTGTTCGTTCAGATCAGATAAAGTATAAGTATTGCCCAGCGATTTGCTCATTTTGTGGCCGTCAACAGTGAGAAATTCATTATGTAGCCAAAAGTTGGCCAAAGGCACGCCATAAGCGCAAACGCTCTGCGCGATTTCGTTTTCATGGTGAACCGGAATATGGTCCACGCCACCCGTATGGATATCAAAAGGTTGTCCCAAGTATTTGTGACTCATAGCCGAGCATTCCGCGTGCCAGCCCGGGAAGCCTAGACCCCAGGGACTTTCCCATTCCATTTGTCTTTGCACGACGTCGCTTGTTTCACGTCCCTCGTCTCGCGTCGCAATGTTTAAATATTCTTGATAGCTGACTCCGTTTGGGTAGCTAAACTTCCAGAGAGCGAAATCAGTACCGTTTTTTTTATCTGATGAAGCTTCAACGCGCGCACCGGCCAGTTTTTCTTCGAGGGGTTGACCGGAAAGTTTGCCGTATTCGGGGTATTTAGCTGTATCAAAATAGATGCCATCGGTTGTGCGATACGTGTAATTTTTTTCTTCTAAAGCTTGAATGAGCTTGATTTGTTCGTTTATGTGTTCACTGGCTCGGCACAGCAAAGGTGGCTCGGGTAAAATTATGTTTAGTTTGTCAGCGTCTTGTTTAAACAACTCTTCGTATTCTTTGGCAATATCCCAGGCGGTCTTCCCCTGTTCGCGCGCGGATTTGATCATTTTATCTTCACCTTCGTCAGCGTCATCGGTAAGATGACCCACGTCGGTGATATTCATGGCGTGCGTAACTTTGTAGTTATCGGCAATGAACAAGCGTTTAAGCACATCCCAAATAACATAACCGCGTAAATTGCCGATGTGGGCGCGCATGTAAACCGTGGGGCCGCAAGAATACATGCGGACTTCGTCGCTTGATATAGGACCAAAAGCCTCGCGTGTGCGAGATTCCGTATTCCAAAGTTTTAGCATAACGATAAATACTATAAACTATAAACTATAAACTGCAAAGAGTTGATAAATCACTAAATAAAGACTAAAAACCGAGGTTTGAGCCTCGGTCGGTTGGTTATTTGTTTTCCAGCTTTTCGATGCGATTTTTCAGATCATCGATTTTAACTTTTAAATAGTCGTTTTCGTTTTTAAGCTCTTTTATTGACTCTACTACAAGAGCATCAAATTCAACGGGGAGCGAAATAGCTTTTGCTTTACCATTTACCAAATCTTCATCACCCTCTTGCGGGTCAATTTCTTCTACCCAATCCGGAAAAACCTTTTCTACATCCTGCGCAATAAAGCCCCCAACTCTACCTTTATTATTACCATGTTCTTCTGGGTTGATCCAACTAAAATTTACTCCATTTAATTGATTAATAAGATCTAATGAATTGGTCATCGGTTGAATATCTTGTTTTAGTCGTCCATCTGAATAGTCACCCCAAGAGCCCCCGCCAACTTTATATGCATCTCCATTCACATCAAAAATAACAGAACCGCCTGAATTTTGACCAATTCTAACTGTTCCACCGTCTGCATGCAAGTGCAGTGTCGATAAATTGTGATTATTCATGGCGAATATTTCGTTAGAATCAAATCGCAAATTAGAGGAGTCCTCATAACCAATCATTAATGCACCAAAATCATTAAGAGCTGTACTTGCATCGTTTGTATCCCTTAAAATAACTTTACTATGAAACAGGTTATATGTAGCATCAAACCCCCAACTCATTTTTGTACCATCATACCATAACGCCTCCGCGCCATCGGCTCTAAGTGCAACCCATCCAGTATTTCCTGACCTATTATTAATGAGATTTAAACTATAATTCATTGATGCGTTGGTATTCTTATAAGGATATCGTCCATCTAAATAATTTGTGTCGACAGAGACCGTATCCGCAGCTACAGTTATACCATTGCCCGAGCCAACATTTATAGTAGGATATCCACTTGATCCACCGCCGGTTAAGCCATTGCCCGCGCTAACACCTGTAATATCACCTGTTGCCTGATGACCGCAATCCCAAACACCGGATGATTCGTTAAAAACTGCTATCTTTCCGTTAAGACAGGTTTGCGGCAAGCGAAATGAGGATGCAATTTCGATGTTGTTAGGATGAACATTAATGCCATCACCTCCACCTAAGTCAATAGTGAGGTCACCACTTGATCCACCGCCGGTTAAACCGTGTCCCGCAGATACTCCCGTTACATCACCACCTGAATTTTGATCAGGAGCACAACCCCACCCTGAGCCGTTCCATTTAACCGTATATCCGGTAGAACAGCCGCTTTGAGGAAGTCTATACAAAGGGTTAATACTTAAATTCACATTCCCGCTGGTTCCACCTCCATCAATTCCTGTTCCGGCGCTGACACCAGTGATATCCCCCGCTCCGCCCTCGGGCCAATCAGTTCTGCAGACACCGCCAATACATACGCTGTCATTAAAACGTGCTGTTCCATTTGAAATTAGAGTATCAGACCCATCTAGAATGCTTAAACTACCGCCTGTGCTTGGCTTGTAAAAATATCCAATGGTATCCAAATTGCCAAAATAAGCTTGGCCAACAACACTGCCATAATTAGAAAGAGACCTAAAATCAAACTGAACCGGCCAACTTCCGGACCAGGTTTGGCGAATAAATTGCAATGTATTTGCGCTTAGATTTAGTTGACCATTAGAATCTACTAATTCAATTTCATCTCTCCACCATCTTCCATAGGGAGGGGTGCCATAAGTTCCACTATAATAAACCGGAGAGCTGATGTTTGTATTAGCTTGGAATTGGGTACCTGCCAATATGCCGGTCATAGTGTCGCCGGTTTCGTTAACATATAAATCATCAGCTTGAGCTTCTGTTAAACCACCGCCACCTGACGGCCATGATGTTATACAATCTCCGTCAAGACAAAATTGTGGCGCAGACACATTTGGTGTACCACCCCAACTTAATATTTGATCTTTGGCTACTGAAATTGTACCTTGGATATTTACGTTTACAGGATAATCTCCATTGCCATAATTACCTATATTTAGAGCAGATGCCGCATTGTTTAGATCTACTCTTAGAGCTTTGCCATCTGTCATTTTTAAATCACCATTTGACCACATTTCAATAATACCATTACCTGCATTGCTTTTACCGCTGACCAAAACATCACCAAAAATACTTGCCCCATTGCTATCGACTCGAAGACCGTTACCCACCCTAGCACTGCCATCCGTACGGCTATCTCCGCTTATGTGATAACTCGCATTTTGCGCCGGATCCGCAGTGGAGCGGTTCCAAATTACTCCATCCAGGTTACAACCCGTTCCTTCCGGGTCGTTACATCCTGCTGGGGGGCCTTCGAATGTTGCGGCATTAACGATGAAAACACTTAACGCTAAAAATGCAACGCTAAACGATAAAATGACAAGCTTTTTCATAATTAAGTATATTATAGCACATCATGCAGAGAAAAGCTTGCGCTTTTCCACAGTTATAACTCTCCCCAACCCCTCTCTTAAATCAAGAGAGGGGCTATGAAGTTAGAATAAAGATCTTTTGTTGAATTTGTTTCACAACTTTATCTATATTATTAATCACTTCTTCATTTGTAAAACGAATTTCAGTGATATTTAAATTGCACAGTTCCTGTGTACGACATGCATCTGATTCTACTATTATTACTTTCTGATGATATCGACCATCTAATTCAATACTAAGCCTTATTTTAGGACAATAAAAATCTAAAATATAATTCAATACTCCAAATTGACGGAAAAATTTATAACCAAGCACTTGTTTCCTTCTAAGCCTTCGCCACAATAAATCTTCCGCGAAAGTTTGCTTTCGCCTTAAATCTTTTCTTAACTCTTTATTACTTGGCTCATTAAACAACTCAACCATATGTTAATATTTTACATTTTATCACAAAACAAGTCTCCCTCTTGATTTACTGATAACTCTCCCCCTTCCCCCTCTCTTAAATCAAGAGAAGGGGGTTGGAAAAGCTCAGTTAACTCAAGCTCGCAAGTCTCCCTCTTGATTTAAGAGGGAGATTTAGAGGGAGTTATAACCAAAAAAAACACCCCCGAAGGACTCGGGGGTTTGAGGAGTTAGCGAGCGAGTGCTCGCTTTGGTTTACTGACAAGTGGCGCGGAAGATGAAGGCATAGGTGCCCGGACCTTGAGGGTCACCGGAACCATGCCCGCCGTCCCCGGCTGCCATGATGACATTCGTGCCGGGCACCTTCCAGGTCGGCCCATTCGAGAAGAAGCGGGAGCCTTCAGACTTGTAGATGAAGTCGTCGCTCCAGACAACAGAACTTCCGTTGTGGGTACCCATCCAGACCTGTCCGCTAGCACCGAACTGCTCGTGAGCCTGCAGGACAAATTTGTAGGGCGAGACCTTGACAACCGAGGCGATGGAGCTTAAGCTGTCATGTGTTTCGGTAACCCACTGGTTGCCGTTGCGTTGAAAAGTTGCCCCGACGATTCCGTTGGCAGTATGCTTTCCGCCAACAGCCATGATGTCACAGGAGGAAGAACCATGAATCCCGGTGAACTCTTTGATCGAGTCCGAACCCGGCACTTTGGCCCAGGAGTTACCATCCCAATGCAGGAGCATGGACTTGTGAGTCGCTGGGTTGCCCCAGTCATCAGGGTCAGCCGCGAAGCCGGCAAGGTAGAGGTCATCTTGCTCGCCGAAGAGGTCGTAGCCACGGAACACTTTATCACCAAAGTCAGGCAGGTCGTGCTTGACCAGAGTGGAGCCGTTCCAGTGATACATGTATCCAGGCAGGGTCTCGATCGGCGAGTTGTCGAAGCCAAAGAACCAAAGGTTGTCCGCTCCTGTACCCCAGAGCCCCATTACCACCAGGTCGTCGAGTTGGTTTTTCATGAGCTCGACAAACGAGGAGCCGTTCCAGTGCAGAAACACACCGCCGTTGTCGTTTGTGTAGTTAATGAACACTTGGTCTTGACCGAGGCAGATCACATCCATCGCACTGCCGCCATGTCCGGGCACGGGGAGAGTTATTTCACTCCACGTGTGATTGCCGGTGAGGTGCAATGCTTTGGCACTGCTGTAATCATAGCCCATAGCCCATTGATCGTACAGGCTGTTTGCGCAACCGTCTTCGATCAGGAATACGCTATTGGGTACATTGTCTTGTTCCCAAGCTGTACACTGACTGCCGGTTCCCGGCGCTCCTTGAGTGGAGCAGGTACCGAAGTCGTGGCAGGCCACGTCAGTGGCGCAGTCCGGATCGTCGCAGTCGACGAGTTTGTCGTCGTTGTCGTCCACACCATTGGTGCAGTTTTCGGGTTGGCAGACGGGTTCCGTACTGCACTCTGGGTCGTCGCAGTCGACAAGGTTGTTGCCATTGTCGTCCACACCGTTGGTGCAGTTTTCGGGTTGGCAAATGGGAAGTGCCGAACAGTCCGAATCGTCGCAGTCGGCCTTGCCGTCGCAGTCTTCGTCGCCACCGGAGTAGCAATTTTCGAAGACAACGCAGGTGCCAAGCTCGCAAGAGCTGTTGCATTCCGCGGTGCCGGAGTAGCCACAGGCGTTGGTACAGGGGTAAGCAGTGTTGGCAATACACTCGTAACCTTCATCGGTTTGGCCATTGCCGTTGTTATCCAAGCCGTCGCAGACTTCTTCCTGGCAAGCTTGGAGACTTGAGCAATCCGAGTCATCACAGTCAACATCGCCATCGCAGTCTTCATCACTGCCACTGAAGCAGTTTTCTACAGGCGGTTGGCAAGTACCCCAATTGCAGGTGCTGTCGCAGGTTTGCTGACCGACGGATCCACAAGAGGTGTTGCATTCTTGCTTGGAATTCTTGATGCAAGCAAAGCCTTCGTCGACTACAGTATTTCCGTTATCGTCGAAGCCATTGCAGACTTCTTCGGTTTGGCACGAATAATCACCGGTTGCGGCGTAATCCCACTTGAACGAGCAATCACAGCGAAGCGATGGCTCGCACTCGAAGAAGTCCCCGGGAACGTAGGGCGTGTTACACCATTCGCCCACGGTTGGAGCATCGCACTGGCACACGGCATGGCTGGCGCAGGATGGATCCTCGCAGTCGGTCTTGCCATTGCAGTTGTCGTCCTTGCCATTGGTGCAGTTTTCGACCGGAGGTTGGCAAGCGCCCCACTCACAACCGGATTCGCACTCCATGGTCCCAAACGATCCGCAGGCGGTTTGGCAATTGCCGATGGATCCGAGCTTGCAAGTGAAGCCCTCGTCTTCTTGGCCGTTGCCGTTATTGTCTACGCCGTCGCAAACTTCTTCCTGGCATTCGAGCTCAGACGAACATGCATCATCTTGGCAGTCGGCTTTGCCGTTGCCGTCGTCATCCTTGTCGTTGCCACAGATCTCCTCAGGAGAAGGCGGGGCATCGGGCTGATCAACGTCAGACTCGGCGTCTACGCCGGAATCAGGATCATTCGCATCCGGCTCGGCATCCGTACCGGCGTCAGGGCATTGAATATTGTCGGGATCCTGCCATTGTCCGCAGGCACAAACGTAGTCAGTGCACGGGTCAACAGCACCCTCTTCATCACACGTACCGCCGAGCGATTTGGCGCAAACGTCACCGTCGAGCTCGGAGCCGGCTGAACCGCCGGAGTTGCTAGATCCGGCAGAACCACCAGTAGTGTCATTGGAAGTAGAATTGTTACCACCGCCGCAACCCACGAGGGCTGCGACCATTACGAACACGCAAACGTACAGCGGCTTCAGGTTGCGTTCCATGGTTTTCCCCTATTCTCGCGCTTAAAGCGCGTTGTTGGTCTTGTCAGTTGTCAAAGATGCAAATACATGAGACGACACACGGATAACCAGGCATTAGTGCCCGGTATTCGCTATCGATCTCTAATATAAGCATATAATGAATGAACAGTCAAGGCAATGGTCAGTATATTTTACTAAAATTAGCAAAAAATATAAATTATCCACGGAGCTAGATTGCAAATGCTATGCATTTATGTTTACAGCTTTTTTTGGGGATAAAAGGCTGAGGCTTTACTCACCCCCATCCCCTTTCTTAAAATAAGAGAGGGCGCCAGTAACTAAAAAGTAATTAACAGGGCAAAGAGAGTTTTTTTTGTTATAATTGAATTAACTATTTTTATATATAAATTATGAAAACTGAAAAATCTTTGAGTCGATACATATTAGTGGTTTTGAGTATTTCCGTGGTATTAACCGCTTTGATAATAGTTGCGTTAAACGCTTATGTGAATAATCAACGTTTAGCTCAAAATGATAGCGGTATAATCACAGGAACCGCTAAATCTTTATCATCATACGATGAGGGTTATAAAGACGGTTATAAAACGGCGAGAGAAAAATTTCTGCAAAACTCCGAAGAAATGTTTTCCTTAATAGGTATCGTTCTAAAGAATGAAGATAGTAGCATATTAGTAGAAGCGGTAAATTTGAATACAGATGCACTGGTTGATGGTATAGATAATAAAAGAAAAATTGCTATTACCTCAAGCACAGAAATTGTTATAAACCTCACGTTAACAGACGAAGAAATGGAAACCAAAATGAACAAGTGGCGGCAGAGCGAGCAAGACACCCCTCCTCCATTGCCATTTGTGACTGATACTGCAACAATTGATGACATTAAAATAGATGACAATATTTCTGCAATCGCAACTAAAAACATCCGCTTGGAAAAAGAATTCATAGCAGAAAAGATAGTTATAAACAAATAGTACTTAACAATATCAAAAAGCGGTTTGACCAATTATTTTTTTAAATATTAATTTAGCGTCATCCTCATTTTGATGTTGAAAAACAAAGCATTGCACATTTATTCAGAAAGCGTGTTAAAATTTAACTTTCATGAAGCTCAAGTTTTTCCTACTTAGAACGCCAAACTCGCGAATATGGTAAGTAATGGTTTTAGACAAGATTCTTAAGGGAATATCTTTTCAGCCATGCCCAATGTGGAACTGTATCCTTATTAAAAAGACTCTTTCGGGTCGTTTTTTAACCGTCTTTTTTCTTGGGGCTGATTGCCATGAAAACTATGGGGAGGATTAGCCACGCTGATTTACCATAATCGCTGATAAAAATCTGGCGGGTTTGCTCGCTAAACGCATTGGCAGTTTCGGCGGGCAAAAAAGACAGTGTGATGCTTATTAGCAGTCCGACTTGTAAGACGCTAAAGACTATTACTTGCCACCATTTACCGGGAGCCGAGTTTTCACCGATTGTTTTGATTAGCGCGGAACGTGATAATAAGAAGAATAAGACAACAAAAACTCCCAAAAAGAAGGTGATGCGCAAGATTATATTTTCTGATATGTGAAATGCTAAATTGAATTGATTAACAATAGGCGCGTTACCCACGACTGCCAGAGCCATGTAGATTGAGACGAGGATGACGATGATACGATCACGTCCAAGAGAAAATCCGTATAAAAGCGCGCCTATAACAAAAAACAGGTACACAAATAGGTCCCAACTTGGTTTTGCCCAATCAATACTTGCCAAGGTCGACAAGACAACGTCCATATATGCTTATTATAGCACATATTAGGCGTTGACTACTAATCGAGTTAATAAAACCTCTTGTCATTAATTTAAAAAGCCCCACTGACCATGATCAGTGAGGGTAAGGGGCGCGTCTGTGCATGACGCCGTTATACCTAGTCCTCGACCCTTGCCTTCACCTTGTTCCCGCGCGGTGCTGACTTGCAGTTGGACGAGCAAGTCGAACTGCAGTAGAGGCACTTCCCTGTCGCACTGCTCTGATCGCTCTTGAGGGAAGCTCGATCCGATTCCGAGGGCCTGACGAAAATGAGCGGTTCGCCTTCCATAACACGGTCTCCTTGAGAAGAGAGGGTTATACAAGCACACCTTGCACTTGCTTTAATCAAACTTAACATTAGTATATAATTAGTGTCAAACACGATTTTTACCTGTTTTTAGAATAATTTTATATGAAAAAAGTAGAATTTTTATTGGACAAAGCCTTGGATATTGATATTGGAGATTCTTTTATGGACGAAAAAATAGGAGATTACGAATTTGGCAAAGAAAGGATATTGGATTTGCATCCAGATCTTTTAGCATGGAAGGGTAAACCCGGAGACGATAGAACTAAAGCGGTTACAGCCTACGTAGATGAATATTATGTTGAATACAGCGCCGATCTAAACCAATCAATGGTAAAGGCTAAGTCTATTTGGCAAAAAATTGAAAATGATTTTTTTAAAGAAATGACTAAGCTATTGGGTGAACTTGATTTTTATGAGCCGACAATAATGTATGGCAAACCCTCAATTTTTGCCTGTGCTGTTATTGAGGATGATGGTAAAAGCTTTCAATTTCATTACAGACTACCATTGGATGATCCAAATGAATTTAAGCGTAATGTTGCTCATGAGCTGGTGCATTTTTTAACTGATGCGTATATGAAGGAACGTGGTTTTACAAGCCTTTTGGAAGATTGGGATTTTAGGGAAATTTTACCTGTATTGATTTTAAACAAACCAAACTTTCTAGGGACAACAAAAAAGAAAGAAAAGGGATACCCTCAACATCAAGGAAGCTTTACTGAGAAATACAAGGATCTATGGCAAAAATCAGCCAATTTCCTAGAGTTCCTTGATAAAGTGCGAGCGAGCAAACAATAGGAGCGTACGATGCATCTTTCACGTTACCTCGGCACATACACCCGAAACGGTATTGTTGCAATTTTTCATTCCCTACACCCTGAAACCATCTATATCGAAGAAAAGAAATGGCAAGAATTTTTGGAGAATACATCCGCAGAACAAGCTGAGTGGATTGCCGCTCTTAAAGAGCTAGGGTTGCTAATAGACGGAAAAGATAATGACGAAGAGACCCGTCAGCAAACTATTGCTGAATCTTCGCTATCAACGACGATGTCTATTTTGTACCTGGTACTCACCAAAGGATGCAATTTTTGTTGCAGACAATGTTTTCAGCCAGAAAGAAAAGGTTTGATAAAGCCAGACAACAGCATGATGTCTGTCAAAACTGCCAAAGCTGCGATTGATCAGTTTATACGGCATATCGATATGTCTGAAAATCAACCTATTGAGCCACAGATACAGTTTTATGGCGGTGAGCCGCTTATGAATTGGAGAGCTCTGCGAGCGGCTGTTTTGTACGCTAAGGCAAAGATGGCAGAAGGGATATTGCCTGACGACACGAAGATGGCGGTCGTTACCAATAGGTCTTTGCTGGATGAAGCCAAAGCAACCTTTTTAGCAGGACAAGGCGTTGGTGTTGGCCTTTCGATTGATGGTCCGCGGGAGTTGAACGATGAATACCGAAAAATGCTTGGCAAACAAGTCAGCACCTATGACCTAGTGCAAAAGGCTGCACAAGTTTTGTCTGTTGCGGGCATTCAATTCAGTCTATCAATCACCATCACACCCAAGATGGTTCACGATCTGCCTGCCGTGATTAGGTGGGCTCATGACGAGATGAAGGTCAGGGATGTGAGCTTTAATCTGATTGGAGATTCCAGCCTGGAAAGGCTGGGCGAGATCACGCGTGATAAATATGCCCAAACCGCAGCTGAGCAGATGGTTTTTGCCTATGTACTGGCTCGTGAGTGGAGCATGTCGGAAGATAGGATGGAACGCAAAATGAGAGATTTCACTGATCACCTCTTCAAATATGTTGACTGCGGCGCGCTAGGGAATCAACTTGTCGTGAACCCTCATGGCGAGATTGCTTTCCGCCACGCTGATTCTACGTACGAAGTTGGGCATATCGATGACAGCAACTTTAATATGTTCGAAAAGATGCAAGATCATGAATGGCGTAAAGCCTTGCCTATTTATACAGAAGCTTGCCAAAGCTGTCCGGCTCTCTCGATTTGTGGCTATGGGTGCTTTCATCATGCTACCAACAGAGGCTTACCGGTAACTGCTATGGATGACGTGCACTGTGCGCATACCAAAAAAGCCATGGAGTACCTAATCTGGGCGCTCTATAACAGGACTACCTCTATCTGATTCAGACGATGTTTAACATCGTTTTTTCTTTTTACAAGCCTTCATTCTGCAATTGTTCCAATAGTTTTTTCTGATCGCGGCTGAGTTTTTTTGGGACTTCGGGCATAACAGTAACCATGTGATCGCCACGGCCGTAACCGCTCATGTAGGGCACGCCTTTGCCACGCAGTTTGAAAGTTGATTTGGCTTCTGTGCCGGCGGGGATTTTGAGCACAACCGAGCCGTCCACGGTTTCAACGTCAATTTTGCCGCCCAAAGCCATGATGGTAAAAGGTACGTTAACGGTAGAAAGGATGTTGTGATCGTCGCGGGTGAACTGAGCATGCGGACGCACTTTTACTCTGATGTATAAATCTCCCGCTCTGCCACCGACGCCGGGGAAATCCCCTTGACCGCCAAGTTTTAGTGCTTCGCCGTTGCTCATGCCGGCGGGGATGTTGATGCCAAGTTTGCGTTCTTTCTTTTGGATACCTGAACCTTGGCAGATTTGGCAGGCTTTATCCGCTTTTTCGCCCTTACCGTGACAATCCGGGCAGGTCGCAATTGTATTGATGACGCCAAGCATTGTGCGTTGCTGGACGTTTACTTTGCCACGTCCGTCACACTTAGCGCATTTTTCGATTTTAGCATCAGGGGCCGCGCCTTTTCCTTTGCAGGTTTCGCATTCGGCGTTGGTGTAAATGGCCACTTCTTTTTCCGTGCCAAAAACAGCTTCTTTAAAATCCAAATCGATTTCCAACTCCAAATCTCTACCACGTTTCCCACGACCTCCTCTACCTCCAAAGCCAAACATACCGCCCAGGATATCACCCAGGTCGCCAAAGTCTTCGACGTTCATGTTAAAGCCGGCGTTGTTAAAATCAAATCCGCCGAATCCCCCGCCAAAACCTCCGGCACCGGGGTTGAACCCGCCATTTTCAAAAGCCGCAGAGCCGAACTGGTCGTACTTTGCGCGCCGGTCTTTGTCGCCCAAAACGCCATAAGCTTCATTTACATCCTTAAATGCTTTTTCATCTCCGTCTTTTTTATCGGGGTGGAGCTCATGCGCTTTTTTGCGAAAAGCCTTTTTTATATCTGCTTCGGACGCGTTTTTATCAACGCCGAGTATTTGATAGTAATCTTTTCCCACAATGACAAATGACAAACGACAAATAACAAGAGTTATTTAAGCAAAACTTAGTAACTCTTGCTATTGGCGATCTGTTATTGATTATCTTGACCTGTTAATAGTTTTGTCGGTTCACCCGCTTCTTGGATCGGGCCGAATTGCTGTTCGTATTTTTGGATGTTGTCCTCGAGCGCGCGGACGATGCGCTTCATGTGAGCGGGACTTACTATGAGGCGGGAGGTTAGCTCGCCCTGGGGCGGGTGCGCGAACATGAAATCAAGAATAAATTCTTCCTTGGCGTGCATGACTTGCATCATGTTGGCATAGCGCCCGCGAAGTATTTCATCCGGGGCTTTTATGTTTAATTCTGGCATACTTACACTCACTTTATTCGCTTAATTACGAATTAAGAATTAAAAATTAACAATGTTGGAATCGCTTACACGATATTTACCACATCAACCCAGAAGCCCCACTCTTAATCTTAAGAGAGGGGTTGGGTGAGTTTATTTTTTCTCTTCAAAATCTGCTTCTTTGGCGTCGCCTTCTTTTGGTCCTTGGTCCTCGGTACTTGGTCCTGGCTCTGGATTTTGCTGTGCAGACTGTTGGGCTTGGGCTTCGGCTTGTTGGGCTTGGTACATGGCGGCGCCGACTTTTTGCGCTACTTCGGCAAGTTCGTCCGAAACTTTTTTGATAGCTTCCAAATCATCGCCGTCTTTAATCTTTTTAAGCTCTTCAAGCTTTTCTTCGACAGGTTTTTTATCATCAGCGCTGACTTTGTCGCCGGCTTCTTTGAGCATCTTTTCCGTGGTATAAACCATTGTTTCGGCTGTGTTCTTGATTTCTATGGATTCTTTCTTCTTTTTATCTTCTTCGGCGTGCGTTTCGGCGTCTTTTTTCATCTTTTCGACTTCTTCATCTGATAAATTGGTGGAAGCCGTAATGGTGATGGTGGCCTCTTTATTTGTAGCTTTGTCGACAGCTTTGACGTTAAGTATACCGTTGGCGTCGATATCGAATGTAACTTCGATCTGCGGTACTCCGCGCGGAGCGGGCGGGATCCCGGAGAGGGTGAAGCGACCGAGACTGCGATTATCGGCAGACATTTCACGCTCACCTTGCAGTACGACGATCTCAACCGACGGTTGATTATCGGCCGCGGTGGAGAAAATCTGTGATTTGGAGGTTGGCACGGTGGTGTTGCGCTCGATGAGTTTGGTCATGACACCACCCAAG
This sequence comes from uncultured Gammaproteobacteria bacterium, assembly GCA_964345995.1. Taxonomy (GTDB): domain Bacteria; phylum Patescibacteriota; class Patescibacteriia; order 2-12-FULL-60-25; family 2-12-FULL-60-25; genus MWCR01. Next base: position 40,977 of record CAYFST010000007.1, read on the forward strand.
GTTTCCAAGCCGAGTGAAAGCGGTGTAACGTCTAGCAAAAGCAAGTCGCCTTTGATATCACCTTGGAGATTTCCGGCTTGCACGGCCGCGCCAATGGCAACGACTTCGTCGGGGTTTACGGTTACATTGGGTTTTTTATCAAAGAATTTTTCCACTGTGGACTGAATAAGAGGCATGCGCGTCATTCCACCCACCAGGATAACTTCATTTACATCTTTCACCGAAACTTTAGCGTCATCCAGTGCTTTTTTGCAGGGCTCGAGAGTCTTTTTGGCTAATTCGGCAACCAGTTCTTCAAGTTTGGCGCGTGTAAGCTTGAGCATTAAGTGCTTGGCGCCGGTTGAATCTTGCGCGATAAATGGCTGGTTAAGTTCGGTTTCCATGGCCGTGGAAAGCTCGATTTTGCCTTTTTCGGCAGCGTCTTTGACACGCTGGAGCGCGATAGGATCTTTGGAAAGGTCTATGCCCTCTTCTTTTTTGAATTCTTCAATGGCCCACTTGATGATGAGTTGGTCAAAATCATCGCCACCAAGATGGGTATCGCCATTGGTTGCGAGCACCTCAACAGTGTTTTGGTCGGTAGAAGGATCAAAAGCGACTTCAAGCACGGAAACGTCGAAGGTTCCGCCCCCCAAATCGTAGACAACGATTTTTTGATCTTTTTTCTGGTCAAAGCCGTAGGCGAGTGCCGCGGCCGTGGGCTCATTAATAATGCGCTTAACGGTGAGGCCCGCGATTTCACCGGCAACTTTGGTGGCTTGACGCTGAGAATCATCAAAATAAGCCGGAACCGTAATGATGGCTTCTGTGATTTTTTCGCCGGTTTTGGCTTCGGCGTCGGTCTTAAGCTTTTGTAAGATCATGGCGGAAACTTCTTCCGGAGAATATTCTTTGCCACTCATCTTAACGCGAACGCCGTCGCCTTTTTGCACCATCTCATACGGAAGCCAGTCTTTGTCGCGCTGTACTTCCGGATCATCCCAACGGCGACCGATGAGACGCTTAATGGAAAACAATGTGTTTTCAGGGTTAACCGCGGCCTGACGTTTGGCCAGCTGGCCAACGAGGCGTTCATTATTTTTGGAAATCGCAACCATGGACGGCGTTGTGCGCGCGCCTTCGGCGTTTTCCAAAACTTTAGGCTGACCACCTTCCACGATGGCCATGCAGGAATTGGTTGTACCTAAATCTATACCTAGAATTTTACTCATAAATCTTTAATTAACAGATAACAAATAATAAATAATAAAGTTGATTGTGTCGGAGAACTATCCGGGATAGTCTACCAGACAAACCCCAACCCCTTATCAGGGGTTTGCAACCATGTTATCAGCCTCCTGATAAGAGGGTGTGGGGGTTGAGCCTGATGGACTAGATGCGTTTAGTCCTCTTTTTTGACGTTGATTTTAATGGACTTGGATTTTGCCTCGGCGAGTTTGGGGACGCTGACTTTTAGCATACCGTCTTTAAACTCGGCCTCGGCTTTATCATCATCCACGCGAGATGGGAGTGAGATCTGGCGGAAAATTTGGCCGGTTTTGATCTCTTTGCGGTAATAGTTTTTATCTTCTACCTCGGTTTTGCGGTCGCAAGAACCTTTTATGGTGAGGACACCGTTTTCGACTTCCACACTGACTTTTTTGGGATCAGCGCCGGCTAAAGGCGTTTCTATAATGACAGTATCCTTGCTTTCATACATGTCCACGGGCGGAATGAGGCCTTGCTTGGATACTGCCAAAGCCGGAACATCTTTGAAAAAATCGTCAAATTGTTCGAATGGTTCGAAGAAAGGAGACCATTTCATGATGTTTGACATAACTTGAGTATCTAAGAATTTGAGAATCTGAGAATCTGAGCGATTGGGCTTAAATTCTTTGATTCTCACTAAGAATTAAGAATTATGAATTAAGAAATTAAATTTACAATCTATAATCACAAACTAGCAGCTTTGAATCAGTTATTTCTGCCGGATTTCAGATTTTAACTTTCAGAATTTAAGGAGTTGACTATGACTTTGGTGGGGCGCAGAACGTTGTCTTTGAGTTTGTATCCGTTTTGGATAACTTTTAGGATGGTGCCGTCCGGATATTCGGGATTGGATTCTTGACTGACAGCGTTGTGGGAGTTTGGGTCGAATTCGCAGTCGGTGGCGATTTTCTCCAGTCCGATCTCATCAAACATTTGTTGCCAGAGCGTGTTTACCGCCTTGATTCCTTTGATCCAGCTGTCTATCTGCTTCTTTTCCGGTTCGGGGAGATTGGAGGTATCGGGGAGATGCGCAAGAGCGGTTTCGAATTGGTCGATCGCGGGTAAAAGTTCTTGCAACATGCTTTCATGGGCGTATTTGGCAAAGTGGATTTTGTCTTCTTCGGCTTGTTTTTTCAGATTTTCATAATCAGCGACAGCTCGCTTCCAGCCGGCCATGTATTCCGCGCATTTTTTACAATCCGCTTGAACGACCGTTTCTTGTACATCTTCTAAAGTTTCTTCAACTTTTTGCTTAAGTTCTTGGTCTTCCAAATTATCATCGTTTTTAGGTTTTTTAGTCATACTTTTTAACAGTTTTGTAGAAATGAGTTTTGCGCCTATCCGTGCCAAGTATTCTTTAGTTACTTAGCACGAATAATCACAAGGATTATTCCTATATTCGATCTTTGGTAATTTACGTTTCGTCGAGTAGATTCTTAATATGAGTTAACAAAGATATTGAGTGCGCGTAGTCCATGCGCATCGGCCCCAAGATTCCGATTACGTGGCCTTGTTTTAGCGAAGTGATAACAGCGCCACACATGGGGCCGAACGGGCAACCGGATCCGATGAGAGGTGTGGGCTGTTCGTAGTATTTTTGGCGGAGCGTAATTAGCACCTCGTCCATGCGATCGAGAATGTCGGACATGGAGACGATACGGTTCCAGTCTTTGAACTCGGGTTGGCTGAAAAGCTGTGAGAGGCCGGTGTAAAAACTGTCCATTTCGCCGATGCCGATAACGACTGCGTTTTGTGCCAGGTCTGCGGCTGATTTTGCCAATTGCTTGACGTTGCGTTCGTCCACATGAGTTGCTAGAGCGGCGGTTTCCAGCTCATTACGTTCTTTCTTGGAGAGCAAACGCGGTTTCATGATTTGATCCACATAATATTGATAGCCCTTTTCAGTTGGAATGCGACCGGATGAAGTGTGTGGATGCGTGATGTACTCTGCTTGTTCGAGTGCCGAAAGATAGTTGCGAGCCGTGGCCGGGCTGATAGTGAGCTCGTATATTTGGACCAAATAGCCGGAACCCACCGGCTCGCCCGTGTGTACTACTTGCTCAACTACCATGGCGAGCATTTCTTTTAGATGGTCTTCTAGCATAACGTCCTGTAAATTGTAACACGTAGTATATAACAACTTAGCACTCGTTAAGATTGAGTGCTAACAATATAACTTATCATGATAGCAAGCGTCAAGAAATAAAAAATCGCTTAACAAAGCGACGATTTTTTTACATTTAGCAGAGTTATCAACAACAATACAATCTTACAATCTACAATTTGGAATCTACAATCTACAATCTGGAATCTAAAATCTACAATCTTACAATCTGGAATCTGAAATCTGGAATCTGGAATCTGGAATCTTACAATTTTACAATCTTACAATTTGAAATCTGGAATTTGGAATCTACAATCTTACAATTTGGAATCTACAATCTGGAATCTACAATCTGGAATTTGGAATCTGGTAGTTGGTCTTGTTGGTGTCTGTAGTATAACGCCGGCATGCGTCTCACTTCTTAAAATATTGAGAGGACTTTACATTAGAAGCAACAACTTGATATCCAATCTACCGTGATTACTCGTATTGCAGAGCTTTGATGGCATCATAATTGGCAGCACGACGGGCCGGTACATAGCCAAAGATTATACCGATTGCGGTTGAAACCACCAAGCCAAGCACTACTCCGCTCCAAGGGAGCATAAAGATCCAGTTATCTGATTCATAAGTGCGCAAGGCTTGTATGCCCAACCAGGAAATACCGATGCCCATAATGACTCCGATTATACCGCCAACAATGCATAGTACGATTGCTTCGATTAAAAACTGGGACAGTATATCCCCTTTCTTAGCTCCCACGGCTTTACGCAGGCCGATTTCGCGCGTGCGTTCGGTAATCGTAACGAACATAATATTCATAATACCCACTCCACCCACGATTAGTGAGATGGCAGCAATTGACGTGAGCAGAATTTGCAAAATATCACCGATTATGCCGGCGCGTGCAGCCGTATCCTCTTGGCTGGATATTACAAAATCATCTTTAGACAGATCTGCTTCGGGATTATCCAAGTTATGAGTATTGCGTAGGATGATGCGGATGCGTTCCTTGGCCTCTTCAATGGGCATATCACCCACTTTCACGTTTAAAAACGATACATAATCCTTGCCCAGATCGCGCAGAAGTGTGGAAACCGGGATATAAACAACTTGGTCCAAATTGGTAAAAAATCTTGTTCCGGCGTTATCTAAAATGCCTATTACCCGATAACTGATCTTTTTGATTTTTATGCGTTTGCCAATCGGATTCTCCTGACCAAAAAGCTCTTTGGCAACGTCAACACCAAGTACCGCGACCCTGCTACGACTGTCCACGTCGGTTTCGGAAATAAACACACCTTCCTTCATTTCAGTGTCATAGATGATGAGTTCATCTCGAGTAACCCCGCCGATGCGATTGGTAAGGCTTACATTTTGGTATTCAACCAATAGGTCGGTGTAATAGGTGGCGCTGATGGCGCTAATCCAATTTTCACGACGCAGGCGATCATAGTCATCCAAATCAACGGTTTGCTTTTGCATCATATTAGGCGGACCGGTTCCCCCACTGCCGTCGCCCGGACCACTGCGAACAATGAGCAGATCCGAACCAAAAGCTGCCACTTGGTTTAAAATGTAATTTTCAGCGGCCTGTCCAACGGAAAGCATTAATATAACCGACATTACTCCGATAACGATCCCCAACATCGTCAAAGCAGCCCGCCTTCTGTTACGGATCAGGTTTTGCCAACTGATTTGGAGGAGATCGTTTAGTTTCATAATACTGTCTGAATTTTGATTAAACTTGATTCATCGCGTTATACGCGATTCATGCTCATTTTTTCTTGATTACCGTTTATTTATTCTTTCTCAGTGCTACGATTGGGTCGAGTTTAGAAGCGGATTTGGCGGGCGCGTATCCAAAGATTAGGCCTACAGCTGTTGATACGACGACTCCGAAGATAATGCCGTCTGTGGAAACCATGAATGACCAACCGGAAACGTAGTTATTAATAATTTGAATGGCCAGCCATGCCGCGCCGCTCCCCAAAAGCACGCCCCCTATACCCCCGCCCAAGGTAAGCATTACGGCTTCGGCTAAAAATTGATTTAAGACTTGTTCGTTTGTTGCGCCAATAGCTTTACGCAATCCGACTTCTTGCGTGCGTTCGGTGACACTGACGTACATGATGTTCATTATGCCTATACCGCCGACCAAAAGCGAGATAGCGGCTATGGCCGAGAGCAGGATCTGTAAAACTCCGGTAATGGATGAAACAATTTCAGCCGCTTCTTCGGCAGTAGAGACTAAAAAATCATCTTTTTCGTCCGGGTCTAAGTTGTGCAGTTCGCGCATTTTTGTTTGCAGGCGGAATTTGGCTTCTTCTGTGGGAAGTGAAGATTTGACCGATATGTATTGAAAAGTATCGTAATTATACTGTTGCATCATTGTAGTGGCCGGAATATAGACCATTTCATCCATGTTTTGAAAAAACCGGCTGCCGATCTTATCCAGAACACCGATAATGCGGTAATTGGTATTACCCAGTTTTACCTTTTGCCCCACCGCATTGCCTTGGCCGTAAAAGTTTTCTTCAATTGTGGTGCCCAGTACCGCGACCCTGGCACGCCCGTCTATTTGATCACGACTGAAATAAACGCCCTCGCTTAAAGCATAGTCGTTTATGACGAGGTCATCGGAGGTGACGCCACTGATTTGAATATTTTGGTTCTGCCCTTCATGCTGAAGCAGGTCGGTTTTTAAAATAGTGCCGCTGACGGCATCGACCCAGGCTTCACGGCGCAGAGCTTTGAAATCATCCAAAGTTAAAACCTGCTCCACAAAAGGCGATGGATTGGAGGTTTGTTCTTCCATGCTACCGCTTTCCATGTAAAGCACGTCAGAACCAAAGCCCGAGATTTGGTCTAAAATATATTTTTCGGCCGACTCGCCTATGGAGAGCGCCAGAATGACGGCCGCGATGCCGATGATCATGCCCAGCATGGTTAAAAGCGATCTGTTGCGCGTTCGCAGCAGACTTTGATATGCGCTCGAAAACAGATCACCGAGTTTCATAATTTTTTCAACTTTGTATAGTTTGTGAAGTTGGAAGTCTTTCAAGCTTAGTTATGAGGTTTTATGGAGTTGATAGACTTGACCGACTTTGTACTTTTATAGGCTTTTCTGGTTATCCATTTATCGCTGATTGCTTGTTCGATGTCGATGCCTAGGCGGTCCGCGTTTACAATGGCCATGCAGATAACATCGGCGAGTTCGAGCCCGACTTGGTACTTGCTTTCTTTTTTGGGCAAGAACTTCTCAGGACGCGATTTTCGTTCGTGGATCAGTAATGCATATAAATTCGGTACATGGTCCTGGGTACATGGTCCTGGGTACATGGTCCTGGCGTTGATTGTAGCCAGGACGATGGACTTAGGACGATGAACAATAGTTTATTTTATTAGTTCTTTATTATTTTTGGCGAGGCGACGTTTTTTAACAACTTCATCGGCCACCACTCGGCCATCAAGAAGTCGGATTTCGCGTTCAGCGTGTTCGGCGGTATAGCGTTCATGGGTAACAAGGATGATGGTGACGCATTGTTCGAGGTTTAGATCTTGCAATAATTGCATAACCTGCAGGCCGGATTTGGAATCCAGGTTGCCGGTGGGCTCGTCGGCAAAGATGACGGACGGTTTACGAATAAGCGCGCGGGCTATGGCGACTCTTTGGCGTTCGCCGCCGGATAGTTGATTGGACAGGTTTTCCAGGCGATGCGACAAGCCAACCGAATCGATAGCTTCAAGTGCCATGTCGTCGCGGTCTTTTTGCGGAATATCGGAATATAGCAAAGGCAGTTTTACGTTTTCCAATACGGTTGCTTTGGACAGCAGGTTAAATGACTGAAACACAAAACCGATGCGCTCACCTCTTAATTGCGCTTTGTCATCTTCGCTGAATTCGGAAATATCAGTGCCTTCGAATTTATAAGTGCCTGATGTCATGGAATCAAGCATGCCTATGATGTGCATAAGCGTTGATTTGCCGGATCCGCTGGGCCCCATAATGGCTAAAAACTGGCCTTTGGGTACTTGAAAACTAACGTCGTGTAAGACTTTGGTGATTATTTCATCATTTTCGTATTGTTTGTTGAGGCCTTCCACTTCGATAACAATATCTTTCAGACAGCCGGGGACTTTTGTGTGGTTTTTAGAGTTTTTGGGCATAGCTCGTTACACGTATAACGTTCATAATGTTCATCCCGCGTAACCAAGCAGACTCTTGATGAATCGCGTTTAACGCGTTGAACTTTTAACTTTTATTTTGTTACTCACTGATTTCCCTGAGGATAACTTGATCGCCCGGTATGACACCATCTGTTACCTGTACGCGACCTTCATCAC
>CAYFST010000008.1:0-39237 GCA_964345995.1 uncultured Gammaproteobacteria bacterium
AAAAGTGCAAACTAAAAACTGCAAAGAGTAACCAAGTACTTTTTGGTTATCCCGCAACAAAGTTTTATATATTATTTATGTATGCGGGACCCCGCCATAGGCGTGAGTTTGCTATTTGTAATTTGAGATTAATCTGAACGCAATGCTTTTTCGTCCCATTCGGCCTTCCTCTCGCGGAGCTTTTGCACCCATTCGGGGTTGCCGAGATACCATTCAATTGTTTCTTTTAGACCACCTGCGAATTTTTCACGTGGATACATTGGTTGCCAGCCTAAAGCTTCTATTTTTGAGGAATCGATAGCGTAGCGACGGTCGTGACCTTTGCGATCTTCCACGTATTCGATCATGCTTTCATCTAGGTTAAAGTGGTCTAAAATCATTTTTGTGAGTTCCAGGTTGTTGCGCTCATTATCTGAACCGATATTGTAAACCTCACCCGGCTCGCCTTTTTCCAGGAGAAGACTTAAAGCGCTTGCGTGGTCGCGTACATGGATCCAATCGCGTACGTTTTTACCATCTCCGTAGATCGGGACTTTTTCTTTGTTGGATAATCTGAAAATAAATGACGGGATGACTTTTTCAGGGAATTGATAAGGGCCGTAGTTGTTGGAACAATGCGTGACCACCACCGGGACTTTGTGCGTGACGAAATAGGCATTACACATCAAGTCCCCGCCCGCCTTGGCCGCCGCATAAGGCATATTGGGCATAATTGGAGTCTGCTCGGTAAATTTATCCGGTGACTCAAAATCGAGTGCGCCGAATACTTCATCGGTTGAGACTTGGACAAATTTTTTGATTTCATTATTGCGTACAGCATCGAGTATCATTTGCACTCCAAGACTGTTGGTCAGTACAAAATCTTTGCATCCGCCGTGGATTGAACGATCAACGTGAGTTTCGGCGGCAAAATTGATAATATGATCGATGTCGTGTTCTTTGATGACTTTGTCGAGTGTGTCGAGATCTGTAATATCACCTTGTACAAATGTGTAGTGCGGATCTGATTCGATATCTTTTAGATTATCAAGATTACCAGCGTAAGTGAGCTTGTCAAAATTAACGATTTTACAGTCCGAAATATCCTCCAGTTTGTATCTGATAAAATTGGAGCCGATAAAACCGGCACCACCACAAACCAGTAAATTCATAAAAATTATCTTCTTAAATAATAAAGATACTCGCTTTCGGTTACTCTATTATTTATTAATTATAAATTATTTTATAGCGTCTTTTAGTTTCTGAGACATTGAAGCCGCTTCACCCTCACCATAAGCCATGCCCGGCCAATGGCGATGCCCATCCCCTGCTTTACGTGGGATGACGTGAAAGTGGACGTGCGGAACTACTTGCCCGGCAGCGGCATAATTATTTTGCACCACATTAATACCTTTTACCTCGGCTTGCGCCATAAGTGCCGACATGATTTTTTTTATTACTTTCATCGTTGCCTCGGCCAATTCATCCGGCAAATCGAGCAATTGTTCGGCGTGTTTTTTGGGAACAACAAGTGTATGGCCATGATTCACAGGATTGATATCTAAAAAAGCTATTACTTTATCATCTTCGTAGATGATTTTTGAATCAATTTCTTTAGAAATGATTTTGCAAAATAAACAGTCCATAATTCTTATTGGATCCTGAAAAGAGTTCAGGATAGATATTTGTTAAAAATAAAGGTTTAGTATTCAGTATACATCGCTATTGCCCAGACGGTAATGATTAGCGCTATTGAGCCGGCGAGCAGATAGGTCCGCAATCCTGATAGTGGCATATCTGCGAGCATTGAGGCAAATAATGCCAAACTGATTAATATGCCGGCAAAAATACTTAATAGATTTAACAAGCCTTTTTTGCGCGGTCTGAACGCTATCAGCAATAGCACGATTATAAAAGCAAATGGCAACAAGCTGATGATGTTGATAAAAGGCAAAACAGCCCCGGGCATTAGCCATTCTATGGCGATAAGAATGCCTATTGTAAATACAAAAGCATAACCAAGATGAGCTCCAAAAAATTTTCCGGCTTCTTTAATGTTTATCCAACCTTTTTTAGCTGTTGGTGGTGGTTTTTCTACTGCTTTTTTGCTTGCCGAAACCGTGGTTTCGGATTTTTTATCCACTGCTTCGGCCTTGGTCTCGGCCGGCGTTTTTTTAATTCCGGTGGATGGAATTCCAACCTTGCCCGGCGGGGGCTTTGGAGCGGGCGAAGCAACGGGCTTAACCGGTGCTGTTGGCGCCTGTGTTGATTGCGACGAAGCTTGTGGAGCTTGAGTTGGTTTTTGTGCGGAACTTGTCATAAACAAAAATATTTACCAAATTTCTACCAAATATTCTAAAATATAACCAAACGCTTTATTAAATTTATTTCTTGGTTATATTTGTAAAAATTTGTCATAAACGGTGATAGGCGTTTTTGGCCTCGTTATACAGTACTTGCCACCATGTTTCCCAAGTCATGGGCGGTCGGCTATACGTTAATGATAGTTTACGTACATCTACGGCTCCAGCACGTGAACGAATCCCCGGCGCGGACAATACGAATCTTAGCATATCCGCTTGTTCGGGGATTTCAAAGCTGGTGTGAGCAAGAACCCATTCATCGCCCAAAGCTTTAACCGACTCATAATCCGTAATAACCGCGATAAGCCCTTCTTGCACACCATGAGTTTCTGGCTTTAAATGACGAGGTCTTGGTTCAAAGAACGTATTATCGCTTAAAGCAAAAAAGCCGTCGGATATTATTCTGACATCACCAACAGGTGCTATAAGTTGGACAGGTGTTTGTATTTGGTCGTCTCTATCAATACGAGTAGCCGTGTGCGTTTGCAAAACCCTGCCCGAAACGGGTCCCAATTGAATTTCTTGCAAACCTTCTTTGTGAAAGGTCTCAGCTACTATGTGGCGCGCGTTTGTAATAGCCGTAAAAGGCCGTGGCTCTTCTCTGTAACCGACCACATCGCCGATGTTTAACCTGGGACCAATTACAAAGCGCTTATTGGTAGTATTTATTTTGCGGATAAAGATGTCATCATCGGCCAAAACCCTTACCCTGTAAACTCCGGCTTCAAGATTATCAAGGTTAATACTAACCGGAACGTGATTCCCGTAACCATTATCACCGGTTCCGCTGGGTGAGGCGGCATCGTATTTGATAATTTTATTATTTTTACTGATTTCAATAGCCAGTAAACCACCGCTACGGTCACGATTAACATCTTGAACTTTTAAACGGAGATCTATCTTGCCACCGGCCGGCACCATCCAAAAATCATGCTGACCTCTAAGCGACACATCAAATGACTGCGTGGTTGTGGAAATCGGATCGGACATAATTGGCGAAGTTCCGGTTGCCAGCCAAACCGCCAGATTTCTGGTATCCAATTTATCCAAACGCTCAGTGGGAATTCCCTTGGTCACAAAACCTTTTTTACCTTGAGGCGATGTTACCTGCCGCCAGTTTTTTGATTCTAGCATAGCGGAATACCAAGGATACATATCCAATTGTTTGCCGGTCTTGTCTCTGACAATGCCAAATTCTACCAAAGGTTGATGCGTAACTCTAAACTCCATAGTCACATCAACGTTTTTGTAAGGTCCCGGAGTGCGTACGTTTACATAAACCGGATCTTCAATCATACGCTGACCGATGAAATCCAAATCTTCTCCATTGGCCATAATTGTCCGTTCAGCAGGCAGGAATTGGTAGATAAACGCACTGGTACCGGATAAATCGGTCTGCGCTTGAAATACGCCGGAAAGCGGAAATCTTAAACTTAAAATAAAAAAAATAACACCAATACCGATTAGCCACGGAAGAATCGCGATTATATAAACGATCGGTTTGGGAATTTCAATGGAAATAAGGGGCATAGATTAGCTGATTGCTGTTGGCGCTTAGCTGATGACTTACTGAGCGATCAGCTATCGGCTACACGCTTTGTATTTAGTAGACATCATACAGTGTTTGATTTCCGGTTGTGAATACCGCGCGCATAATAAAACCCTGTTTTTCCCATTTTAACAAACCTTTTTTATCTTGCGTTGGTAAATATAAACGCATTTTGTAATCATTATCCATAAGTTGTTTGATGCGCTCGGGCGTTGGTATGGGCGAAACAGCCCAAAGCTCGGGAAAAAAAATTTTATCCGATCTATCGGAAAGAACCAAGCCGTCGGCCGAAAATTCGTGAAGAGCCGCGACACGGGCTTTTTGATAGGCCAGTAATTCTTGCTTAGCGTAAAACAAGCTATCGTCATAACCCACATTGGCAATCCAGATGCCAAAAAATACCAAACCGGCTGTTAAACAAACCGCAAAAATTTTTAATGACCAATAACGCCAAATTCGCGCAAAAACATAACCGGAGGCGAGCATAACGGCTACCGAGATGGGCAAAGTGTAACGTAAAAAAGAATTGCCTAAACTGATTTCGTTTAATCGCACATGATCTTGATATATGCCGTTGCCATAGAATATGGTAACAGCTATAACGGGCCAAATGACAGCTGCCAAAGACCATCGTCTTTCCGACTTCCAGGCTTGTTCTTTTATTAGGATTAAAATAGACCCTAAAGCCAACGAAATCCAAGGTAAAAGCAACCAGAGGTAATAATTTTTCACATTCCACCAGATGTGTCTGGGGTGAAAACCAAACGGCAGAGTACTTATAAATGATGCTGAGTTGCTGTAAGCCTCCCGATCTTCTCTAACTTCTTCCATAACTATTTGATCTGAGTTTGGAGTTTGAGGTCCGGAGATCGAATCCAAATCCTGTGTTCCATGTTCCATATTCGATATAGTTGGTCGGATTTGGTAACCGCTTACAAGCCACTTGCCATAAGTCTCATGACCCAATTTTGCACCGATCAGTAAGATAAGCAACAAAGGAAGCAGGAATAAGAGTAAGCTTTTGAGTCGCAGTTGCAACTTTCGCGCGTCATACTTTACCCCGCTTGTTTTACCTTGTTCGGCAGGCGGGCTTATTGGCAACGCGGGCGCGGTGGAATTAGGATTTTGGATCTTATCTTTGAATAAAAAAGCGAGAACGATTACCGGAATTATCCAGATCGCTTCGACAGGGCGGATGATCAATCCCAATGCTGTTACAACCCCGGCCAGCGGAATCTCTATGTTATAGAAAAAATTTTTCCATGATTTTGTACCAGGGGCGCGGTACGGGGCATGTGTTATGAGCCACCAACTCCAAATCACCAAACAAAGTTGTGTTAATTGTGGAAAGGTACCGCGATTCGCGTAGAGAATAATGGGCGGAAAGCTCATCCAGATTATAATGGACATGAATTTTACGGCTCCGGGCCAAGTTTTAGGCATTAAGCGCCAAAGCGGATACAGAGTGGCCAATGCCAGCAAAGGGGCGAAAAAATTAACCCCAAGCAGACCGAATAGTTTGTACATTAGTGACAAAATGAGGGGCATACCTAAAAAACCAACGGGCGCCACCAATGAAGTCTCGGGGACAAAAATAAAACTGCGCGGATGCGCCCAAGCAAATTGACGTGTCACTTGAGACTCAAAACCCATTATTCCGCTTTTTGCGTAATTGATGGCAGATGCTACATTGGCGGTTTCATCGGGGCTCATCCAGATATCGCTTACAGTAAGCGAAAGACTCAACCAATGAAAAAATAAAGCAATTATAAGAATGCCCGCGGATATCCACAAAATACCCGTTGTTTTCATAAAAACATGCTACATGTTTTTATGTATTTATGCTAGGTTATATAAAACGCACTCAGTAATTAGCGGATAGCGATTTGCAATTCATATGTTAACTAAAAATCACAAAATTTTAGCAATCACTTTACTTATCACTTTGCTCTCCACTCCCGCTTTAACAAATGCGGAATCAGGTCTTACAATCGATCAGATAGGCTTTAATCCGAATTTGATTTTATCTGACAATGATATCTTCAATGAACACGGCATGGATTATGATTATTTGGTCAATTTTGCCAAAAATAAAGGCACTTTGGCCGAACTAATGGTCAAAGATGTGGACGGCAAAATGAAAACCGCAGTTGATGTAATTTGGCGCGTTTCACAGACTTATAAAGTCAATCCGAAATATTTGCTAGCTCTATTGCAAAAAGAACAATCGCTCGTACAAGATCCGGATCCATCGGAGCGCCAATTGGCTTGGGCAATGGGTTATGCGGTTTGCGATTCTTGTTCCAAAGACGACCCTCGTATTCAGGATTTTAAAGGTTTTGCCAACCAAGTGGAATATGCCGCGCGGCAGCATAGAGAAAAGTATTTAATGCAGTTACTGACATATGGCAAAACCATTGCCGGTAAAGGTATAGGCATAACCATGGTCATCGATGGAATTACGGTAACGCCACAAAACCAAGCCACGGCCATGCTTTATAGTTATACTCCGCATATTCACGGCAATTTAAATCTTTGGAAGATCTGGAACGAGTGGTTCTCATTGGAATATCCCAGTGGCACGATCGTTAAGGGTCAACCCAGTGGAGATACTTATTTGATCCAATTTGGGCAAAAACGTAAATTCGCATCTCCGGCGGTATTATTATCCATGACCGTCCCAGACAAAATTATTGAAGGCTCGGATACGGATTTATCAGCCTATCCTAACGGAGACCCGGTAAAGTTTCCCAAATTCGCCCTATTAAAAGACCCGGAAGGTAATATTTATCTCAACGCATCAGATGGAAAGAGAAAAATTTCCAACATGGCGACCTTTAGGCAATTTGGTTTTTCAAAAGATGATATCATTGATGTAACCATGGAGGATGTTGCCGCGCTTCCAAACGCGGTGCCTATCAATGAACAGACGGTTTTTCCGCAAGGAGCTTTGGTAAAGGCTGATGAATCACCAACCGTTTATTATGTGGAGAACAATACCAAATACGCTTTACAAGACGAAGTGTTTTTAAAACTGTATTTCACGCGCCGTCCAATCGTGAATGTTCCGGCATTAACTATCGACACATACTCGGATGGCGGAATATACCGGTTAAAAGACGGTGAATTGGTTAAAGGTAGCGGGCCGGATGTGTTCGTGGTTGAAAACGGAGAATTGAGATCCATACCTTCGGAAGATGTGTTTCTTTCAATGGGCTATAAATGGCAAAATATAATAACACTACCAGATAGAGTACTTTTGTCGTATAATCAAAGCAATCCTGTGGGACAAGCTAATCTAGTGGTTGAAGATATTGATACAGCCGAAGTGTCGCAGGCGATAATTAAACAAACACTTAGCCGTTAGCGAATAGCGATAACCAACTATACGCCATCAGCTATTTGTTTTCAGCCAGTATTTATTATGATTGTTTTTGGAGCCATTGTGCCGCACTCGCCCTTACTTATTGAAAGTATCGGCAAAGACCAGCGCACAAAATTACAGACCACTTTAGAGGCCATAGCTCAAATTGAACAAGATTTGTATTTAGCCAAACCGGAAACTTTGGTAATCATAGCCCCGCACGGGCCAAGATATCCGGATGCCTTTTCTACAAATATGGCAGGCAGCTATACGGGTACTTTAAAATCTTTTGGTGATTTTTCAACTACAGTTAAGGCGAAAAGTGATTATATGCTCATCGACAGATCTCATCGAAAAATGCGTTTCGAAGATATACCTTACACTCTGACTTCTACCGAAGAATTGGATTACAGCTTTACAATACCTATCTTGTTGTTGACTCAACACTTGCAAAAATGGAAGTTGTTCCCCATTTCCCCTTCCATGATGGACGGTAAAGCGCATTATGAGTTTGGTAGACAAATAAAAAGAGTTTTACATAAAGAAAAGCGTCGCGTCGCGATAATTGCTAGTGCTGATTTATCGCATAAGTTGACCACGGATTCACCGGGGGGTGTTTCGCAGGAAGGACCCAAGTTTGATGAGATGATACAGCAATATGTTACAGCAGATGACCCGACGCCACTTTTAACTATGCCTACTGAAATAATTGAAAATTCAGGACAATGCGGTTATAGGCCCATTTGCGCTTTACTCGGCATGATGGATAAAATGAATGTAACCCGGCAACGACTAAGCTACGAAGCTCCTTTTGGCGTGGGTTATTTGACAGCAAAATTTGATATAGTATAAATCCAAAACTCTGATTAATTGATTTATAAAATATCAAACCGATTTTAAATAGAAATATATTAATTCCTTCACTAATATTGTATTTTGCGTGTAAATCAGGTTTAATCAAGGTACAGACTTTTTATCCGATCGTTTTGGTAAGTAATTAGCATCTATCTATGTTTATTTCAGTTATACCGGCCACTAAGATGCCCTATGGGCATTGTTTTTTTGATTATGAGCTAGATGAAGGATCGGTGCATATTGGTGACGTGATTTTAGTACCTTTTAGAAGGCGTAAAATTGCAGCACTGGTAGCCAAAAAATCACCTCAAAGCGAATGGGTCGATAGAGTAATTAAGGTCTCGGAGCCGCAAAAAATTGCCAAACTACCCGAAGCGCTTGCCGAAATGTGCATACAAGCCGCGGCTGAAAGCTTTGTTTCACCGCCCACCATGTTAAATGCGTGGCTTAGAACCGTACCCAAACGACATCCAGACTCCAGTGAAATCCATACTCCGCCTAAAAATACCCATCTGCCAAAAGATACTGATTTGTATGAGCGTCGCTACATGGTTAATCGCTATAGCGGATCCGACGGTATTATCGAAACAGTTCGCCGGAATCAAGCTAATGGGCGAATTTTAATTCTGACTCCTTGGCAAAGGCGAGCTGATATTATCGCAGCCAAACTGGCCTGTACGGTTTTACACGCGGAAACGCCCTATGGCGTGGCATGGAAGGCTTGGACTGAATTTTTAAGCCATTCTCATGGCATTTTAACTACCACTAGACTAGGTGCTTGGTTGGCCGGCGCGGCGGATATAGTTATTGTTGACGAACCGGAGAACGATGATTATAAGCAGGATGAGCTTACGCCGCGCTATGATGCCAGGCGGCTTATTGAATTGGCACGCAAAGTAAATCCAGCGCTCAGAGTAATATACATCGGCACAACTCCCAATTTGGCGGATTATACAAGGAATGCAAAACCCGAACCCGCATTCATTGAGGCTGATATTACATTTTCCAGGTTTGACTCAAATAATCGATCAAATATTGAGATCATCACAACAACAGCGTACGAGGCTATTGCTCAAGCTGTCAGCGAGCATCGCCCCATAAGAATCTTACACACGGTTTACGGAACCAGAGGCAAGATCAGATGCGCTGATTGTGACTGGACAATGTGGTGCACTGATTGCGATATGGGATTGCATAATATGCAAACCCATGCTTTGTGTCGCCGTTGTGGCAAGCGGCAAGACTTGCCTATGGAATGCCCCGTGTGCGGTTCGGTTAATCTTTCCAAAGCAATCATCGGATCGGACGGATTGCGACACGTATGTCGGCAACATTTTCCACAAGCTGATATTAAGGTTTTAGATTTGCATGAATGGTTGAGACAAATTTTGTTGCCGGGTAGTCTGTTAATAGCAACAAACATTAACTATATCGGAGGATATGTGGAAGATATACGGCGTATGGAAAGGTTGGTGATTTCATTTAGAAGATTAGCTGCACAAGCTTGCGTCGCAAAATGCAAACTG
Source organism: uncultured Gammaproteobacteria bacterium (assembly GCA_964345995.1). Lineage (GTDB taxonomy): Bacteria > Patescibacteriota > Patescibacteriia > 2-12-FULL-60-25 > 2-12-FULL-60-25 > MWCR01. Next base: position 9,637 of record CAYFST010000008.1, read on the forward strand.
ATTACACAAGGCGCTTCCCCGTTAATCGAGACCTGTCCATCATGGCTAAACAGCGAGGGAGTTAAAAAAACTTGGGATTTGGAACTTGCGGACCGCAAAGCCTTCGATTATCCACCTACACAAAGAATAGTTAAGCTAATTATTCCCGGTAAAATTAATGACTCACTTGTGATACAATCCAGATTACAGGCTATCTGCGATAATAAAACCGATTGGAGATTTCGCGGACCTTATCCGGTTGAATTTATATCAAAAACTCGCAGTCCAAGGTGTGTTTTTCATATAATGCCTCCACAAAATACATCTCGCGAGGTATTGATCGATGAGCTGGGTGTATTAACGGCATTTGGCATATTAGACCTTGACCCAATCGCATTTTTCTGCTAACCTAACACGAAAAGTCCTTAAACTTAGAAATTTAGTTAAGCTGTCTATGAAAACTTTATAAGATTAATAGATTTGCTGGACTTTTTGCTATATTGTATGTCCGACACTTACCCGGTTCTTACTTATAAAAATCCGTCCGTTCGCGAACGGTCTGTTGAGCTATCCGCAAATGAGATTACAACTAAAGAGTTTCAGGACTATTTGGATAAACTGATCAGAACAATGCAAATTGAAGATGGGATAGGTATTGCCTCGCCACAAATCGGGATTAATAAAAGGGTGTTTATAGCCCATATTAAGCATAAAGATACGGCTTTTATTAATCCGGAAATTGTTAAAAGCTCGGAAGCGACAGTGACGACGGAAGAGGGTTGTTTGAGTGTACCCGGTGTTTACGGCAATGTGGAACGCCCCAAGCGGGTAACTATTAGAGCGACAGACAGACACGGCCGCAAGCTGGAGCTGGATTTGAAAAATCTTGATGCCGTGGTTGTACAACACGAATTGGATCATTTAGACGGTATTTTGTTTGTAGATAAGATAAGCGAGATAACCCGAGGAACTTGGAATGAAAAAAATAAATAGAGTTCAATGCTCTATTTTTAGTTAAAAAATACTTCGCAAGTTGCAAGGATGAGTTGATTGGATTAATCCGGTTTCAAGTGTAGTTGTTTACCAAAAGTTATTGAGTACAATATTTGTTCTATATCTCAAGCAGTCCGGTATGCTCTTGCTTCTTTTCGTGGCGCAAGTCTTCCAGAAATTCATATATGTTGGCATCGGCATTTTTCTTCTTGCGCCAAAGGTCATCTCAATTGATGCCACCAATGCTTTGCAGATGCCAATACTTGATGAGCTTGCGCGACGGCGGTTCCCTACCTGTAACCCGTGTAATGCGATCCATTCAGCCATCGAAGTAGGAAAGTCTATTGTAAATATCTTGGATTGAAGCTACATCCGGTTCACGAAAAAATGATAGCAGGATCGCCTGCCGGTCAAGATCATCACGAGCCTCTTACCTGAACTCTTTTTAAAGGGTACAAATACAATATGCACACGGAATTCATTTTGCAGCGGTTTAGAATTTTCGCAATCTGAGAACTCGGGCAATAGGCGCGCAGAGCTAAAAAGTTGACGTTAACTCGTAACAAGCGATACTTGATTGATACAATTTTCCCACATTTTGGGTTTTTGTGAATTTGAAAATACTCGCCTGATTTAGGTCAGATCACCAAAGCTTTGCAGTTATAGTTATTTGCAAAAATAATTGTCACTCACTTGTAATATGCCTCGGGTTTCAATCTACTAAGTTAAATTTTTGGATTGTTCTCGATTTCCATATTACGTTGACATTTTACTCTAAAACAGGGTATTTTATAGTTAAAGTTACTAACGAAAAGTGGCTAGCGATTAGCTATTACACTGTAATCAACATTTTGACTTTCGTTATCAGCCATCGACTAAAAACTAAAACATATGTCTTATACTATCTGTTTCTTTGGTACTTCAGATTTTTCGACGCCTTCTCTACAGGCGCTTATTGATGATAATCGCTTTGATGTTAAAAATGTTGTAACCAAACCTGATATGAAGGTTGGCCGGCATCAAGAAATTGTAAAACCACCCGTAAAACTTATGGCGGAAAAGTATGGAATTCCGATTTTACAGTTTGATTCGATCAAGAGCGCGGAATCATATGAGGCTCTAAAGCAAAGTCAAAGTGACGATCCGATTGATGTGTATGTTGTAGTGAGTTATGGCAAGATCATTCCGCAAAATGTTCTGAACCTCCCCAAGCACGGAGTGATAAATGTTCACGGTTCACTACTACCAAAGCACCGTGGCGCATCGTGCGTGCAAGCTGCTATAGCAAGCGGTGACAAAGAAACCGGAATTACAATTATGCTCATGGACGCGGACATGGACCATGGCCCGAGCTTGGCGCAGAAGACAACTGTTATTCGTAATGATGATACGGGAGGTAGTTTGCACGACAGGTTGGCAGATATGGGTGCACTTGTCTTACCCGATACTTTAGCGGGTTTTATTGAACACAAAATTGAACCAAAAGAGCAAAATCATGATACGGCAACTTATTGCAAAGTTTTGAAACGCGAGGATGGTAAAATCGACTGGTCAAAACCGGTTGCAGAGATCGAGCGAATGGTAAGAGCTTATGATCCGTGGCCCGGCACATATACCGAGAAGGGTGGCAAAAGGATAAAGATTTATAAAACAGGCGCCTTGGAACTCGGAACTTGGAACTTAGACCCCGGTGTATGGAGCGTCGAAAATGGTAAGCTTTATATCGTATGCGGTGATGGAAGGCTGGAAATTTTGGAATTGCAACCCGAAGGCAAGCGTAGGATGATGACAAAAGATTATTTAGCGGGAAAGAGATAAAAAGAAAAAACCCTTTGGTCGTAACAATATTATTTATACCTTAGCAAATCATGCTTAATCGCATTTACTCACCCTGTTTACCAATGCTCCGATTGTTATTACGTGCCATAACAAGCATACCTTCGGTTGTTAACAAAAAAGTAAAACCTATTGGATGATTCAAATAGGGTGTGAATATATGCACAACGGCAAACGCGGTTGTTGTGGCAATTATTCCGGTTCTAATCCACCATGAATAGTTTGACTTATAAGAGCGCCAGGTATTTGAAACCAACAACCACAACATGACCAAAGGCCCAAAAATACCAAACTTCAACCAGAGACTTAACCAACCCCATTCAAATGCATAGGTTGTGTATATACCGTCCGGATTTTGCTCCAACACTCGAGGATCCAGGCTTTTATAGGTAACAGTACTTCCAAAACCGTGGCCAATTATTGGATTTTCTCGAATTTTATCCATCATGGCCGGTAAAAGATGCCAACGACTGGCTCCGGCTGCGTCTGAAACTGTTCCTCTATCTTTAAGCATGCTTGCTAAAGAGATATTGTCTGTTTTGGGCCATGGTAAATACATTGTCGTGATAACCAAAACAAAAGCCGCAAAAATTCCAGCAATAAGTTTACCCAGTGCCAACCAGGGTATTTTTTTAAACTTGATTATTCCCAGAAACAAGCAAACAATCAAGCCGACTGTCATGCCAACCCAAAAACTGCGCGACAGACTGATTAAAACCATGGCGATACTTAGCATCCATAAACTGATTACGGCATAACGTGGCAAATAACAAGGCAATGCGCTGAACAAATGATCAAACTTGTTCTTATTTAAACTTTTTACGCCGGTTTGTATCCAATATGCCATCAAATAAAGCGCTGTTGCCAGAGAAAATATCGCCGATTGAAAGAAAACTCGGTATAAATTACCGCCGGCGGGCGTTATCTCCCCCACTTTAGTATCGCGTATCCAGGTATAAAGAGGATCCGCCCAAGTTGTTATACCGTGTGAAAAAATATAAAAAACAACTAAAGCTTTAAGTGGCAACCAAATGACTGAGGCTACAAATGCTGATTTGGCGTGTTGACTGAGTTGTATTGGGTATCTGTGGGCAATATCCAGCACAGGTATCAGATAGAATAAAAATACCCAAGCATTAGCATCTTGAAATATAAAAGGCTGATTTAAGTGTAAGCCGTTTATAAAGCCAGAAAAAACCATCGTCGCAACGAACAACCAGGCAAGAATAATAAACAGTTCAGTCACATTCCATTGTTTCCAAATTTTATTAACAACGGCATTCAAACCCCAACCCAAAAAGAATCCGCCCATAAATACCATGCGCAACGATAACCCAATGGCCAAGTTGGGTACGGTAAGCATAAATAAATAGCCAAAACCGCCTATCCATACTTCGGCTCCGACAATAGCCAATGCCAATCCGGGACGTTTATAGGCAATTATAGCTATTGCCAGCAATGCCAAAATAGGCAATGCATTACTTAAAACGGGCATTGTCAGATAATGACCGGCAAACGATAGTAACTCTAAGACGCCAATGCCGGCAAACCAATAATAGACTTCTTTAGCATCGCGACGGCAAGGCAGTTCTTTGGGCGCTTTTTTATTCGCTTGGTTAACATCAAATTTTTTTTCACGTTCCAAATCAGCGCCGGAATAATCGCGGTTCATTGAGTTTGAAGATCCCAATTTTTTATATATGCTAACCCCTGCGGCAAGCAGCAGAGAAATTGGGTGCAAAATACAAATAATGAGCCAAGCCGGCAAACCACGCCATTTAAGCATGTATTTTTTTAGACTGTAGTTAAAATATCTTTGTTTTTTTAAAGTCATAGCCTTGGCAAAAGCTCTGCCACCGTGATGCATTATAGCTATTGAAGGCTCGTACCAGACCAACCAACCGTTTTGCTTGGCGATTTTGCACGCATCAACCTCTTCAAACCAAATGAAGTAACTCTTGTCCAAACCGCGCATTTGATCCCAGCACTCGGCGCGCACTAAAAAGCAAGCTCCCATAACCTGATCTACTTCTTGTGGTTTATTGGGATCGATATTATCGGCAAAATATTTTTTTAATGAAGGGAGCCAAGGTAGTAGATGGTGCAATTTAAGCAATATAACAGCTTGACTTATTAACGTTGGAAAATGTCTAACACTTTGCTGATATGAGCCGTCAGAATTGAGCAATTTAGGACCCATGATGCCTACATGCGTGTTTAGGTCCATCCTACGCACTAATTCCGTAAGTGAATAGGGAGGGCAGACTGTATCCGGATTTAGCAATAATATATTTCTGGATTTATGCTGAACAGCTCCTTGGTTACAAGCGGCCGCAAAGCCACTATTGTATTTATTTGTAAGTAAATCCATCTTGTATTCATTAGCAAAAACCTGTTCAAACATTTCAACGGATCCATCTGACGAGCCATTATCAACAACCACACACTCCCAATCAAGGTCCCAACAAGCATCAGGTAAAGATTTCAAACAACGCTCGAGTTCGTCGCGCGTATTCCAGTTTACGATAACGATGTGTAGATCTTTCATGCAAAACAGATAGCTAACAGCTGATGATCATCAACTATTTTAGGTTGTGTTTTTCTTTGATAATATTTTCTGCTATACGATATTTGGTTATGGTCTTTGGTGTGTATCCCATTATCGGCCAGGGCAGTTTATATATAAACGAGGGCAACCATTGGCTCATGCCATTTTTACGCTCAGTTACGCTAAAAAGAACTTCAGGTATCCAGACACCTATTTTACCCGAATTTAACATGATTAGCCATAAATCCCAATCTTGGAATTTACGTAAACTCTCATCAAAACCGGGGAAATCAACTTTACGGATGAGCGCTGAGGTGTGAATGTAATTTTGTCTGCGCAAATTCTCTGCATTGAAACTTTTACCGCGAAATAGCCTATTACCCCATAAAAAATCACCATAAGCATAAGAAGCTTCAGGGTGTTGCGCGAGTGTTGACAGCATGAGTTCCAAAGCTTGCTGTTTCAAGACGGCATCAGCGTCCAAAAAAATGATGAATTCGCTTTTTGCGAGTTGCGCTCCACGGTTGCGCGCGGTTGGAGCGCCCGAGTTCCGCTCTAGCCGAATGGTTGTAATGGACAGACTTTTTTTAAAACTTTCCGCGACTTGAAGAGGGTTGTCATTTGATCCGTCATCGACAACAATGACTTGCTTGATGCCAATTGTTTGTTCTGTAAGCGATTTTAATGTGCTTTGCAACTCTTTAGCGTGATTATAGCAGGGAATTACCACAGAAATGTTTGGCTTTTGACGCGCCGCGCAATCACGCGATGAGGTGAGTTTTTTTGAGTCATTTGTATTTATAGAAGTGGCAGGAGTGACGAGCGAGTTAAGCTCGTTCCACCGGTCGACCCAGTTGAAGTCGGCGATAACGCGATTGCGGCCAGCGGCGCCCAAGTTACGAGCCAAAACATGATCTTCGATAAGCTTTGCGATTGCTTCCGTACAAGCATCAACGGTTGGCGGGATGAGTAGGCCGGTTTGGTTATGGACAACCGCTTCCGAGGCGCCACCGCTTTGGCCGGCTATGACGGGTAGGCCCGCGTAAGCGGCCTCTAAAAAAACCATACCAAAGCCTTCGATGTCATCGGCCACTTCCCTACCCGGTAAACAGAAGATATCTGCGGCCGCATACCATGAGTACAAAGTTTGATCATCAGCATTATCGACCCAACGTACGTTGACACCTGAGAGCTCGGCAAGTTTATGCAGTTGCTCAGTGTAATCACCGTCGCCGACGATAACCAGTTCGTATTTTGTTTTAATGTTGGTGACTGACTGTATCAGCGTATCGATACCTTTGCGCTCCACGAGTCGGCTGACAGCTAGGATGACCTTGTTATCTTGGTCGACTCCAAGGACGGCGCGTGCGGCAGTCTTGTTGGGAATACTGAAATGTTCAATCCCCGGAGTAAGTATCAAAGGATTTACTTTAGGTGCGAGATTTAAGAGCAGTTTTTTTGTGGCTTGGCTATTTACTATGAGTAATTTAGCATTATTACAAATGCGACGAAGTAGCCAGCGTTTCCAACGATTTTTAACGCGTTTTAGATCCGTGCCATGGAAAATTACGCCATATTCAGCACCGCCCAGTGCATTGGCAATAAAAGCAGCAGTGCCAATTGGAAAAACATGTGAGACTAAGATAATTTTATGTTCGGGAATTTCTAAGCATCTTTTTATGAGAGGAAGCCAATTTGGCCAAAGTGAGGACCAGAACCTAACTTGTCGTACTTCGTTCGTCGTACTTGATGTCAAAAGTTCAGTGCTTTGTTGATTGTACGATGTACGAGTTATTATGTACGATGAATCCAGAGGCACTAAAACTTTTATCCCACCATTAGAAGCTTTGACAAGTGATGAAAGATAACGAGCCACACCGCCTTTGGCGGGCGGGTAATCATGCGTTAAAAGAGTAAATTTATGATTCATGAATGGTATCGGGCTTTTTGAATTTGTTACGCAGATGTTGCCATAATGGCCAAATGTCGGTAAAGGTGACCAGCCTGACCAAAAAAGCCAGCAAGACGGACACAGCCCCTCCAAAAATGAATGCAAAGACAAGTGGCATGTACGCGCCCACATAACGCCAGACAAACCAGGCTACCGTGGCCACTGCAAGTGAGCGAATAATTATCCAAATAAAAGGTTTGGCACCACCCGCGTCTTTATAGGTAAACATAAAACCCATTGCAAGTAAAAACCAGAAGCTAAAAACTCCCGCCCAAGCCGCTCCCAAAGGGCCGTAATATGGTACTAACAAGAAGTTTAACACCGCATTTACAAGCATTGTGCCAACCATAGCCGTAGTCTTCAGATGAGCACGATTTGAACCGTTTAAAAGCGCGCCCACGGGGAAATCGATAAAAATAGGTAAAAGCACCCACGGCAAAACTTGCATGGCCGCGATTGACCCCATGTAAGCATCGCCGTAGATGGCAGGGATTAATCTAGGAGCCAAAGCTGACAGCCCGGCCGCTATAGGAAAGCCGGCCGCAGCCATAAGGCGCATACCCGAAACAAAGGTTTGCTTAAGTTCGTCTTTTTGTTTTTTAGCGTAAGCTTGGCTGAGTGCGGGGTACAAAGCCGCGGTAAAAGTGAGCGGAACGAATTGCATGGCATAAGTCAACTTGTATGCTACCGAATAGTAACCGACCGCTGTTACACCTTTAAAAGCTTCAAGCATGAGGCTATCGATATATGAATAGACTTTTACAGCTATGCCGGCAATAGCGAAAGGCAGTGCTTGTGTGGAAAGTTCACGCAAATCGATACGACCAGGTTTAGTAAACTTGATTTCTTTGTTACGTACGTTCCAAAATGCCCAACCCGCATTCCAAAGCGAGCCCACGGCAAGCGAAGCGGCCAGACCAATGGGGCCCAGCGACAGCAATGCTGCCGAGACTGCGACAGAACCGGAAAAAATCTGGCCTACAAACATACCAAAAGCTTCGGGTTTAAGATTTTGCCGGCCACGCAGCGCTCCATAGAGAATAAGGTGAAACGCGTCCGCGCCCATAGCAATACAAGCGACCGCAATGGTTGCCAAGACTTCGGGCGCATTCCCGCGCAAAACACCGTAACCGAGCGCAGCCAAGATAGCGATAGGGACAAGCGCGAGTTTTGCGCGTATAGCGGCTCCGAATAAACGATCCGCGTCCGCGCGGCCGCCGGCAATTGCACGGATTACTACAGGCGTTATGCCCAGGTCGGAAATGATGACAAAGATCGACGTAACGGAAACTGCGTAAAAATAAGAACCGGTTATTTCAGGGCCAACCAAGCGCGCTACAATCATGAAAGCCAAAAAAGCCACGGTTTTTTGACCCGTGGTGGCAAGCATCAAAACCAAAGCATTTTTTGCGACTTTTTGACTGACCATATCTTACGTTAGAACGTTAATAACGTTTGTAACGAGTTAACAAAGCGACTTATTGGATGGCCGGACTTGTTATAAATGCGTTAACGTTATGAATGGATCATGATATAATTCTAGCTTTTTTTAGCGAAATAATCAATAAAATTGGAAGAATAGAGAAGAAACATGATGATTCTTGTTATTTGTTACTTTAAACCCAAAAAACGAGCATAAGCTCGTTTTTTTTTGATATTCTGGTTTAACGTTTACTCCACTGTGGCGCACGGCGGGCGGCTTTGAGACCGGGCTTTTTACGTTCTTTTTTGCGCGGATCACGGGAGAGATGACCGAGTTTTTTTAGAGTTTTTCTAAAAGTAGGATTTAATTGGATGAGAGCTCGGGCAATACCGTGACGGATCGCTTCGGCTTGGCCACGAGTACCACCACCCTCCACTTTGACGCTAACATCGACCGCTTCAGCTTGACCGATAGCTTTAAGCGGAGCTTCGATCTGCGAACGCAAGTCATAAGTACTGAAGTATTCATTAAAAGGCTTGCCATTGATTGTAATCAGACCTTTGCCGTTTTTGATTAAGCGAACGCGGGCAATCGAGGTTTTGCGGCGACCGATTGCCGGAATAAAAGACCCGCCTTTAGCCGTTTTGGCGGCAGCTGTTTGCTCGGACTCTACAACCAACGTCGGAGTTTCTTCGGCCTGTTTTTTAGCCGGTGTTGCTTTGGTCGCAACTTTCTTAGCCGGAGCTTTTTTGACGGACTCGGTTTCTTTTTTGGCCGTAGTTTTTTCTTCCTTTACTTCTTTTTTTTCAGCTTGTTTTTTAGCCGGCGTTGCTTTGGTCGCGGCTTTCTTAGTAGTAGTTTTCTTTTCTTCTGGCATAAATTTATTCAATTAGCAGTTAGCAGTTAGCGTTTATTGCCTATATATATAGTTGAATTTGCCAATTGCCGATTCTTGACCCTCACAGTCCTTAATATATGGAAGAACGTAGTGGGTTCTATTTGCTACTTTTGAAAGATTAAGCGTTTCATTCTTAATGCTTGCAGTTTGTTCTTAGGCAGCATGTAGCGAACGGCGTGGCGGATAATCGCTTCCGGGCTTTCTTTGCTCACAGGCTTTGTTTTTAAGCCACCGGGGCGATTTGAAGTCGTGTAGTACACTTTTTGATCCCACTTTTTGCCGGTAAATTCAATTTTGTCCGCATTCACAATTTTAACACGGTCGCCCATGTCAGTGCGCGGTTCATATCCGGCTTTATTTTTGCCCATGAGTACGTTAGCGATCTGGGTTGCGACGCGGCCGACAGCTTTGCCTGCTACATCGATTTCCACGGTTTCGCGTTCCACGTTGGGCATTCCTTTGCGTTTCTTCCAAGGCATATTATTTAACTAATTGAATTTGGGCAATTTCCGCGCCATCCCCCTGGCGAGTGCCGAGTTTGATTATGCGAGTATAGCCACCGGCGCGATCTTGATAACGCGGACCGATTTCTTCCAAAACTTTATTGACAGCGTTTTCGCTTAAAAGAAACGTGGCCAGCTTGCGACGCGCGGCCAAATCCTTTTTCTTGCCAGTAGTGATTAGTTTTTCAACAATAGGGCGTACAACTTTGGCTTTGGCCAGTGTGGTATTCACGTGCTCATAAAGCAAAATTGAAGTCGCTAAATTACGCATCATGGCTTTACGCGGTCCTCTTTTCCTGTCGAGAATTTTTTTCTTGCTTCTGTGCCTCATATTTTTACTGATGGCTAATAGCTTAATTAGTTATTCAGCTTTCTCGATTACTTCCTCCGGTGTCTCTTCGCTTATTTCGGCCGATTCTTCTTTATCATCTTCTATTGCTTCGGGGACAGTCTCTGAATAGTCCACTTCTTTAAGTAAGTTAAGATGGTCTAAAAGGACATTAACGGATTGATTACATGCTTCAACCGGATCAATCGTGCCGTCTGTTTGAATCTCCAAAGTAAGTTTATCAAAATCGGTTTTATCACCAACACGAGTGGGAGTTACTTTGTAGGAAACGTTAACCACCGGAGAAAACAATGCATCTATGCTGATTTCGCCCAAATCCATCTTTTCATTTAAACGTTCTTCGGTAGACCTGTAACCGCGTCCAGGAGAAACGGTGGCTTCGAGTTCAAAAGATGAATTTTTATCGGTAAGCGAGCAAATAACTTGTTCGGGATTAACCACTTCCACATCGGCGTTTTTCTCAAAATCTCCGGCTTTGATCGCACCCTCTCCTTTGCTTTCCAAACGTATTTTTACAGGTTCATCGGAATAAAGCTTGACTCTGACCATTTTTAAATTAAGAATAATCTCCAAAACATCTTCTTTAACATTGTCCATGGTGGAAAACTCATGGTCCACGCCGCGAATTTTTACGGATGTTACTGCGGCACCCGGAAGGGACGATAACAAAACTCTGCGCAGAGCGTTGCCGATTGTCGTGCCATAACCCGGTGTGCAGGGCTCAACGGTAAGCACGCCCTCATTGGGGAGCTCGCCGGGAGTAAATCTTATATTGGTTGGAAGAAGAAGTGATTCCATATTATTAAACAATGAACGATTAGCGCGAATAAAATTCGATGATTAGTTTTGCGTCAAAAGCCTCTTTAAGCTCTTCCGCGCTCGGCAAACTCGTTACTTTTACAGTCAATGCCTCCGGTTCCACAATCAACCATGAAGGAGCTTCGTGGTTTTTAAGATCTTCAGCCGATTCTTTCCAATTCCCTTTGTTTTGTTTATGTTCGCAAATTGTAAGAATATCACCCGACTTAACACTAAATGACGGAATGTTTACGATTTTGCCGTTTACTTGCACGTGGTTATGGGAAACTGTTTGGCGAGCGGCGGCGCGGCTTTTAGCAAACCCGGCGCGATAAATGGCATTATCCAGCCTCAATTCCAGCAGTTGGATTAGGTTAGCGCCAGAATCACCTTTGATCTTCATGGCTTTTTTGTAGTAATTATTAAACTGAGTTTCCGAAACACCGTAAAGACGTTTAGCTTTCTGCTTTTCACGCAACTGCTTGCCAAAGTCTGTTTGTCGCGGCGGACGCCCCGGTCCGTGAACACCGGGAGCATAAGGGCGCCTATTTATAGCGCATTTCGAAGATTCGCATCGCGCGCCTTTAAGCATGAGCTTTACCCCCTCGCGTCTGCAGAGTTTGCAACTTGATCCTAAATTACGTGCCATACTTTGATAATTGGTTACATGCGCCTTGTCCTGGGTTTACGACAACCGTTATGCGGAATTGGTGTAACATCCTTAATGGACAGGACATTGATATTATTGGAATTAAAAGCTCGAATCGCTCCTTCACGACCTTGGCCAACGCCCGTGGCAAAAACGCTAACATCCTTTACTCCGTAATCTTTGAGTTTTTCAGCCAAATTGCGCACCACAACAGAAGCGGCATAAGGAGTGGCTTTTTTAGGGCCTTTAAAACCGCAATTGCCGGCCGATGCCCATGCCAAAGTGTTACCGTTTTGATCTGTTACGGTAACGATCGTGTTATTAAAAGTAGCATGAATATAAGCACGGCCACTAGCGACATGTTTGGTTACCCGCGCTTTTTTGCGCCCTTTGGAGCTTTTTTTTGCTTTGGCAGCCGGTTTTGCTTCCGGTGTTGCCGTTGCTTGTGTTTCGTTTACTTCAGTCATAACTCAAGATTACGTCTTCTCTAGCTTGCGCTTGCCGGATCCCATGGTACGGCGCACATTGCCACGAACGGTACGTGAATTGGTTTTGGAGCGCTGTCCGCGCGCCGGCAATTTTTTAGCGTGGCGCGTTCCTCGAAATGATCCGGTTTCTCTTAAACGCTTGATATTACCCATAACCTCGCGGCGCAATTCACCTTCCACTCGATAAGCCTTTTCTACGGTGTCGCGCAGAGTTTTTTCCTGATCTTGCGTGAGATCCTTGGTACGGATACCACCGTGGATACCGGTATCTTTAATTATTTTCTCAGCACGGGTTTTACCGATGCCGTAGATATAAGTAAGCGCAGTATCAATGCGCTTGTTTTGGGGTAGTACAACTCCTGCTATGCGTGCCATAAAATAATTTAGCCCTGACGCTGTTTATGCTTAGGGTTTTTCTTACAAATAACAACCACCCTGCCTTTACGGCGGATGACTTTACAATCCCGACACATGGGTTTGACTGACGTTCTGACTTTCATGGAATTGATGAGTAAGAATAGGCGAAGTAAAGGTAAATAGATAAGCTAAAGCCTATCCGATGTCCTCCTCCATCGGCTTTACTAAGTGGGCTATAATCTAAAGGTTATTCGCCCTTTTGTCAAATCATAGGGGGATATCTCTACACGTACTTCGTCGCCGGGAGTGAGTCTGATGCGGTGCATGCGTAATTTTCCCGCCAAATGACACAAAATTGTTTGGCCATTTTCCAGTCTGACTTTAAAAGTAGCACCCGGTAAATTCTCCTCGATAGTCCCTTTTACACTTAAAAATTCCTTATTTGGGGCTGAGGATTTATTTGACATAAGTAAAATTCATGATCATTTGATTAGTTATCCACAAAATTATGGTTGAATAATAGCAAAAATAGTAAATTTAGGCAAATATGAACTTGATTGCCAAGATTAAAGGATTAACTTGATTTATATTTATAATGATTAATTCTCATAGTAATCGAGCTTCAGACATTGTCTCCAATTATTGCTTTGATGCGACGAATTCCGGCTGATACGGACTCTTCTTTTTTGATTTTAAAGCCACCCAATCGCCCAGTTGAGGTAATATGCGGACCGCCACAAATTTCTCTTGAAAAATAGCCTTTTTCACTACCGGGATTTTCGACGGTATAAACTTTAACCCTATTGCCGTATTTTTGATCAAAAATACCGATAGCACCCGCGGATTTAGCCTCATCGACGGTCATTTCCGTCATTGTGACCGGCAAATCTTTTTGGATGATGGAGTTAACGATTTCTTCCACTTGTCGCCTTTGCTCATCCGTCATTTTATCCGGATGCACAAAGTCAAAACGCAAGCGATCGGCGGTGATATTGGAGCCACGTTGCTCAACGTGCGGACCCAAGACATCTCGAAGGGCTTGATGCAATAGATGTGTGGCGGTATGCAGTTTACTGGTTTCTTCGGATTGATCTTGCAGACCACCCTTAAAAGCGCCGCCCGAGGCGGTACGGGAAAGCTCTTGATGCTTGGCGAATTGCTCATCAAAGGCTTGGCGGTCGATAGAGCCGCCGCGCTCGGCCACGAGTTCTTCGGTGAGTTCAACGGGAAAACCGTAAGTTGAGTATAAGATGAAAGCCTGTTCGCCCGAAAGTGACTTGGATCGGCCGATCATCTTCTCAAATTCTTTCAGACCCTTTTCCAGCGTAAGCGCGAATCTGTCTTCTTCTTTCTTGACCTCGTCCATAACCCGATCCGCGTTTTGCGTGAGCTCGGGATAAGCTTTGCTGTAAATATTAATAACTTCTTGGCAAACGGATGGCGCAATAGCGGTTTCAATACCAAGACGTTTAGCTTCACGTGAAGCTCGACGCAGGAGTCGGCGGGCTATATATCCCTGGCCGATGTTTGACGGAGCCACGCCGCGTTCATCGCCGATAATGAAGGTTACGGCGCGCAAGTGGTCTATAATGATGCGCAATGAACGATCGACGTCCTGATCAACGCCGTAGCGGACGTCAAAAATCATATTAAAAGCATCGAATAACTTTTGGTATGTATCCGTATCGTAATTGGATTCGACCTGTTGCAAGACGGCCGCCATACGCTCCAGCCCCATGCCCGTATCCACGTTTTTTTGCTCAAGAGCAACGAATGAGCCATTTTCTTGCTTGTTGTATTGCATGAACACATCGTTCCAGATTTCAACAAAGCGGCCACAATCGCAATTGAGGTGACAAATGGGGCCATAGGACGGGTCGTGAGGCTTGCCTGTGTCGTAGAATATTTCCGTATCAGGGCCACAAGGGCCGGTTTGACCTGCAGGACCCCACCAATTTTCTTTTTTGGGATACGCGAAAATTCGCGGGCCGGCATTACCTTTGGCCGGCTCATCGACGCCCACCTCCCCTACTTGGGCTTGTATGCCATGGACAGCGAATTGTGATTGCCAGATATTAGCCGATTCTTCATCGTACGGCGCATCATCATCCCCTTTAAAAACGGAAACAAAAAGCTTTGTCGGGTCAATATCGCAGTATTCGGGTTTGGTAAGGAATTCATAGGACCAGCCAATAGCCTCTTCTTTGAAGTAGTCGCCGAGCGACCAATTACCGAGCATTTCAAAAAAAGTTCCGTGAGTGGCATCGCCCACTTCGTCGATATCATCCGTGCGCAGGCATTTTTGTGCATTAGCGAGGCGGGTGCCCATAGGGTGCTTTTCGCCGAGGAAATACGGAACCAAAGGCTGCATGCCTGCAGTTGTAAAAAGCACGGTTGGATCATTTTCGGGAATCAAGGAAGCCGAAGGCAATATTGCATGACCCTTTTCTTTAAAAAAGTCTAAATATAATTGGCGGATTTCATCGGTGGATCGATTTTTCATAAATTTTATTCGAAATGAGGAAGCGCTAATTAGCGATTTAATTAAATACACTGGAAATAATCGCTAATTACTGACTGCTAATTACTAAAATTATATAAATAAACTTACAATAAAATGCCTTTATTTACAACATTAGTAATAATTTTATAGTACAAAGTAATAAGAGTAGCCCGGATTTAGAATAACTCCCATAGCATTTTGTCCGTTTGATCTCTGTACTTATATATTAGTGGAAGAGCTACAGAGACTTTGTCTTTTTAGAAAATGGAAGTCTTAAAGGCGAGTGCTCCAAATTCGGACTGTATATCTTCTAAATAAATAGCGGACTTAATGCCAGTTGCTAAAAGCTAACGAGATGCTGTCCGCTTCTACCTTGAGACGTGATATGCCGCGTCTCTACAACTCCGATTTTTTTACCGGAGAAGTTTTTATATTCTTTGTATTTTGCAGTTTGCGGTTTAATTAACCTCTCCCACAGTTTCTTTGGTAACGTTATCGACTAGATCGAGTGGGGTTTCGGCATTAAGCTGGCCTCGTTTTTTTAGTACGCGATAGATGAGCTCGGCTTGGTTTACAAAAACTTTGAGTACGGATGGATCAAAAATTTCTTCCTGCTCGCCGTTCCATTTCATGATAAGAAAGGCTTTATGTTGGCCCGTGTTTTTATCTGATGGAATGGCAACAAATCGATGTGAATCTGCGTCGAAAAAATGATATACGCGATTTTCATCGTGCAGTTGTTTCAGTTCTTTATTGGAAATACGTAAAGTTTGTCCATTTTCGTTTTGGCTCATGTCATAAAACACCTCATGCTCGGTGCGTAGTTTATCGAGGCGAATAACGCGTAAAAGCGACGGAGCTCCGCCCAAAGTGCCGGATGCGGTACGAACAAGTGAATCTAATAGGTCTTTGGATAACTGATCTTGCTCGTAGATTGATACCGATGTGTCGTTGGTCAACTTTTTGAGCAAATCCATCTGGCGATTCAGTGATCCTATGTATTGATAAGATGAAACGAGCTCTCTGCGAGCCTTATCACAGGCATCTTGGGCGGCGATATGCTCTTTTTCCTTTTTCTCCATCAGTCTTTCATACAACATAAAGATAGAGATACCGGCCAAACCGAACAGAAAAATCAAAGCTTCTTCGATATGTTGTTCGTGAATCCCAAAATAACCTTGCTTAACCATTGACGGCGAAAAAACAGCTAACGCGAATAGCAGTAAGTAAACAATGGAAATCCATTGAAAATTTTTAGATCTTTCGTCAGTCATAATCCAAGTGGTTAGCCGATAACTGATAACCGACAACTGTCGGCTGACCACTATCGGTCGGCTTTGATGTGTTAGATTAGCACAAGTTGATGACCTTGCGAATAATACCCCCGCCCAGGCATTCTTGGCCTTTATATATAACGGCTGATTGACCTACAGCGGGAGCGCGTAAGCTTTTGGCAAGGGATATGTGGATTGTTTTTTTGTTTTTACCTGTGTATATCTTAGAGAGTTCGGGTTTTTGACGGTATCTGACTTGAACTAAAGCTTGAAAAGGCTTTTTAGGCATTTGGCCGGCTATCCAATGCAAATCGTCGATTATGATTTCTTTGGCTTGTAGCAAGGGATGATATTCGTTATCGACAACAATAAGTTGATTTTTTTTAATATTTTTTTCGGCTACAAACCAAGGATGATTATCGGCGATTGCAATGCGCTGGCGCTGACCGATCGTGTAATTATGCAAACCTTGATGACTGCCGATGATAACACCTTCTGCAGTGACGATTTTGCCAGGCTTATCGTTGATATTATTGGACAAAAATTTGGAAAAATCGATTTTGCCGATAAAACAAATACCTTGACTGTCGGCTTTTTCGGCGACCGGGAGTTTAAACTTTTTGGCCAGGAGGCGAATTTCGGATTTATGATAATTTCCAATAGGCATGAACGTGCGTCGTAAAATTGTACTCGGAACACGGTACAAAAAATAACTTTGATCTTTTTCGGGATCTATGCCTCTGAAAAGTTGAATTTCGTATTTCGAATTATGTATTTCGTTTTTACCACTCTTTGTACTTTTTACTTGATATTTTTTACGTTTGATTTTTGAGTAGTGACCCGTTGCTATGTAACTAAATCCCAGCTCTTGGGCTTTATCGGCAAAAAGGCCGAATTTGATGTATTCATTGCAAAGTACATCCGGGTTGGGAGTCTCCCCTTTCGCGTACCCGCGATAAAGTTCATTTACTATCTTTTCGCGATACTGTTTTTCAAAATCGAAAGTAAGCAACGGGATATCGAGGCTCGCAGCGACACGGATGGCATCACGGCGCTCAGCTCGCCAAGAACAAACTCCGCTCATCGGATCTTTACTGTCCGACCAATTTTTAATGAAACCTCCGGTAACTTCGTAACCGGCATCCAAAAGCAAAGCAGCAGCGACAGCTGAGTCGACTCCCCCGCTTAATGCGACTAGGACTTTCTTCATAATTAGCTGATAGCTGGCTAATAACTTTCAGCTATTGATTTTGATTGGCTAGCTGGCCGCAGGCGCCTTGAATAGTTTCACCGAAAGATACACGGCGAGTAACGGATATACCGCGACGTTTGAGATATTCCTGAAATTCTAATCGACCAGCTTGCTCTGTGGGCTTATAAACACCCGTATCGTGATATTTTATCAGATTGACATGTGATAGTCGTTTATATGGATTCAAGAGCTCTGCGAGCTGTTTTGCGTGCTTTAAGCTATCATTGATACCCTTAAGCAGGACATACTCAAACATGACTTTGCGGTTGGTTTTGCGCATATATTCGGCCAGCGTGTACATTAGCTGCCCAAGATTGTATGGAATAGCCACAGGCATCAATTCTTCACGTAGGCTTTGGTTGGGTGCGTGCAGTGAAATTGCAAGATTAACTTGGGGTGCTTCGTCGATCATGCGCAGGATCCCGGGCACAATACCGCAAGTGCTGATACTGATGTGGCGCGCGCCAATGCCAAACAACTCAGCATCAGTCAGTATCTTGATGGATTCAAATACCGAATCAGTATTATGAAACGGTTCGCCCATGCCCATGAATACGATGTTCGTGACTTTCGCGTCTTTGTCTTTAAGGTAACGAGCCGCATGAATGACTTGGTCAACGATTTCTTCGGCAGTCAGATTGCGGGTAAAGCCCATCTTGCCCGTAGCACAAAAAGTGCAGCCCATGGCACAGCCGATCTGTGAAGAGATACAGACAGTATTGCGACCATCATCGTGGCGCATGATAACGGTTTCAATATGATGATTGTCTTGAGTTTTTAACAACATTTTGGCGCTTTTCGGCTTGCCGGTTTCTACAACTTTTTCCAGACTTAGCGGCGACCACTCCAGTTGTCGGCAAGATTCTCTAAGCGCGGCCGGCCAGGTGGAAATCCGATCCCAAGAATTTTGAAGTTCATAAAAATAGGAACGCAAAGCCTGCTCCAAACGATATTTGGGTTGATCTTTTTCATTGAGATATTTAGCGAGTTCTTTGATATTCATAATTGTTTGAACCTTGATTTTATCAGCCTTTAACTGAAGCATGATTAATAATAGGAACAAATTTATATAGAAAATCGGTTTGTTATCCTTTAATCAAGCGAATTATGTTAAATTCGATAAAATGGGGTTCTGTTTTGATTTGCGGAGTATATTACAAAAAGGCCTAAAAATCAAGACAAACCCATTATAAACCCCTCTCCAATCAATGAAGGGGCTTTTAATTGTTTTTTCCATAACAAGAGGAGATGAGGAGGGGGCTTACCTCGATGTTAGGAGTATTGAATCTGTATTATGTGTATTTATTGCCAAACCTAGCGAATATGTGTTTAAAAGCCATTCGGGCGCGGTGACGATTTCCGGCCAGCTCCAGCCCATGGATAGAAAAGCTGTTTCCGATGAAATGGGCCGCAACATGCCCCGCTCGACGTAATAGACAAGCGGGCTGTTTGGCGACTTTAGAAGCTCGCCGTCGTCAAAGGTATAAGGTCTGGCCGAGGTAAAAGCTTGAACCACCTCTGTCGAGACTGTTTTGACCGGTGTGGTGGGAAAATAATGATCTAGAAATACCCCATCGAGTAGAACATATTTCTTACCTTTCCAGACATACCAGACTGCGGGGCTATCCGGTTTTTTGATAAGGGTGCCGTTCGGAATTTCTGCGGCTGCGACCAAGGTTGATGATGTAGATCCCTTCCAGCTATAGCTTTGCCAAGACCACTTGGCCAATTGTTCAGCTTCAGCGAAGAGGTCCGCGCGAGAGGGGGCTCCAAGTACTACTATTAGAAGCTCGCGCGCAAGATCGTCTTTTTCAGGCCGTACGCGATAGACTAGATTATGCAAAGATTCGTAGAGGAAGCCGGTTTTACCGCCCGTTACATAGAGTCCGTTGTTAGGATCGGTTAATAGCCTATTGGTGTTGTAAACGGTTTTTTGTTCGCCACT
Source organism: uncultured Gammaproteobacteria bacterium (assembly GCA_964345995.1). GTDB lineage: Bacteria > Patescibacteriota > Patescibacteriia > 2-12-FULL-60-25 > 2-12-FULL-60-25 > MWCR01. Next base: position 29,383 of record CAYFST010000008.1, read on the forward strand.
GTTGCGAATGATGAATGAGTATTTTGCTGTGCTTGCCGGCTTTTGAATAAGTCGACTGCTAAAAGCCGCATCAGCGATAGTCAACATTTCTCTTGCGGTGGTACGATTGTCAACATCCATGCCCGAGAGATCCTCGAAGTAAGATGTAGCACAGCCAAGCTCGCGGACTTTGCGATTCATCGTTGCAACAAAGCCATCCATACCAAGACCCGAAAGCCTGCCAAAGGCCGTAGCCGTGTTGTTAGCACTACCCACAATACTTGAGTACATTAGGTCTTGGATAGACATGGTGGCGCCATCGGCAACACGCAAGCGCCCTCCGCCAACTTCATCGGCTTCGGTAAGCGAAACTATGGCATCCCAAGCCGGTTGGCTTTCGATAAAAACCAAAGCTCCTACAAGCTTGGTTAAACTGGCCGGAACCCAAGGTTTGTCCGCATTGTATTCAAACAAAATTTCTTTTGTGTTTACATCCATTACGATTGCGGCCGCAAAATCTTTATCAGAGTGCGTAAAATCAGCCAAAGTCACGCGATGCGGAACGGCGGCTAAAGCAGTAAACGGCACTAAAACGATACTTAATATCGCCAAACTCCAAAAAAACTGTAGAAACTTCATGATATTTCTATTTTGCCAAAGATACTTGGCGAGGACAAGTCTAGACTTATCTTTACGCTCGCCCGTATGATTGTTCCATCCAAATTGCCAAGTTTTCCATGAGTTCCGGATCGGATGTAAATAAGTGTATGCCATGGCCGGCATTTTTATAAGGCACAAATTTTTTGCGGTTCGCGGCGCAGTTTTCCACCACTTTTTGCGCCATTTCATAAGCCTCGGGATCATCGGAATCCGAACCGGTCGCCCAGATAGCATGATGCGCTTTGGTATAATCGGCTTTTTCAGCGGCATTAATGCCGCGATAATCACCGGGCGACATGAGAACAGCTCCGGCTAAAATCGGTTCTTCTTCTAATGCCCAGATGGCAATATTAGCGCCTATGGATGCTCCGACCGTCATAATCTGACTTTTTTTATAACCTTTTTCTTCCAGCCAATCAAACGCGCCTATAACATCATAAAGGTATTTATGATGTTCTTCATCGCTGAATTTTTTAAAATCCAAAGCAGATCCCTCTTCGGCCTCAGTGCTTTCGCCATGACCGCGCATATCTATGGCGAGAGAAGCGATGTTATGGCGACGTAATACATCTTGAAAACTCGACCATGACTTGCGATCCAGTGGCATCATATGTAGTAAAATCGCCAAACCGATAGTTGTGGGCGACGGCGACCAATTACCTACGATATGTACATTGTCTAATGTTTTATAAGTGATTCGTTCCATACCTTTAATAGTATTAAGAAATTAGCGTTAGCGATAAACCAGCATTCATATTTGTATCGATTGCTTATACTTATTTTTTTATCCACAAAGTTATATTTATGGATAATCGTGAATATCTGATAAGAAAGTAATGCTGATTGTATAATATTTGCCATTTGTTGGTAATTTTTTTATGAAAAAGTTACTTTGGAGCCCGGGCGTAGGGTTGTGGGATTATCGGAGACACGCGGTTGCTGAGCCGATGCGTCGCTTCTGATGCCATGTGAGCGTCTTTTGTCTAATGGGTTAGATTGAAAAGGTTTATCCTTTTTAAAAACTACCAGGGACTCGGGTCCGGATGGTTCTTCTGCTGTTTGCGCCGGTTCACTTGTCTTAATTTGATGCGCATTATCTAGATTATCCTTCTTAGTTGTGGTTTTTTGCTTATCTTCTTGTTGGTTTTTTTTCTTTTGCTCTCCGCTTTCACTGTTTTGTTGCCGGTTATTTTGCGTTTGCGAATCCAGCCTTGCCTCAATTTTGCGTTTGCGCGTTTCAATACTCTTTCCTTTTAGCTTGGCGATATCGCCAACAAAATTACCACCTAAAAACGGAGGCTCGTTATCATCTTCTTCAGCGGGAGGCAGTTCAGAGATGGGAGGTAGGTCGATCTTACCGACGATACGCGGATTATTAGAACCTTTATTATTGCGTTTTTTACGTTTAGATGGACGGTCTTTTGCGGTTTCCGCTTTATCTTCCGGTTCGGGTCCTATTTTTTTAATTTTTTCTTTGTTTTTTTGTTCTTCTTTGATGATTGGCAAACAATCCGCGCAATACATTGGACGAGTTGAATCGAGCTGGACAGGCATTTCCCAGACTTTGCCGCAACGACTGCAAGTATGCTTATACTTGGGCTTGTCTTTCTTTTTTTGTTGCCCACCCCCGGCCATCTTTTGTAAAATTTCGAGCCTTTCGGGTGATATTTTTAAATATTCTTCCGTATCAGAACTTCCTTCTTCGTCTTCCAGATATTGGGTAGGGCTTTTTTCTTGGGACTCGGGTTGCACAAGATCAATATCATCGGGAGCTACTTTGCTCGCAAGGTCGGCAACCGATATGGCGGGCAATTCTTGTAAAGCGGCTGCATCAAGCGTTTGAGCAACTTCACGCAAAGAACCGGCGGCTTCCATACCGCTCCAACGCAGAACTTTTTCATTGATTGTGGTGCGTGGTATGGCGTAACGCTCACGGGATACGTTGATGACCTTTTCAGCATTACCGGTACGATTAGCCATGGGGGGCAGAGTTGTAGCTGAAAACGGAGACGTGGCCACGCCATCTACCATGAGTTTGAGGTAAACATTATATTTGGGCAGATTGATAAGATCTTCTGCCATAAATTGAGGAGAAAATTCTTTCTCCAAGAATTCCGCATCAGTTGATCCGACTCTGAAGGTTAATAGTGTGCCCACGTTACCGATGACAGCGGCTTTGACTTCGTCAGATAGCTGTTCGATATACTGATGAGCCACAGTGAGACTCAGACGGTATTTACGAGCCTCTGATAAAATGGAAGCAAATGATTCAGTGGCAAAATTTTGAAATTCGTCGACAAAGAGATAAAAATCACGACGATCTTCTTCGGGGATGTTAACGCGTTCCATGGCCGCCATTTGCATACGAGCAATAATCATACCTCCAAGCAAACGCATGTTATCTTCACCTATGCGCCCCTTGGACAAATTGACGATAAAAATTTTACCCTCGTCCATGATACGGCGTATTTCCACAGTTGATTTTACTTGGGCTACGATGTTGCGAATAACGGACGCGGACAAAAACTGGCCGACCTTGTTTTGGATGGCGGGTAGTGCTTCTGCTTTGTATTTATCGGTCCAAGATTCAAATTCAGCCACCCAAAAAGTTTTTACAATCGGATCGCGTATTTTTGCCACGACTCGTTTGCGGTAGTCGTCATCCACAAGTAGGCGGTTAATGCCAAGCAGTGTGGCTCCGGGGTAATCCAATAAGGCCATTACGCAGTTTTGCAAGATGTACTCCATACGTGAGCTCCAAACATCAGGCCAGATTTTTTTAAATACTCCCATTAAACCGTTACTCACAAGATGCTTTTTATCTTCAGCGACCGATTCCAGGATGTTAAAGCCAACCGGGAATTCGAGGTCCGCGGGGTTAAAGTAAACCACGTCGTTAATGCGATTTGAGGGGATAAAATCCAACAATTTTTCAGCAGTATCACCGTGCGGATCGATGTAGCAAACCCCATGCCCGGCCATGATGTCGGACATGACCATGTTTTCCTGCAGAACCGTTTTACCCATACCGGTTTTACCTATGATGTACAAATGCCGACGACGGTCATCAGTTTTAATTCCAAAGCGCCTCCGTTGGTTACGGAAGTTTGTTTCTGCGAAAAGAGTTATTTCATTTTCGTGGTCATGATCGTATTCAACCATACTTTTTAGCTATTAGCTGGCAGCTGATGGCTGATAGCTGACTATCCGCTATCGGCTATATGCTGATTTGTGACTTTGCTATGTGTTTTATTTTAAGCATTAAATTTGTGGCTTATCCAAAGGGCAGATTCATGGGCGGTTCGGTTTGTTTCATTTCGCGTTTTTTAACTTGCGGTGCTTTGACTTGATAAGTGTGTGGGAAGTGCCAAAGCGTGGCCAATTCTTCGGTGCAAAGATAAAATGGTGGATTACCGTCCCAAATCGACCGATCTTGATAGCTTTTGATCAGTTTGCGTTTACGAACGCTGTTGCGCTTTTCTTTCATGAACAGTAACGAGCCGTTAATACCTACATTTTTTGCTTCGGGTTTTAAGGATAGCATGTCATTGGTATTCATTTGCTTAATAGATCCAATTAAAGATTGGACTATTTTGGCTTTCTTGAATACATTTTTTTTACCAACGTATATGAAACGTATTTTGCAACTATAGGCAATTTTGGAAATTTTATTTTCCACGCTTTCCAATACTTTGCGTTCACCCGGACTCAAATTGAAAATTTTGCCTTTTAACGGATCGTCCGCCTTGGCGGCAACCGATGAGCTTCCGCTGTTGACCAATTCATTAACCAGCCAAATAAACAGGTTAAAGGGGGCTAAGATGATTTTTTCAATTTTACTGGGTGGCACAACGACTTTTTCACCTTTTAACTCTTTAACAACTTTAGAACCTTCTTTTTGGTAATCACCTATATCAATAGGCAGGCAAAGTAATTGCATCCAGACTTGTTCGCCCGGTCCAATACGGGATATACCCTCAAGCAATACAGCTAGAGGGTCTTTTAATTCGCTAGACATGGTATGCTCGAAAGTGGGATAGGTTTTTATGGGGTAATAACTGGGTTTGCCGCCGGCAGGTACCATCTCAGTGCCCCATAAGTCATACTCGGCGTCAGGATACCAAGTGGGTACATTTTTGGAATAATCTTCCACTTCGGTTATTTCGGCTTCAGGATATTGGGCGAAGATTGAAGCTTCTATTAAATCACGAAGGGGACGCAAGCAATGGATTATAAATTGCACATTACCTTCGATGGAAATAATTTCGCAAGATATGGGATCTTGATGCTTGCCCTGAATCCATTTTTCAGTCCAAGAAGCGGGAGCATGAGCCCCGGCCAAGTGCGCAAACATATTTTCCACGGCTTGTAAAGATTGACCCGGATCTTTTTCAGTGAGTCTGGGAATATCAAGAGCCAAGGTAATGAATTCTTTTTGAGTAGCGGCAATTGTTTGACGCCAGCTAAGCCAAATTTTAGTACTCGCCCAAGTCAAAATGATTAAAAAAATTATCCAACCGCCGTTGATAAAAATTGTCAGCATGACAGCAAACGGATTCGTACCCATGGAAGCAAGAAATGTAACCACGTCAAAGCTGAAAAAATCGTTCATAATAATCTTCATTGTACCACAGATTCACATGTGAGAAAATGTATATTATCGGCAATAAATACCAATCATAAAATAACAAGAGTTTCAGTGTTTACTCTTGTTATTTACATATCTGCGATGTTTTACAGAGGTAATATTTTTTTATCCGATTAGTTTAGCGATTAAGCGTATTCGTAAGATGCGTGAGCTAATTTCGATTATTAGCTATTATGAGCTTTTCTTTTTTGCTGAAATTTATAGATGGTCGCTAAAAGCGGTGATGCGATAAAGATTGATGAATATGTACCAGCCAAGATGCCGACAATGAGGGTAAGCGCAAAGTCTTTAATACTTTCACCGCCGAAGAGATAGACAGCAACCAATGCGAGTAAAGTTGTAAAAGTGGTGTTGATTGATCTTAAAATCGTTTGATTAAGTGATTTGTTAACTATTTCAACAAACGTACCGCTGGTTTTTTGCAGATTCTCACGCACGCGGTCAAAAACCACGATTGTATCATTTATTGAATAACCCATGACTGTGAGAATAGCCGCGATAAAGGATGTGCCAATTTCCACTCCGTAGAACTTACCCAGAAACGCAAACACGCCTATTGGAATAATAACATCATGAAAGGCCGCAAAAACCGTGACCAAGCCGTATTTCCAGGACGCGACCGGGATGGAAACTTTACGGAAAGTCCAGCCCATAAACAGCAAAATTGCGATAAAAACTATAATTAGCGCAGTGATTGAATTAGATTTGAGCTCCCGACCTATGACAGGCCCTATTGAATCAAAGCGCAATTCTATAATTTCACCGTAAGATTCTTGTAAACGGCTTAAAATAAGCTGGTGTTCGTCCTCTTTTAAACTGCGCATTCTGAAGTTCATGTCCGTTTCACCCATAGGCTGAACCACAATCTCCCCCAGATCGAGATCGGTTAACGATTGCTCCACCTCCATTGCGCCGGGGCGTTCACCTTCGTAACGGACAGATAGAAGTGAGCCGCCAGCAAAGTCGATACTCTGCTTTAAGCCGAACGACAAGAGCGCGAAAAGACAGGCGCCAATTACAGCCGCGGAAATTGAATACCAGATGTAACGATATTTAATTATGTTCATATTTCGTCGAATGTCGAATGTCGAACGTCGCGATATTTAAATTTGAACGTTAGACTTTTGATGACTGTTTATTATGTTTATCCTCTTTCGTCTCATCTTGACTCATGCGTTTCAAAAACAACCACGGCACTTTATTGGTTAATTCGGGTATAGCGACAAAATGCAGTAAGTTGCGGGTGATTACAATGGCCGTAAACATGGAAATCACAACACCAATTCCCAATGTGAGCGCGAAACCTTTGACCACCGAAGAGGTGAACCAGAATAAAACCGTACAAGATATTAAAGTAGTGAGGTTACCGTCGCGTATACTGGGCCAAGCGCGGCGGAAGGCTTCTTCTATGGATTTTGAAAACGGCTTCCTATCTCTCAATTCTTCTTTCAGTCTCTCGAAAATGAGTACATTGGCATCCACAGCCATACCAACCGACAGGATCAAGCCGGCAATTCCGGACAAAGTGAGAGTAACAGGTATGGTTTTAAAGATTGCAAAAACTATTGAAGCATAAATACTGAGCGATAAGATGGCGATCAGGCCGGGTAAGCGATACATGATCAGCATAAATAAAGCTACCAGTAAAAATCCGTACAAACCAGCTATAAGCGATGAATTTACCGAGCTTTGGCCCAAAGTCGCGCCCACGGTTTGCTGAGCTATGAGTTCGATGGGCACGGGCAATGCGCCGGCTTGTAAACGCTGAGCCAATATCTTAGCTTCTGAAACCGTAAAGTTGCCGGTAATTACGGCTCGTCCGCCAACGATTTCTTGATTTACGGTGGGAACCGAAATAGGCTCACCGTCCAAATAGATAGCAACCGGATTACCCACATTTTCTCTGGTGATTTCAGCGAACAATTCCTTGCCTTCATCATTAAACTGCAAACTAACTTCGGCCGCTCCGGAGCGGGGGTTGAATTCTATTTGCGCATGTTCCAATTGTTTACCGGTTAATTCGGTACGCTTAAAAGGCTCTTGAGGAGGGATAATATCTTCGCGAGTCAATTTTTTAAAGCGTATAGCTCTGACGCGCACGTCATCAACGCCGCGCTGATCGGCTTTGTATATCAAGTGGTAACCGAAATCGGTTAAAACAGGTTCGGATATGGTGCCAACTTCTTGATCAAAAACTTTTTCTTCAAAGGGCTCAACCATGACGCCTTTGGCAAACCAACCCAAATCTCCGCCGGATGATTCCGCGCCCGGTTCTTCGGAGTATTCTTTCACTTTTTCGGCAAAATTTTCCGGCGTGGCTTCTTGCTTGATCTCTTGTGCTAAAGCCAAGGCTTGTTCTTTAGTGCGGTCGGTACCGGTTGAGGCTTGCTTGGAGCCATTCCATTGGATTAACAAGTGCCTGGCATTAACTTCTTTACCGGATTCTTTTTTATCATCCACTTTAGCCACTACTTCGGCATTTTCAGTGCTGATAATTGAAGGATATACTTGACCGACCTCTGTGTCTTTTACACTTTCATAGATTGCTGAATATTCGGTTTTATTTTTAATAAAACCCAAATCTCCTCCGGTTTCCCGTATTGTGGGATCTTCCGATTGTTCTTTTACCCTTTCCGCGAAAAGTTCAGGATTGTTAACGACATCCGCTAAAAACAATTCAGCCTTAGCTTTTGCCTGATCCTCGGATGCGTCCAATTCCAATATTTCTTCTTGGGTAAGTTTACGAGGCTCCTCGTCATTAATGACTTTAAATTCCAATATTGGGGTTTCGCCGATCATGTTGATGGCTTCATTGATATCGCGAACGCCGGCGAGTTCCACTGAAACACGGTAATTGTCGCCCGCTCTGGTGGTTTGTACCAATGGTTCTGAAACGCCCATGGAGTTCACGCGGCGTTCAATTACATCGCGCACTCCATCCAAAGCCGACATTTGTTCGGCGGCCGGCACCATAGACAGATCGGCTTCGTATTCAAGATGAGTTCCGCCTTGTAAATCCAAGCCAAGCACAAAAGGCAGATTAATATGACCAAAATTTGTGCCCATGACGTTATTAGCTTGGTCGATCACCCAGTTGGCGGGCCGACTGTATGTAACTGAGCCGGCGATCAAAAAAAGCAGAAGGATGAAGCCCACGCGGCGCTTTACCGTGAGACGTTTAACACCACTATCCGGAATGTGTTTTTTAGACATACTATTTCCGCGAAAGTATAGCGAAAGCCCGCGGAAAATGCAACCAGCTCGTTATTCGGCAGCAATATAGCCGGCACGCAGTGTTTTACGAGCTTCAGCCACATCGGGTTTTGTCTCAGCGCTTTTCGCCAATTCTTGAGCTGCTGTTTCAGCTTTTGGCGGATTGAGGTCTATTATTTGCCCCAATTCTTGCTCCAATTCCGCCGATTTACCCAATGCCATGCCCAGTGAATAATTTTCTAATAACATTTTAACAGTTTGTAAAGATTCGGCTCTGAGTATTCTGGGAATAATATACGGTTTTTCTTTAGCGATTTTGGCAGTTTTTAACAGCAATTCACTTGTTTCTTGAGAAGACTCGGATAAGGCGACCGACAAGCGAGAGGCATTCTCAGGATTAAAAATGCTTTGCATGAGTTGCTTATCTTTAACAATACTCAGTGGTAAATTATCTAAAAATGTCTTTAGATTTTCCGTGCCGACATTGGCTTGGATTGTCGCTAAAGCCGGCAATTGTTCGCCCCGCTCCAGAGAATCGCGAATTTCTTTGGTTTGCCAAGAATCGGGCAAAGCCGCGTTAACTTGCGCGATAGCCTCAACGTCGGAGCCGCTTTCTTGGACAATGGTTTTGTGTCTGGGCAGAGCTTCTTTTATTTTAGGTAAAAGATGGCTTTTTGCAATATTTATATCTACACCTTTGGAGATCTCAGCTTGAAATTGGTCAAAAGCTGAAGCAAAAATAACGGCTTCGTGAGTTGTCATATTAGCATTGTATTTATCACCCATTTCTTCCCGTAGAATTTGATCGATTTGTTGTACAGTGTCGGCGTTCAAATCTTTTTTAATAACATGTTCATCCAGCAATCCCGAAGGCAATTCGGGATACTCTTCTCGTTGCTCTACTTTTAATGACGGTGCCTCAGCCGGTGGCCTAATTGTTTCCGCAAAGGCTTCGGGAGCGTAGGATTTTGGCGTTTCACCTGAAGCTGGTACTTGGTCAGGTTGTCGCTCCGAGATTTCCGCAAACGCCGCGTCCACATCATTTTCTTGTATGCCGACTATTTCGGCTATACTTTTACGCGCTTCGCCCTCTGCTGCTTTAAGCTTGGCGCGAGCTTCTTCTCCCACTTCGGCCGGAACGCCTTCCAATTGCATTCTATCCACCGTTTCCAAATCATTACCTGCTTGTCTTTCAATTTGTTTGGCGCCATCTTCAACGGTCAGCTCATAAACACCTGGCGCGACTTCTCGCGGTTCGTTCGTTTCGACCTGAGATGAAGTTTCTACCGTGGATGGCTTTGGTTCTTGGGATTCCATAATAGAATTATTATAACACAGCCAGCTGTCTCTAGACA
>CAYFST010000008.1:39337-45279 GCA_964345995.1 uncultured Gammaproteobacteria bacterium
ATGTAAAACAGTTTCTAGAGTTGACATTTGGCACATGCTATGATAAAAGAAGACATTCGCAATTCTCTCCCGCGAATGCGCACAATTACAAAAGGAGGTTAAATGGACGTCGCCAAAAAAGTACTAAACAGAGCCAAAAAAGGACTAGTAGGTAAAAATGCCTTTACACCGTTCGAAGTTCCCGCGCCACTATGGGAGCTTTCACCCAAGATTCTAATAGAGCTTGTGGATCTTATAAAAAATTTTGGTTTTCCCACAGTAGTTGATGGGAAAATGTTTATGAAACTATTCTTCAAAACCCGTGATCGAGGCATTCTACCGGTTTTGATGTCAGTACCGCCCACACGATTTTATCTGGCCGTAGGTGACAATACGCAGTCTTGTTATTGCATCTTTATAAAGATGACAGACGATGATTTGGGATTTGTTGAATGGAATCAAAAAGTCAGTGTCGCGGATGTGGTCTTTGCCATGCTTGATCTTGAAGAAGCTATGCATAAGCGCGGATTATATGATCAATCCACTCGCACGTGCGTAAACATGCTTCAAGCGCAAGGCATTTACTTTTCAAGCGAAGTCTTTGCCGATGAATCGGCCGTCTACTTTTTGCGGGACAGTTGGAGCGACCAAGGAGTTTTGAACAAGTTTACCGATCCGCATAACCTATGCGTTGTTAATACCGGAGGCAAACGTGTGCTTTGCTTGCGCGAAAGCGCCGAGCAAGTAAAAACCAAGCTTGGGCGTGAATCCTTTCCGCCACAGGTCAATGCCGGAAAAATCCGACAAGAAATTTTGGCCTATGATGTACCTATCAGGTATTCATGACTCTATCCGCATTTGTAAACTATGCGGTTTTTTTTATGTTTTGAATAAAGATAGTAGCGAACCTTGTATCAGCCCATTACGAAAGTCTTAATTTGCTATTTAAAGTTTAATTCTATGCTCCATGGCATTTCTTAAATTTTTTACCAGATCCGCATGGGCACGGGTCATTACGGCCCACGTCTTTGTATTTAGGGTCGTTAGTTGGCGCTGAGGTAGAAATGTTTTTTTGTTCTGATGTTTTAATAGCGCCCGAGAAGATGAGAGGTTGGCCACCGGAGCGAGGTTTGAAATAATGCAAGGCGGTACGCTTGGCCGTGGGGACTTTGAAGATGGCGTGAGCTACTTGTTTATTAATCAGTGAATTTAGCTCATTAAACAACCTATAGGCTTCGCGCTTGTATTCGACTAGCGGATCGTGTTGAGCGTATCCCTGCAAACCTATACCTTGCCTAAGGTGGGTCACAGCTTCCAAATGATCAACCCAAAGCATATCGTAGGCGCGCAGGAGTATGCCTTTCTCCAACTCACCCATCATAATCGGATCAGCAACCGATTCTTCAATATGCGTGTAGGCTTTATGCGAGAGATCCATTACGGCGTCAATGACTTTGGTACGCTTTTGCACAATGTCACCTTTTTGTTTCTTAATTTCAGACTCCAGCGCTTGCAAAGCTTTATCGGCGCCAAACTCGGCCGGCAAAAGCGCGTTAACCGCTTTAGCAACTTCCTCCAAGTCCCAAAAATTGGGATCTTCGGAGCCCGTGTGAAAGAAGACCACTTGCTCTGTTTCGGAGGCTATGGCTTCTATGAGATATTTTTTAAGCGGTCTCTCCCCCTCCCGTGTAGCTTGGGCGGATTCCTCAAGGATTGTGCGTCTCTGGGAATAGATAGCCAAACGATGTTTGTTGATTACATCATCATACTCGAGAACGTGTTTACGGATATCAAAGTTATGACCTTCAACTTTGCTTTGCGCCGAAGCGATAGCCTTGGAAAGCATCTTGCTTTCAATAGGTTCATCCTCGGGCATTTGTAAAAACTCCATGCGCTTATTCATGTTATCGGATCCGAATATGCGCATTAAATCATCTTCCAAGGAGACGTAGAATTGAGTCGTGCCCGGGTCGCCTTGGCGGCCGGCGCGGCCCCTGAGCTGGTTGTCGATACGGCGAGATTCGTGGCGCTCGGTACCAAGAACGAATAAGCCTCCCAGTTTCTTGATTTCTTCAGCCACTGCGGGATCGGGCGGATTACCGCCCAAAACGATGTCAACACCGCGACCGGCCATGTTGGTAGCGACCGTGACAGCACCGTGTTGACCGGCCTGAGCAATCCATTCTCCCTCTTTTTCGTGATTTTTGGCGTTTAACAGATTAAAAGGGATACCTTCCGTTTTAAGAAGCTCGCCCAATATTTCATTTTTCTCAATAGAAGCCGTACCGACCAAGACAGGTTGGCCAGCTTGTCGCAATTTCTTAATATCTCGGACAACTGCTTTGAATTTACCTATTTCCGAGCGGTAGACTTTATCAGCCAAATCGTTACGCTGATTGGGTTTGTTGGTGGGGATACTTACTACTTCGAGTTTGTAGATTTTGGAAAACTCTTCGGCTTCGGTGACGGCCGTGCCGGTCATACCGGAAAGTTTGTTGTAGAGTCTGAATAGATTTTGGAAGGTGATGGTGGCAAGAGTGACTGATTCACGCTGAATTTTAACATTTTCTTTGGCCTCGATAGCTTGATGCAAACCTTCGGAATAACGGCGGCCTTGCATTAAGCGACCCGTAAACTCATCTACAATGATAACTTCACCGTCTTTAACCACGTAATCTTTATCTTTTTTATACATGGCATAAGCACGCAATGCGTTTTCCAGATGATGAACCAAGCGCACGCCACCGGCCTCGTACATGTTATCCACTCCAAGCCATTGTTCCATTTTGGCGATACCGGATTCTGTTACCGTGGCCGTGCGGAGTTTTTCATCCATGGCATAATCGGTTTCGGCTTCGAGACGGGGTACAAGTTGCGCAAATTTGTAATACAATTCATTAGCTTCCCCGGCCGGGCCGCTGATAATGAGCGGGGTGCGCGCTTCGTCGATGAGGATGGAGTCGACTTCGTCGATGATGGCGTAGTTCAGTTCTTGACGCTGAACCATATCGTCTATGGATTGCACCATGTTATCGCGCAAGTAATCGAAACCGAATTCATTGTTGGTTCCGTAGGTGATGTCCGCTTCATAAGCCTCTTTGCGTGAAACAGGGCGCAGATAGTCCATATCAACTCGAAACATACCCGTCTCGTCGCGATCTTCATCATGTTTGGGTTCGGCTTTAAATTCCGGATCATAAACATAGCCGCTTTCATGCTGGATACAACCCACCGTGAGGCCGAGCGCATGGTACACCTGCCCCATCCAAACCGTATCGCGACGGGCCAGGTAATCGTTAACCGTGATGGAATGCACACCCTTGCCGGTTAAAGCATTCAGATAGATGGGCGCAACCGCGGTCAAGGTTTTACCTTCACCGGTGCGCATCTCGGCGATTTGCCCTTTGTGCAAAACATATCCGCCGATGAGCTGCACGTCGTATTGGCGTTGACCCAGCTGGCGTTTGGAAGTTTCGCGCACCACAGCAAAAGCCTCGGTCATGAGGTCATCCAAGGAGGCGCCTTTGTCGAGGCGTTCTTTAAATTCTCGGGTTTTATCTTTTAATTGCTCGTTGGTGAGAGTCTGAAATGAAGGTTCCAGTACGTTTACGGTTGTAACGAAAGGTTGGATTCTCTTAAGTTCTTTTTCGTTCGGATCACCAAAAATTTTGTTTATTATCGACATATTGCGCTTATGTTACTTACTAAATGCACTAAAGTCAAAGAAAACAGGTAATAGCTATCCTCCCAACCTCCTTACTGGGGATATGTAAATCTTATCTAAATTTAGTAAATATATAGATTAAGCATTGTTAATCAAAATCCTAGTACGATTCCTCCTTGATCCCCCTTTCAAAAAAAAGGGGGTGTAAACTAGGCCTCTTTCTTGTAAAGGTGGGAATTAAGAGGCTATATTATATCCCCCAACCCCCCTTATTAAGAGGCTGTGAAGGAATTAGTGACCCCATTCCTTGGTTTTTGTTGGTTTTGGAGTTTGAGTGACTGTTTCTGTGATTTTTTGACAAATAGACTCAAACAGTTCAACAATATTTTGATTTGAAAATTTCAGAACAATTATATCAAAACCAATTAACGATTTTGTTCGTTCCGAGTCATAAGCTTGACCTTCTTTTGTTTCATGTTGCTTGCCGTCAATCTTAATAACCAAACGGTATGCCGGACAGTAAAAATCTACAATGTAATAAAGAATAGGTTTTTGGCAATGAAATCTAGGTTTTTAAGTCTTTAAAAATTCCCAAAGTTTTTGTTCTTGAGGCGTCATTCTTTTTCTCAAATTCCTCGCCAACTCAACCAAGTCAGGATCATAAGGGGTACATCTCCCATTTGATATCAACAATCCAGACATAAAACTACAAACCCCCTTAATAAGGGGGTTGGGGGATTTCCTAAACTCTTTTACTATCCCTATTCTTCTCCTTCCAGGAAGTGATTTCCTCGCGGAGGTGGTCGCGGACTTTGTCGATAGCTTTGTAGAGATCTTTTTCTTGTTTGGTGACGCGAAAAAGCTTATTGGGCACGTCGACCATGGTGGTGCAGGAATAGATTTCACCTTTATTGTGATGCTTGGTATCCAAACCCAAATCGACCTCGATATGAAGGATATTGTCGTAAAATTTATCCAAGGATGTGAACTTGTCTTCCGCATACTGCCGAATTGCATCGGTTAAATCCATATTTTTAGCGCGAATGTTGATAGTCATAACTCAAAATAATTATGATTTAAAAATTACCAAATACCAATGCTGGAATCGAGCGATGCTCGATATTTATCTACACCTATAACAGTATATTTATAGCGTACGACGAGAGTTGCTAGGAGTCAAAACCTATGAGCTCAACCTCGTCTTCGAGCATGATGTTGTATTCATCACGGATTTTCATCTTGGCTTTGCTTGTGAGCATGAGTACGTCTTGAGCGCGGGCATTACCCAGGTTCACGATAAAGTTGCCATGCTTTTCGCTTATTTGCGCGTCGCCGATTCTCTCCCCCTTCATACCGACTTGCGAGACCAGCCAGCCCGCGGAGATGGATTTTTTATCTAGCATTTCCTGCGGAATTTCCGTGTCGGCGGCCAGGCGATCGAGTTCGGATTCATCTTGGAAAGAGTAGTTTTTAAACATGCAGCCCGCAGAGGATTCGGCCAGAGGCTGGGTTTCTTTACGTTTAGATATGTATTCTTCCATACGAGCGAGAACAGGGGCCGGGTCTTCGGTTTTCTTGAGGCTCAAAGTTGCGCGCAGGATAATGTGGGGTTCATGTTTAAATACGCTGTCGCGGTAAGAAAACTTGCAATCCGCGTTGGGATAGACAACTTTTTCCATGTCTGAAAGACGCAAAGCATCAACGGTAACAACAATATCTTTCATCTCGCCGCCCCAGCAACCGGAGTTACCGTAGATTGCTCCTCCGATAGTTCCCGGAAGTGTAGCGGCCCACTCCATACCTTCCAAGCCTTGGTCAACAGATTGGCGGGCTATGGAGGCGGTAATGGCACCGGCATTTGCTATGATAGTTTTCTCGCGGAATTTAGCATCCCTTAAACCGACTTGGATAACCAGCCCGTTAAAACCGTCGTCAGAAACCAGTAAGTTGGAGCCCCCGCCAAAAATAAACCAAGGTATATTTTCTTTGTTGGTAATTTCTATAGCATCCACGAGTTCGTCAGGATCGGAGACTGTAAGGTAGAGTGCGGCCGGCCCACCTATGCGCATATTAGTGTGTTTGTTCATGGGTTCGTCAACGAGAATTGAGGGGAAGTTTTTTTGAAATTTTTGAATTTGTTCTGGTGTCATATAAATTAAGTATAAAGTAGAAAGTACAAAGTGCAAAGAGCGACCTAGAACATACTGTCTGAACCTTGATTTAGGCTCAGATTTTCTTGATCATTTTGCCTGAACCATGATTCGCAAGATTAACTGATTACCTTGATTATTATCTTATA
>CAYFST010000009.1:0-36602 GCA_964345995.1 uncultured Gammaproteobacteria bacterium
TCCAGTTAATATAATGCTATAAACACTGTTTTGTAAAACCACTATTAGCCGTATTTTGCTACAGACTTGACAATTTCTCAGTTATAGTATTGACATTTTTTCATTTTAATGCTATAATAAATCCACGCTAATTCTTAAACATCTTCAAAAATATGATGTTTGATGACGAACAACAGACGACTCAGCCCGAAGAACAAAATCCTGAACCGCAAGAAGGCGGCGAAGCTGAGTAGATCTAATAATTTATTTAAAAGATAACTCTTAATCGACTTATACAATATGATGTTTGACGACATGCAACCAACAGACGCTCCGGCAACTGATGCGCCGGCAACTGATGATGCTGCTATGCCAGCACCGGCTACTGAAGAAGCTGCTCCTGAAGCTCCGGCTGAAGAAGCTGCTCCTGAAGCTGCTCCTGAGGCTCCGGCCACAGAAGAACCGGCAGCGTAAACCAACTCTGCCATTTACAAAGATCCGGTTTTTGATCGGGTCTTTTGTTTTGGGGATATCATCCCTTGACCGGTTTTATACACAAGTTTAGAATTAATTTGCTAATTCTTAAATCTTTTTTATGTGGTTCGATGACGAAGAACTTATGAACGACGTCGCTGATGACAGTGACGATGTTGATGAAGTAGAAGAGGAAGAAGAAGATGATGAGTAAACCAAAAAGCCCAACAGGGCTTTTTTAAATCAAGCCATATTATTGATATTTAACTTGAGGCGTTGGACGATGTACGATGTACAATGTACGATAGTTATATGAAACGTAAACACGCGCGTTTTTTATTCGGATTAGCGATGAGCTTGGCTATCATGCTTATTGCTTCTTGGAATCTGGAGAGATCATCGCCCGCAGCATCGCAAAGCGGCACTGATTATCAAGTTGTAACATCCTCTCAACAATCGCTTGAATCGGAAATAAGCTCATCAACCAACGCACTAGTCTTTCGCGTAGTTGACGGCGACACGCTGGTCGCACGGCTTGATAAAGGAGGAGTGGAAGCAAAAGTCCGTTTGCTTGGTATTAACACTCCGGAAACAGTTGATCCGCGCCGCCCCGTTGAATGCTTCGGTAAACAAGCATCTGACTATGCAAAAAAATTACTTTCAGGTCAGCGCGTCCAATTAGTCGCTGATCCCGAAGCTGATGAAATAGATAAATACGGCAGGCTTTTGCGTAATGTTTATTTGGCCGATGGAACGGATTTTAACGCTGAAATGATCCGTCAAGGTTATGCGTATGCCTATGTGTCATTCCCGCAAAATGCCGAGCGTAAAGCCTACTTGCGATCGCTCGAAGCCGAAGCTCGTGAAAACTTGCGCGGACTTTGGAATCCGAGCATCTGTCCGTCCGAGTAAAAACCTGTAAGGACAAGTCTCGAATTATATTTCTATGCGAGCCATGTCGCCAAAATGTAAGTACAGATCTGGACCGGTATATACACATGAATACTATGTCACCAAATAAAACAATCATCTGGTCGCGCCGCGGTATTCTGTTTGCCGCCCTTGTGGGTTTGTTCGCCTCAGCCTACTTGTTATACACATATACAACTGGCTCGCATTTGGTATGCGGTTCTTTGGTGCATGGTTGCGATACGGTTCGCGCATCAAAGTGGTCGAGCATGTTTGGTTTACCCACCCCGCTATTTGGAGTTTTATTCTATTTAACCGTAGTTATCATAATAATTTTCAGAACTTATTCGCCCAACTATAAGCCTAAACTTGCATATTTCGCTCAAGTGCTTTTTGGTGTAGCCGGTCTCGCCGAATCAATCTATCTTACAAGTATTCAAATATTCATAATCCAACAATATTGCTCATGGTGTATCACTTCAGCTTTTGCGGCAACGGCAATTTTCTGTTTTGTTTTACTTGACAGGCACCGCCAACCGGAAGTAAAAGATACCACTAAAGAATTAAAAATTATCGGCATCACACTTGTCGTATTCATCGTGGTTGGAGGTATTATATTCTCTCAACTGATTAAATCCACCGCAAAACCTTTTCTTAAACCGGAATTTATCCAAAGTCCCACTGAAGCTTTCAAAACACCGTTACGGCCTACCGCGACCCAAACTATAATCGATGAAGTCACTTCCACGGCAAACTCAAGCACATACACTCGTAAAGAAATTACAACCGGTTCAAAAATGCAAAACATTGATATTATAAAAAAACCGCAACAATAAAAACACCCCGACAAATAGCCAAGGTTGTTAAGAATGCTCATCTTGTATAACTTTACCCAAGATGGTGAGTCGCCGTGCCTCGCATTGCGCTTCGTGAATATCAATAAATGCTCGTTTCACTTTTCTGTTGCAGTATCTGCAACGCAAACAGCAATAAGGATGATGAGTATGGTCTTGCTCTGTGCAAGTGCAAAAGATTGATTGTTTACCCGTATCTTGTCGCATTTTCCTCCAGTCGAAGTAGTTTTATCAATGTTAGCGCGTAAAGTCAATCAGAAAGCATATATTGACCAAGTATATATTTACTGCTAGCTTCTTGACAGATCTTTGAAAGGAGCAAATAAATGCAAGAGAGTAAAATTGAAGAAGCGGTTAACATACTTCAAGGTAAAGATGCTTCGCGAGCTATCTTTTCTGATATCGACGGAACCGTGTATCAATGGCAGTTGCTGATAGATCTCGTTTTGTCGATAGCCAAACATTATCCGGAAAAACGTACAATAATCAAGCCTCTCAGAGAAGCGATTAAAGGTTACAAAAAGCGTGAAACGCCTTTTTCAGTCGTGATAGATGTCTTGATCAGTATCATTCCGTATGTTTTTAAAGGTGTAAATAAAAAACGAGTCCAACAATTTGCCGCGGCCCGCGCGCGCAACTTACAAAGTAAAGTTTACACATTTCCCAACAATATGTTGCGGATTGCGAAAAGCTTCGATGGCAAGAATGATCCTTTTGTGTTGATAGCTATTACAGGTGCTCCGCAAGAAGTAGCCGAACCCTTCTGTAAACAATTGGGCTTTGATGTGGTAATCGGCTCATACTATCAAGCTAACCGTCGCGGTACTTACACGGGCAAGCGTGATATCGACTCCGGTATTAACAAAGGGCTGTATCTCGACGCTATTAACTCACTTTACCGCATCGACTTTAAACGAAGTATTGCCAAGGGTGATTCTGAAAACGACTTTGCCATGTTCGAACGCTGTGGATATGCATATGCCATAAATCCGAACATTACATTGGTCAATAAGCTTCGTGTAAGCGCCAAGGATGAGAGTTGGTACATTGTCCGCGACGGACAAAAGTCCGGAGTGCAAATCAACGCGGTCAATCAACAAGGCGCATTGTACGAAGTTTGTGCTTCCTGTTCCATGCCACCCGACATTGCGGCCATATTCCCGATTTTGCCCGGCATGCTGGAACCCGAATACTGCAATTGCGCGTGATTCATCATCGTCCTCGATTCGAGGGCTTTTTTTGTATATATCAGATATTTATCTGATTTTTAGTACGCAAAGTATTGACATGTAAAAAAATATGACAATACGGCAAGCATCAAACCAAGTTGGTTTAATCTTTAATAATTCGCACTTTGCAAGAAGACGTTGTAATGGCAATCAATCCAAATCAAAAATAAGGTACGGATTCGTAAACCATCATCTTTACAGCAACTTACTGTTGCGATGGAACGCTTAGTGTTACTGGTCGGCTTCAGAACTCAAAAAAAGCCCGGAAAAGGTTTAAGGTTACCGAGTTTGATGACAGAGCTTACCAAGCGATTACTGGCAGGAAAATTACAATAATTGCCGTCGGATGTATGTTGATCCGTACAAATAACGCGGATCTTTTATTTGCCCTCTTGTTACGCATCACGTAAGCTGTTTTTGTATGAAATATAGTTTTAATACCGATGCAATCGGATCCTACGGCATCGATGTTCTGGTGGTGGGAATATTCGCCGAGCAAAAACCTGAAGTCAAAATCAGCGCTTTACCCGAATCCTTAAACAAAACTCTATCCGCAGAACTCAAACGTCGTTGTTTTACCGGCAAAGAATCTGACATGGCCATGATACCCATTTTGGGCAGAGGCAAAATTAAACATATACTATTCGCTGGCCTGGGAGAAAAGAAAAAGTTTCATGATGTGCAACTCAGGTCATTTGCCGCCCGCATTGTTAAGCAAGCCAACAGTATCAAAGCCAAGGAAGTGGTTTTAGATACGAGTATTATAACTGCTATAAAAAAGCCCGCCCAAGCAACGCAATATTTAGCCGAAGGTTTTGAATTGGCATCTTATCAGTTTACCGGTTTCCGCAAGCTGAGTAAAAATGACGAAGAAAAGAAAAAGACCCTCACTAAAGTCGTATTAGCGATAAAAACCGCCAAAGAACAAAAAGATTTGCAAGAGGGGATTGAGTTGGGTCAAATTTTCGCGAGTGGCACAGCTTTGGCTCGTGACTTGGTAAACACGCCGGCCATGG
The DNA here is from genome assembly GCA_964345995.1 of uncultured Gammaproteobacteria bacterium. Classification (GTDB taxonomy): domain Bacteria; phylum Patescibacteriota; class Patescibacteriia; order 2-12-FULL-60-25; family 2-12-FULL-60-25; genus MWCR01. The sequence continues at coordinate 4,462 of CAYFST010000009.1, forward strand.
ATATGCATCCCGGAGAAATGGCAAGAGTCGCGGAAAACCTTGCCGGCCGTGGCACGGGTATATCTTGCAAAATTCGTGGACAAGATGAAATGGAGCGCTTGGGCATGCACGCGTCAATTGCTGTTGCGGCCGGATCCAGGCATGAAGCAAAATTTATTCACTTAATATACAGACCGCAAACTTCAAAACGCGGGACTCGAGACAAACGTTGCGGTACGGCAAAAAAAGTAGTTTTAATCGGCAAGGCGGTTACTTTTGACGCGGGTGGCCTCAACTTGAAACCCGAAAACGGAATGATTGACATGAAGATCGACATGGCGGGCGGTGCGTCTGTACTCGGCGTCTTTAAGGCGCTGGCCGAGCTTAAGCCCAATGTGGAAGTGCATGGCCTGCTTATCGCCGTTGAAAATATGCCCGGCGGCCATGCCTACCGCCCCGGCGACGTTATTTCGGCCATGGACGGCACAACGATCGAAGTCGAAAACACAGACGCCGAAGGACGCATCACGCTCGCGGACGCTCTGGCTTATGCCTCGCTTAAGATCAAACCCGACTACATGATAGACTTGGCAACACTTACCGGTGCTGTCATTATCGCTTTGGGTAACGAAATAACCGGCATGCTGGGCACAAGCTCGGAAATCAAAAAAGCGCTAAACTCGGCTTCCAAGCAAGCTGGTGAAAATGTTTGGGAATTGCCCATGTATTCTCACTATCGCGACCTCTTAAAATCTAAAATCGCAGATGTTCGCAACGTGGGCGGCCGCTCCGCGGGAGTGATCACGGCCGCGCAATTTTTGGAAAAATTTATCCACGACGTGCCATGGGTCCACTTGGATATTGCCGGCCCGTCATACGCTGAAAAAGAATTCAAACCCGAAATCCAAGTCGGCGGAACCGGTTGGGGAGTGCGTATGCTGTTAAACTACTTGCGCAATCTGTAAAAAACAATCACTAATTGATAAATAACTATAACGCCATGAGTAAAAAATAGCGATTTTGCCGTCCCACACGCTTGACACCTTTATTAAGAGTCGTGCAAACATAAACAAGCGAACTTTTCACAACAAAAACGGGGTCGCATATGAGCCAACCATATAATGGATTCGCACGTTTTTACGATCTTTTTACCCAGGAAGATCCCAATGATGTTGATTTTTATGCATCTTTTGTTCCAGCGGCGACTTCAGGCGCAAGAGTTCAAGTTTTAGAGATTGGTGTTGGTACTGGGCGTGTGATTTTTGAACTTGCGGAAAAAATGCCAGAAGTTTCATTTGTTGGTTTAGATTCTTCATTGGATATGCTGGCAATTGCGAAATCTAAGCTGTGTGTCAGAAGCATTAAAAATGTTGACTTAGTTCATGCGGACGTGCGCAACATGAGCATTGAAAAGCGATTTGATGTAATACTTGTTACATATCAAACATTTCAATTTCTGTTGAGTGTATCTGACCAGATTTCAGCTCTACGGAGCATCTGCGATCATCTTAGGCCGGGTGGAAAATGTGTATTGCATGTCTTTAATCCAGACCCGAAGCAACTCGTGGATAATGGCGAGAAAAAAAGCTTTCGCTATTCCGCGATGGATCCTATCACGAAACAGGAAGTGTTTTGGATTTCGAGGTCAAAGATTTTGCGATCCGAACAGTTAATCGATTTCGCGGCTATATATAGATTTATTTCCCCTGACAATCAGGAGGGTGAACTTGTAAATCCGTCGCAAATGAGATATTTCTACCGCTTTGAACTTGAGCATCTCGCAGCGCGCTGCGGTCTTAAGCTTAGTAAGGTCTTTGGTGACTTCGACGGATCGGAATATGCCGATTCTAGCCCTGCCATAATAGTGGTGCTTGAAAAGGAGGTTAGTCATGAAGGCACAAGTATCCTATAAGGACATCAGAATTGAAGTAACCGGCAGATGCAATCTCCGATGTGTGCACTGTCATGCGGCCGATCGAAGTGCGCCAGAGGTTGTAAGTAGGGAGCTTACTACTCAAGAAATACTGAAAATTATCTCAGAAGCAAGTGAGTTGGGTATTGATGAGTTTGAACTCATTGGCGGGGAGCCATTCATGCATCCAAAGATATTCCGTATCATTGATGCATGCAAGGGTACGGTTTTATTTCAATAATATGTCAGATATTTATACAAAAAAATCATTTAAACAAGAGCTATTGTTAGCTGATAGGGGTGTGCCAAAAGCATTGCTATTGTTAGGTTCGTCGGATGCTGTTGGCGCTATAAGGCAAATAAATAGTGTAATTGCTATTAAAAAGGTTCAGGCAACTGCACTTCCAAATATCTACACGGGATTTGTAAATAATAAACTTATCGCTTTTGGCTCAACCTATGCGACATCTTTTACGGCGGATATTGTACATGCGTATTCTGAAATCGGCGTAAAAAAAATTGCCCTCTTTGGGTTCTGTGGTGCAATTCAAACAAAATTGAAAAAAGGGGATGTCGTATCGCCAAAAATAATTTATGACAATGTGGGGATTTTTAAGGCCTATGGAATATCAAAAAAACGGCATGTTATCAGGTTGAATACCACGGGTCCAGATGAGTTTTCTGTTGTTACATGGCACAACCTATTTAGCGAAAATACTAAACTTATCAAAAAGTGGAAGAATCAAAATATCGATGTTGTTGATTTAGAATCTGCGGCCATTGTTGCCGCTTGTAATCATAAGGGGATAAAACCCCGGATTCAGTTAATTATCGCGGATCAACTTTACAAGAACGAACACTTACAAAAAACATATAAAACCAGCTATAAAGATCTTTGTCAAAAACGAATTAAACTTATACAAGAATACGTGACCAAAATTTAGAAATAAATTTACAAACACTGTTTTGATTGGTTGTATCGGTTGGGGGGAGTGCGTATGCTGTTAAACTACTTGCGTAATTTACAATAGTCCGCACGGTAGCATGTGGTTATCGTGTAAAAACGATAAACTCATCATCACCTTGGCGCTAAAGATTTGCACGGCTTCGGACCCCGCGCCGGACGACGCCAAGTTTAGGGGTCGTTTCATCCTTCATATCCTATCTTATTAGAAATAAGGGAAGCATAAATATTTGCAGTAATCCCTTTAATTTTCAAAGAGTAGATAACTAACGGTGATCAAATTGCTATTAGTAAAATGGTTATTAATTGATGATTACTTTATTGGTTATTGGTGATTCATAGTTTTTTATGCTATACTTAGTACTGTTGATAAGTATGCATATAACTATCTATACAACGCCAACCTGCCCCTACTGTAAATTGGCTAAAGATTATTTCAAAGATAAAAATATCACTTATAAAGAAATCGATGTAGCCGCAGATCCGGCGGCAGCCAATGAAATGGTTAAAAAATCCGGGCAAATGGGAGTTCCGGTCATAGAAATTAGCGATGAAATAGTTGTCGGCTGGAACGAATCCGCGGTTGACGAGATTCTTAAAAAGTCCAAATCATCAAAAAAAGAAAAGCAAAAAGCTTAAAAGTATAAAAATAATTAAAATATGCCAACACCAAAAAAACGCAAGCCTACCACAAAGCGCAAGGCAACCACTAAAAATTGCGGTTCCAAAAACTGCAAAAATCACGATGCATTCGACGGCTTCTTGGCTGATTTCGTAGCTAATAAAACAACTGTGCTCGTGCTTATGGCTGCCGTTCTGGGCCTTGGCGCAATGTTTTCCATGATGCTGGGCGTCAGCGCCGCAAGCTTCTAAGGAAGTCTAAACTGGAGTCTAAAAAAAAAAGCCACATTATAAACAATGTGAGGCTTTTTAATTTTCTAATACTTGGATATTTTGCAAACTACTTCGTTGCAATTTCCGCTCATTATTCACCTTACCACGCCAACACGCCTCGTAAATAAATCTCGATTTCGCTTCTCAGTTTAGTCAAATATTCAAGTTTCTGTAGTCAGCATCGAACTTCTGGCACTTAAATTCTTTACCCCTTTCCAAGAGTTTCCCTGCCCTTCTCCCAAGCCATGGGGCATAGCTCGCCGGTTTGCAAAGCATCCAAAACGCGTAATGTCTCATCAACCGATCTGCCCACCGATCCGTCGCTGATTAATATGTATCGGATCATGCCTTCCGGATCTATAATGAATAAGCCACGGTGCGCCGAGCCGTCTATTTGCTCTAAAACATCGTATGCACGTGCAACCTCGTGATTTGTGTCGGCAAGCACCGGATATTTTACTTCTTGCAGATCGCGTTCAAACCAAGCCTTATGGCTCCATTCAGAGTCAGTAGAAGCAGCCAAAACATCCGCTCCCAATGCTTTAAATTCTTTTTCTTTCTGTCCAAAACCCCTAATCTCTGTGGGGCAAACAAAAGTAAAATCTCTGGGGTAGAAAAAAAACACCAGCCATTTACCCTTGTAATCTGAGAGGCTTATTTTTTTAAACTCACCATTTTGGTATGCTGTCACGCCTTCAAAATTCGGCGCCGGTTGATTCATGTATATCATAATTTTCAATTTTAATATTTAAGTAACAAGTATCAAGCAAACAGAGTAATAAATTGATTTTAACTCCAATAGCTTTGTGCTTTTATCTTTTTGCTTGCATGTAGCGTTGATTAACAATACCCCAATTTACATATTTAAAGAATTCTTCAATATATGTTTTACGATCAGATCCAAAATCTATAAAATACGCGTGCTCATAAACATCTAGTACAAGCAAGGGAGTAGCGCCCCAAACTCCGCCATGGTTATGTGCATCGCCTGTATAAATCCGTAGCCCTTTATCGTGTGCGTCCCAAGCCAGTACGACCCAGCCACGCGCTGCCATTGCGCAAGCTGAAAAAAGTTTCACAAAAGCCTCAACGCTACCAAAACTTTCAGCCAATGCTTCGGCGATTTCACCCGATACTTCACCATCTCCGCCCATATTCTCAAAATACCATTCGTGTAAATAAGTACCGTTTACCGCGAAAGTTTCGCCGTCTTTTAAACCTCTTAGTTCCGAATAAGTTTGGTTGGCCATTTTCAAGTCCGCATCGCCCATAGCAAACAACTTCTCCTGTGTTTCATCTTTCTTTTTTACATAACCCGCATAAAGTTTGTCATGGTGAATCTCTAACGTTTTAGCACTTATCGATCCTTGCGCGCCCTTAAAGGGAATATTTTTTATATCAGTTGTCATATTGTATTAATGTTATGACCGAATCGCGACTCGGTCGTGTTTAAGATTTTTTATTTAATGCTTTAAGTATTTCGGTTTCTTTGGGCATACCGTGTTTGTAAAAAGCAATCTTACCTTCTTTGTCAACTACAACTACGGTGCGTTTTATTACGGTAGCTGTAAAAAGTTTCTTTACGGCCCCGTATTTTTTGCTTACTTTTTTATGCTCATCCACAAGCAGGGGAAAGGAGAATTGATGTTTATCAACAAATTTTACATGACTTTTAGCATCAGCGTGATTCACTCCGTAAACAACCGCATCCAATTCTTGAAATTTAGGATAATTATCTCGAATATTGCACAGCTGTATGGTACAGCCCGGAGTCATGTCGCCCGGATAAAATATTAAAACAACAGGTGTTTTGTCTTTGAAATCTTTTAACGATACATCCTTGCCTTTATGTGTTTTGAGAGTGAAGGTCGGGGCTTTGTCGCCAACTTTTAAGTAGTTTTCGGGCATAAATCTATTATATAATTAATTAACATTAACAATCATTTATAATTATTTCAGTTGTCCGCGAATAATATTATTTATTTACAATCTTAGATTTAAAAATATTATTGTCAATAACTGACAAAGAATTAAATGATTATACTTATTGTGAATTTTTTATTCATTATTTTGCGAAAGACAGTTTTGACATGTACCTTTTGCCACAAAAGAGCACTCTTTTAACTCTCCGGGCCACTTGGCTTTAATGTATAATTCGTCGACGTCGTACATTTTCATGCATTTGGTACAATAATAGTGCGCGTGGCACTCGGTGTTGGCGTCATACCTGGCAGGTCCTTCATCGATGTGCAATTCGATTATTAAACCATCTTTAACCATTTTAGCCAGGTGCCTATAAACAGTCGATCGGCCGATTGCGGGAACTTGTTTACGAATATCCTCAAAACAAGTCTGTGCTGTCGGATGATCTTGCCTTTGCCTCAGCATTTCCAGAAGTAAATGCATGCGTTCCGGGTCTCTAAGTCGTTTTTGAGTCATAAGTAAGAATTATTCTCACTTAAAATATACATTGACCAATTAAAAGCGTCAATAATGTATGTGGATAATAGTAGACTTTTACATTAGCTTGCACTAAAATTCCTTTATGGATGAATCAAAAACTACAATCATTAAAGCTAAACGTGGCAAAAACGGAAAAATTGATATCACAAAAATATTAGGCGATCCGCTTTTTGCCATACCTTGCTGTACGGGATGTTTTTCGGTAATATTTGTTGTTACGTTGTTTCTGGCGTTGGTCGCTTTTTATTTATTAACTTCTTATTGACTTTTTAATTACAAACAAGCAATATTGCAAAATTATGAAACGGACAATTTTAGCATTGGCTATGGTTTTGCTCCTCAGTGCTACGGGGGCGGGCTGTTTTTTATTTAAACAACAGAAGGATACCTCTTCTGCCGGACCCAAGCCTGCTGATTTGGTAGATGTATCCGCCGAAGAAGCGTCGCGTCGCATTAATTTTGTCAAAGGCAGTCAAATAGAAATCAGGCAAACACGGACAGGCGCCAACGGTAAAGATGTCGGGAGTGACCCGGAAAATGACAAGACGGGCATAAGAATTATAACCATTGAACGTTTCGCGCCTTTTTACGTGGCTGCCTTGAATTGGAAATTGGCTCAAAACTTACCCACGCAAGAATCTTTGGAGCAACTGGCCGTCTACGAAGAGCGATTGCAAAATTTGGACGAAGGCGAACAGCCTCCGGAAAAACCCGAGATTATTACCGAACGCCGTACGGTTGTCGGTAAATTGAAAGATATCAATCTTAAAAGTACGCATAAATTATTTTTACCCGCTTATTGGCCCACGGATGAAGCGACGGTAAAGGAGCTAAGTGCAATTTGGGTGTCGCGAGACGTTTTTGAAGAAATCAAAGGCACTAAAAACTCAACAATTTATTACGGCATTTTAGATAATGCTTTATTTGGAGCAATGTACGGTGCCAAAAATTTTGCCCTGGCCATTGAAGCGTTAAACGGTGATGTCGCCGCTATAGTCGACAAGATCGATGTTAACCTAACCGAATCTCAAGATCCCGACACACTGCAACTTATGGTTAATGGCCAAGAGATTGAAGTGCAAGTGATTAAAGTCAGCAATTGGTATGGCGAAATCGTTGTACTCGATAATCCCCAAAACCCGCTAATACTAAAAATGACTCTTAGTTTGCAAGGTAAAGAAAACTTAAAAAATTCCGGACAAGCGGATTTCTTGCAATCACTTATTGGTTACGAAGTCACCCAGCTAAACGGAGTGCAATAAAAAAACAATAAACTAGCTTTAAGATTCAAGTGTTCGATTAAAAGCTTTAAAATACATGGCCTCTCGAATTTCTTTTAGGATTTCTAGTATTTTTTTGGGTCTGCGGCTTTGAGGATGCGTAGCCACATTCATCTGCATCTCTATTATTGCCTGTTCAACAAATAACAGTTCTTCATCATCCATGACTTCGTTTTTAGCGGAAAGTAGCCAAGCGATTCGACGCCAATTGTTTAAGAGATTTTCCTCGTGCTCAACTTCGTCGCCGGCTTCAACCTTGCGCATATATTCCCAGTGCAGATTCCTTATTCTTCCATGGATTAAATCGGTTACTTCTTTTTTTTCTTTTTCCTGCAACGGGTAACCGTTTTTAACGGCTGTTAGCAACAATTCTCGCAAATACATTCTTTGTCGCGCGTCCTCTGCCTGAGTTATGTCACGCATTAGAGCTTGCTCAACCCGCGGATTATTCAATTTACTTACGTTCTCAATCAAATAATCTCTGTTTGTTTGCTTAAAATGATCTTCAACATCAAAAATAGTAGGCGGGGTGTCAGTCTTCTGTCGTTCTTTTTTTTGCACACGCGTTACCTCTGGCGCATCAAATGCGTCACTATCTATTTCGATTGCCGCGAACGGATTAAATTCTCTCATAGCACGCTAAACTTTTCGGGCCACTTTGGGTCAATGCGCACGTCCAAGTCCAAGTGCACCGGAGTATCTAAAGCGGTTTGCAGTTCTTTGCGTGCCTTCATGCCGATCTCTTTGATGGTTTTAGCGCCCGCGCCGATAATCATCCGCTTGTACCTGTCACTCGTGGTCCAAACCGTGGCATCTATAAATCTACCGCCACCTTTTCTAAATTTCACGTCATTAACCTTTACGTTGACTGTATAGGGCAACTCTTGCTCCAGTGTTAAAAAAACTTTTTCGCGGATCGTTTCTTGAATCCATTGTTGGTGACCCAAATCGGTGATTTGTTGTTCAGGGTAATAACCGGGGCCTTCCGGTAAAATTTCAAAAATCGCACTGACTAAAGTTTTTAGATGTTTTTGTTTGGTCGCGGAAATTTTGACCGTAACAGCTTGCCCGATATCCAATTCTTCATAATTAGCAGTTACAAAGCGTTTTTTTGGCTCTACGTCTATTTTATTAATTGCTAAAATTACCGGCTGTTGCACGCTTTTTAATAATGCCTGAATATTTTTCTCTTCAGCGCCTGGTTCTCGCGTAGGGTCCGTAACATAAACCACGGCATCAATTCCTTCCAAGTTTTTTTTAACCGCGGTATTCAGTTTTTTCGACAAAGCATCCTTTTTACCCAAAAAGATACCCGGAGTATCCACAAAAACAATCTGCCCCCGCTCATCATGCAAAATACCGCGAATTGGCATTCTCGTTGTCTGCGCTTTGGGTGTTACGATAGCTATCTTGGAACCAATAAGCGCGTTTAAAAGCGTGGACTTGCCCACGTTAGACCTGCCAACTAAAACTACAAAACCTGATTTCATATCAGCTATTATAACACGTACCGCGTCGCTCGTCCCCTAAGTGCAAAGTCCCCTTCGGGAGGAGTCAATCGCTCCGCGTCAGATTGACATTGGTTATCATCGCACGGTGAGTTGGTTTTTTAAGCCGAGGATGCTTCAAGTGGTCGCGATTCAAAAATCCTTACCGCTAACGGACACCCAGTCCGTTTTTGACCAAGACTTGTCCCTCGGAGTTTTAACGAAGGAGGATTACCTCGATTTTAAATCCTGATTACAAGGATTATTTTTTATAACTTAAGTTGCTGCTAGATTTCAAATTATAGATTCCAGATCCTTAACTTCTGTTTTTATTCTTTATCCTTTGTCTTTAATCGGAGTGTGACTACAACCTCAACATGCCTAGTCTGCGGAAACAAATCCAATGGCTGAATCGAAGTCACCTCATATTTCTCCATAAAAGAGGGGAGTTCGTGTTCGAGCCTATGATAGTTGCAAGAAACGTAAATAATCGTCTGTGGATAAGTGGGAGAGTCCTCCGCGAGTAAAGTTTTAATTACCTTATGATGCAAGCCACTTCTTGGTGGGTCTAAAATCACAGTATCAGCTGCAACATCTTTCCAATCCAGTGCCTCTGTCGGACTCGAGAAAAAACGGCACTTCTCCCCTACCTCATTTACATTCATATTTTGCGACGCAAGCTTTATGGCTTCATCATCAAGCTCATAGCCAACAACTTCTTCAATTTCCCCTATCTTTTTAGCCGCTGCAATTCCAAAGAACCCTAACCCGCAATACAGATCCAACAATTTTTTAGTTTTTGCGTTGCGAACAGCATCCAGAACAACATCCTGCAAGCGAGCGGCCATTTTGGTATTTGTTTGAAAAAATGAATTTGGATGAATTTCGTAGGTTGTATCATTCACGATCTCCGTGATCGACGATTTACCAATTAACGCCTCAAAACTTTGTGCGTACGAAAGGTCGGCCGGTTTTGATTGTTCACCGATTAGGAGCGACGTGGCACAACCCCCAAACCCCCTTATCAGGGGACTTGTATTCAAGTTTTTCAGTTCTTTTTTTCTAAGTGGTAGCTGATTCTCAATATCTTGTTTAACCGATTCAAGATCATCATCAACTTGTTGATTTGTATAGCGGAGTACTTTGATTGCGAATTTATTTAAATCTTCTGTTCTAGCACTATCTTGTTCATGTCTTTTATCATGCGAAGATCCGTCAATTTCAATTGCTAAAAGCAACTCAGCGCAATAAAAATCTGCTATGTATCCATCGAGCGGTTTTTGTTGTGTGAATTTGTACCCGGTTTTTTTATTGGATAAAACTTCATCCCAGATTCTTTGCTCCGAATTCGTAGGATTATTTCTCAGCTCTCTCGCTAAATCCACCAAATCTTTCCTATGAGGCATGTAAAGCAAATCCGGCAACGCCTCATCACCAAAGCTCTCGTAACCGGTTTCTACAGCCTCTGATAAGGGGTATGAGGTTGGTTTGGTGGAGATTGAAGCCCCTGATAAGGGGTTGGGGTTGGTGTTGGGATTTGGGGAGATTTTCTGCACCAAATCTTCCTTAGCTTGTTGTGTTAATCTTGTCACGTCAGCTACAACAACTATCACCATCCTCTCACCGGTCTCTACGCCATCGCGAATCACAACATATCGTACATCCCCGCTATGAAACTTCACGTCCCAGGGTTGTAAATCGTGCTTCAACATCCACTCGCGCACAATCTGTAAGATCTGGCCGGCTCCAGGCCTCAAAAGATGACACTCTTTCACGTCAACATATCTGTTCCAGCTGCCTGTTTCCTTTAATCCAATCTCGCCATTCCAACCAACCGCGAAATCCATCCTGTTGCGATATTCCAAAATCTCTTCCGCCGGGATAGCATCAAGTACTTTATCTTCAAGATTAAGTCGCTTGAAAAGCTCTTTTACTCCACGTATTTTTTCTTCTAGTTGCGCTTCATACTGTAAATGTTGCCAGATACATCCTCCGCATTTTCCGGCATGCTGGCACTTGGGCTCAACTCTGTCGGTCCCGGGTGCAACGATCTTTTCAATCTCACAAATCTTAACCGCATGATCGCGCTTAATAAAAATACACTCCAGCTCATCACCTTCGGCTGAATGTGGAATGGCAATCTCACGCTCTATACCCGGCGCGATCTCGGCCTTGGCTGTCCCGCGTCCTTTTTTATCGTAACCATCAATTTTTACTTGTAATTTATGACCAAATTTCATAACTTGTTATTCATATTCCGATCTTCGTATTCTTCGTATTTAAAAATACGAATTTTGCTAAGACATTGTACGAGGCGTGAGGTACAACGCAAGAAATACATACCACATATCTTATAACAAAGAAAGGCTATCCGCTATCCGTCCCGCGTAGCTTTGGGGTAAGCGTGTTAAAAAACACCCCGAGATAAGGGGGGTGTCGGTCACGCAACTTCTAGGCCCTGCGCTTGGCCGGATACAGTGAATAGCTGTAACCCGTTTCTTCAAGGGCGCGCTCGTCTTGTTTTAGGGCGCTATATGAACGAGCGGGCAAAGAACGAGAGCGGGGTTTTAGGACGTGGCTCGTTTGTTCTTCTTTATCAGTCTGTGCTTCATAAGAGCTTAAGTGGCTCGTGTTCTCAAGGATAAGCTTTGCATTTTCAGACAAGGAATTAATAAGAACTTCATCAGCCTCCGCTCTTAACAAAAGATATTGGTATTCTCTGTAATCTACGAATACCTGTTCTTTACCTTTTAACCCATAGAGCTTACCGACGGTTAAAAAATTATTTATTACAAGTGGATCGCGTTGCGTGTCTACATAGATGCACCACAAAGCTCTTCTAAGTGATGGTAATGCATTCATTAGTGTCATTCTGGGTTTAATGATCCCAAACGGTACGCATTCGGTTTTTTTAAGCAATACTATGGCTCTTTGCAGAGCCTCTCGTTTTAGCCTGTTGATATAACGTATATAGCGCTCCAGAGCATCGTCAACGGTAAGAGTGTTATAAGCATGATCAATAAAACGCAAGGGGTCACCCCCGCATTTTACCAGCATTTTGGCCGCGTTTTGTTGATCCGTTTCTTTAACCAAGTTTCCCTGTGGAAAAAGAACAAGTCTACCGCTTAAGTCGGCAGAACTCAAAGATGCGCACACGGGCACCTCCTTTAAACTTTCTTGAAAAGAACGTTTTCTGCTCCTTAGCGAGCTTAAAACAGAATAACATGCGCTCATATTAAGTAAAATATATGAATATGGACATAATATCCATACTGTCTTAAGCTATTTTCTATCAGCAAAAAGCCTGCATATGCATTTAATAATCATCGCTCACAATATTCGTTCCGCCGAAAACGTCGGATCATTATTGCGTACCGCCGATGCGCTGGGTATTGGCAAAGTTTTCCTAACCGGCTATTCGCCAAATGCGAATCACCCCAAGGTAAAAAAGACTGCCCTTGGCGCCGAGCTCGCCATGGCTCATGAGCAAGTAATCGACATAGCAAAACTATTGGAAAAACTCAAGAGCGAGGAGTATCATATACTGGGACTTGAGCTGGATGACAGAGCAATAGCGTTAGATAATTATAAGCCCCGGTCACAAAAAGTCGCTCTACTGCTGGGTAATGAAGTTGATGGTATTCCCTCCTATCTTCGAGATAAATGCCAAGAGCTTATCTACATCCCAATGAAAGGCATCAAAGAGTCGCTCAATGTTACAATCGCAACAGCAATCGCATCCTGGCATTTAACACAAAGTTCAAAAAAAATAAAAAATCAATAACACATAGATCACGTTAAACTCGACCTCGGTTTAATATTAAAATCAATATCGCGAAGCGATTCCATCATTTTGCATTTTAAATTATGCATTTTGAATTTAAAAGTATGCCCTATTTAAGTATAATCATTCCCACGAAAAACGAAGAACAAAATCTTCCCAAGCTTCTCGAAAGTATCAATTCGCAATCATTTACCGACCACGAAGTTATAGTCGCAGACGCGAATTCAGACGATCGCACCCGCGAAATCGCAGATTCTTTTGGCGCCAAAGTGGTAGATGGCGGCTTGCCGGGTCCCGGCCGTAACCGCGGAGCAGCTGTCGCTCAAGGTCAAGTATTGCTGTTTTTAGATGCGGACGTTGCGCTCGATGATCCAGATTTCCTCAAAGACAATCTTGAAGAAATGAAAGACCGCGGTATTTGCCTTGGCACCACGTTTGTTAAGCCCATCAGCGACAGTTATATCGATAAAGCCATGCATGAAGTTTATAACGCTTTCGCTATCGCAACCGATCGCGTTAAACCTCACGCGCCGGGTTTTTGTATTTTTATCAAAAGGCATATTCATAATGATATCCATGGTTTTGACGAATCCGTAGTCTTCGCCGAAGACCACGAATATGTTCAGCGTGCTGTCCGAGAGGGTTATCGTTTTCGTGTCTTGCGTTCCGTACCGATTTCCGTCTCAGTCCGCCGATTGGAAAAAGATGGTCGTTTGGGCATAGCATTTAAATACATGATGGCCGAACTGCACATGATGACCAAGGGACCTTTTAAAGAAATGCCCTATGAATATGAAATGGGGGGCGATGTTTCTCAATTATCGATCACAAAAGATCAGTTACCAAATACTGATACCGAAATTGATCCGTCTTCTGTCTATAATGAAACAAAGAAAGAATAAAGTCACAATCATTAATAACCATTTGAGGTTTGTAACGAGTAATATTATTAACTCGTATTACCTAACCGCCACCTGCTCATAGAAATGAAATTGATTGCGAGGTTTTTAACGTATGCTATTATTATATTTGAATGTTTAAGTTGCTTAAGAAAATCTGGAAAACCGAAACGCCGAACATCACTTCGGCCGCTTTATTATTGGGCCTCGCGTCTCTTGCCTCGCGTTTGGTCGGGCTTATCCGCGACCGCATGCTGGCTTCATCATTCGGCGCCGGTGATGCGCTGGACGCTTATTACGCGGCATTTCGTCTGCCTGATTTTTTTTATCAGCTGATTATTTTGGGCGCTATTACTGCGGGTTTTATACCGGTTTTTACCGAATATTTACAAAGAAAAGGTAATGAAGAGGCTAAGGCGCTGGCCGCCAAAGTCTTCTCAACAATCATACTGATTCTGGTCGCGGTTTGCGCGGCCTTTGCCGTTTTTGCCGACGTGTTAGTGCCTTACACGGTACCCGGTTTCACGGGTATAAAACTCCAAGAAACTATCACCTTGGCCAGAATTCTGCTCATCTCCACAATCTTGTTGGGTATGTCTGCAGTTATGGGCGGTATTTTGCAAAGTATGCGCCGGTTTGTGGCTTTTGCGTTCGCGCCCGTCTTGTACAACTTGGGTATAATAACCGGTATAATTTTTTTGGTTCCGACTCTGGGAGTAGCGGGTGTTGTTTGGGGTGTGGTAATTGGCGCTTTTTTGCATTTTATTGTACAGGCTGTGGTGGCACTGCCTCTGGGTATGGGACGGCCGCGCAAACCCACGTTTAAAGATCAAGGTGTAAGGCAAATTCTTAAACTGACCATACCTCGTGTGGGCGCGCTTGCGGCCATGCAAATCAACCTCATCGTTCTGATAGCTTTTGCCTCATCTCTTAAAACCGGTTCGGTGGCTATTTTTAATTTAGCTAACAACTTGCAATTTGTACCCATTGGCTTAATAGGTATTTCTTTTGCTGTAGCTTCTTTTCCGATTTTTTCACAATACGCCGCCACGGGCGATATTAAAAATTTGCGACAGTCATTTCTTGCAACAACACGCAAGGTATTTTTTCTCATAATACCGGCAACTGCCGTTACATTACTTTTGCGCGCGCAAATAGTCCGCATACTCTACGGCGCGGGAGAGTTTGATTGGGCGGCTACCATTCGCACGGCCGACGTGTTGGCCATGTTTGCGCTCTCGCTTATCGCTCAAGCCGCCGCTCCGGTAATTACAAGAGTCTTTTACGCGCTTAAAGACAGTAAAACGCCATTCATGGTCGCCGCCGTTTCCATGACACTCAACGTCATGGTCGCGTATTTTTTGAAAGATTTATACGGTGTTACCGGTCTGGCGGCCGCTTTCTCCATTGGAGCTTTTACTCAATTCGGCCTTCTCTGGTATTTACTGCGCAAGCGGCTAGGCGGTCATCTTGAAGGTAAGGAATTAACCAAATCGCTTTCTAAAACCTTTCTTGCATCGCTTGCGTTATTCGGCTTTGGCTGGTTGGCTCGCCAATATGTAGGCACCGTTTTCCCTCTCAGAACATTCATGCAAGTCGCGTCACAAGCCATGGCCGCAACCATTGTCGGAGTCGCGGCATTTTGCACTCTTGCTAAGCTACTCAATGTTCAGGAATTCCATGAATTCATTACCGCTGCCAAAGCAAAGCTGTTACGAAAGGCTAATATTTCCGAAGGTATAGATCAAGATCAAGGAATATAGCCTTCTTGATATACTTCTGAGCTTTGACAAGGTTCGCGACTTTCTAATTTAAAGCTTTAGGCTTGTACCCCTATCAACTCTCATCTATAATACCTGCATATGTTTTTCAACTCGTCTCGCGCAAATTATTCGGTGCCGGCTATCATAATGCTTTTAGTGTCTGTTGCACTGATTTTTGGAGCAGGATGCCGTCGTACTCCTCCGGAAATTACCTTTCAAAATGGTGATAATACATCGGCTAAAGAACAAGATCGGCAAAAAGAGCAACAAGAAGCGACGGTTGATATCGAGAAGACTGAGCCGCAAACTTTGGCTATCCTTTTACTAACTCCAAATTCCCAAGCCACCATCACCCGTGGAGACGAACAAACACAAGCGATACATCAGATGGAATTATACGCGGGCGATGAAGTCCAGGTTGTGCAAGGCGAAGTTCAGTTACTTTACCCCGAAGTCGGAGTCAGTATTTTACCTCAAGGTACGAAACTCACAATTATTCCCGGCACAGAAGATGTAGACGGCGGTTTTTCATCGCAAATATTGCTTGAAGCGGGTAAAATTTGGACTCGTTTAGAACACGTCTTTGGATCGGACGACAGTTTTTCTGTGGAAGCCAGCGATGTTGTTGCCACGGTACGCGGCACTGCTTTTGGAGTCAGTGTTGAAAATGGCGAAATCGATATTACGGTTGCCGACAGTCAAGTAACCGTAACCAGCCGCGAGGCCATGAAAAGACTTAAAAAAACCGTTCAAAAGTCCGTGATTGTAGCCGCGGGCAATGCGCTTACAATCAATCCTCAGTTATTACAAGCGGGCGAAAACCCTCGTAATGTGTTACTTAAACGATTGCGCAAAGTTTCTGAAGCGGAAAAGGAAAATATTTTCTTTCGTTTCGGTAAACGTCCATTAGATATCGGCGCTATTCAAAAACCGGAACAAACATTTAGGTGGAGCGCGCCAATCGGCATCAATGACAAAATCAAAACGCGTCTGACCCCCGAACAAATCGAGCGCCTGAAAGCCGTTCAGGTCAATCAGATCAAGATTCGTCCAAAGTTACTTGAAGATGAGGCGCGAATGAAAGAATTGATACAAAAATCAGTCCGTTTTCAAGTACCGCTTGAGGAAGTTATCTTAAAAGATAATACGACCGATACAACGCCTTCCGCCACGGGACCAACCAATTAAAGAACAAAAAGCAAATAACAAGAATAATCAAGTAAGCTCTTACTATTTGTGATTTTGCCATTTTTCATATACGTGATGTGTGCTAAGCTCTTTACGTATGAAAAAAAGCAAAGTTTTATCGTTTGCGGTCGCTTTGGTCATTTTCGGAGCGGGTTGCGGCTGGTTTGAGCAAACGGAACCCGGTCTTAAAGCTGAAATGGGCGGTTCACTCACTCAATCTGAAGTTGAGCGATACAATGAATTTCAAGAAAAATTACCCAAGGGCTTGGCTTATTTGGATTTGCAACCCGGCGGAAAAGTTACTGTCAGTCGCGGAAACGAGCAAATGCCGGGTAAGCAAGATATGGCTTTATATGCCGGTGATACGGTAATGGTCGAATCGGGTAAAACCTCGTTGCTTTATCCGGGCAAGGGAATGTCTCTTTTGCCGGAAAATGCAAAAGTCGCAATCTTGCCCGAAGGTAAACTTGCCACCGAACAAGGCTTGGGCGCGCTCATCATTCTCGAAGCCGGCAAAATCTTCACTCGCTTTGAGCGAATACTCGGCCACGGGGAAGAGTTTTCAGTGCAAGCCGATAATGTGGTCGCCACGGTGCGCGGCACTGCCTTTGTCGTCTCCAAGGTTGAAGATACTATTGACGTACAAGTCGCCGAATCTACTATCAAGGTCGCCACCCGCGACGCTTTGGCGTATCTAAAAGATACAAACTCCATGCTCACCGATGTTGGTTGGGAATTAAGCGCGGGCGGGCAGATAAGTCTCGAAAACATGCAAGAATTCCAAGCTCTGGCTCGAATTGAACCATTATCGGATGACAGCTTTGCTTACTTTGACATGGATTATTATTTTTCTAATTTATTTGCCTCCGGAACCCAAGATGTAATCATTAAACAAGAAGACCGCGAGGGCTTTAATTGGATGTCGCAAAAGATGTCCGTGGATGAATTGCAAATGCCGGAAAATCCATTCTATTGGACCAAACCACCTGTTATTAACCCCGCCTATCAAGAGTACATTAATCCGGAACGTCTTTCTGAATGGCAAAGCTATATATTGTGGTTGGAAACCAACCAAGATGAAGCTCAGCAAATGGAACGGATCCGCAATCAAATGCAATCCGAAGGCATGTTTAGTGCTCCGGTCGACTCAGCGGATAGCTCTGCGAACCAACCCGCAAATACCGAGCCTTCGTCCTCCGGACCAACCGATGAACCCCCTGAAGAAACCATCTACTATGACGAAAACGGCGAGCCGCATTTTACGGATGAAGCTCTTGGCACAGACTCAAACAACGACAGTATCGAACTCTTAGGCGTCCCGGCAGAATAAAATCCGCTTAGCATAACGGGTTTGACGCACAAGCCTGTTCTTGATATACAAAGTGCAGAGGTTTGAGTCGCGGCATCTTCGTTCATTCGAAGGGTACCCGCCGGCACTCCGGGAGTCGCCTTGGCATATGGCTCACTGGCAACAGTTATGTGCCAAAGCATTGTAAGGTATAAAGGGCGCGAGCTCTTCACTCTTTGTCCGCAAAAGCGGTGCGGAGTCTCCCGGCGTCTGCTGTCAGTGGCTCCATTTGGAGCTCGTGGTCATATCCCGTTCTCGTACGACCACGATAAGACGCCTAAACGCGACACACTGACAAGCTCAAACCTCGCTATCTCTCCGGTCACCCAGTGGCCGGTTTTCTTTTTCGTAAAAAGACCCTGAGCTCGTCGCGGGATTGTCCTTGATTTATTCTCTAAATTAAGGTAATCTCCACACTAGCTAAAAGTCCATCAGCTAAAAGTTAATCTATGAAATATCTTTGCTTTATAAACTTGACGGACTTGATAAACTTGACGGATTTATGACTCAAGAGTCAATTAGAAATTTCTGCATCATCGCCCACATCGATCATGGCAAATCCACTCTTGCGGACCGTCTTTTGGAAAACACCGGCACAATCGAAAAGCGCAAAATGAAACAACAGCTTTTGGATACAATGGATTTAGAACGCGAGCGCGGTATTACCATCAAGCTCCAACCGGCTCGCATGGATTACACGGCATCCGATGGTAACGATTATCAACTAAACCTCATCGACACGCCGGGGCATGTGGACTTCACCTACGAAGTATCGCGCTCTCTGGCGGCTGTTGAAGGCGCTATCCTTCTCGTGGATTCCACCCAGGGCGTGCAAGCGCAAACGATTGCCAATCTTTACCTGGCGCTGGAACAAGATCTTGCCATCATTCCCGTACTGAACAAAACCGATCTGCCCAACTCCGAGGTGGAGCGCCGTGCCGAGGAGCTAATAAAACTTATCGGCTGTAAACGTGAAGAAATCCTCGCTGTTTCGGCCAAGACGGGCGTCGGCGTGCAAGAAATCTTGGAAAGAGTCGTCGCCACAGTTCCGTCACCTGAAGGTAAAAACCAAAAACCATTCCGCGCCATGATTTTTGATTCCAAGTACGATGAGTATAAAGGAGTGGTCGCTTATGTTCGTGTAGTTGATGGTGAACTGAATAAGAACGACAACATCAGTTTTATGGCAACCGGTAATTCCGGAGAGGCACTCGAAGTCGGTTGCTTAAAACCCGACTATTCATCCAAAGCATCACTACAGACGGGGGAGATAGGTTACATAGTTACCGGCCTCAAAGACATCGAAGCCGTCCGCGTGGGTGATACAATAATATCTAACAACGAACAACAAACAACGAACGTCGAGGCTTTGCCCGGTTATAAAGAAGTTCGCCCCATGGTTTACGCAGGTATCTTTCCGTCTGAGGGAAACGAGTATGAACATCTGCGCGAGGCATTACTTAAGCTCAAACTCTCAGATGCCTCACTGCAATTCGACCCCGAACATTCCATGGCTTTGGGCTTTGGTTTTCGTTGTGGCTTTCTCGGCATCTTGCATTTGGAAATCATCAAAGAACGCCTGGAGCGCGAGCACAATATGGAAATTGTTACCACAACTCCATCCGTTGCCTACGAAGTCACGCTCACAAGCGGTGAAGTCAAAGTCATTAAGTCTCCGCTTGAATTTCCGGATGCTTCCCGCCTCGCCGAAGCGCGCGAACCCTGGGTCAGTGTCGATATTGTTACCCCTGCCGAATATCTGGGTGCCATCATGTCACTGGTCCAAGATCGCCGTGGCGTCTATAAAAACACGGAATATTTTGAGGAGACACGCGCCGTCTTGCATTATGAGATGCCACTCTCGTCCGTCATCGTGGATTTTCACGACAAACTTAAAAGTTCAACCTCGGGTTACGCGTCGCTAAGTTACGAACTCTTGGAATATCGCCAGGGCAAGATAATGCGCATGGATATCATGGTCGCCGAAGAACCGGTCCCGGCTCTCGCGACTTTGATACACGAATCCGAAGCTTACCGCCACGGGCGCTATGTTGTTGAAACGCTCAAAGAAACATTGCCACGACAGATGTTTGTTGTTAAAATCCAAGCGGCAATCGGCTCAAAAATCATCGCCTCCGAACGCCTCTCAGCATACCGCAAAGACGTACTAGCTAAGCTCTACGGAGGTGATCGTACCCGCAAAGACAAGCTCTTAAAGAAACAGAAAAAAGGTAAAGAGCGTATGATGAGTCAGGGCAAGGGCCGAGTCGAGATCCCATCGGAAACATTCATAAAAGTCTTGCGAAGAAACTAATCGTCTAAACCTTTACTTAATATCCAATTACAAACCAAATTAAACTTGATTACCCAATGTAGAAATTATTATATTCCTTATGTAATCATGATTAATAAGAGCGAAAATCATGTTTAATCATAGTTCAAGACAATAAAGTATGAAGCCTAAGACATGGAAAAAGATTAAAAAAGCGTTTGTCACAGTCGTAATTACTTTTATGATCATTGCGCTTGTGGCGCCGATAATGTTCCTTTAAGATTAAAGAATAAAGTAGCAAGTTTATCTCTCGTTACCCGGGCTACTCTTGATGAATCGCGTTAAATGCGATACATCTTAGTCTATAATCCTCAAATCTTTATTCTATCAGTATCCACAAGCAAATAATCAGACGGCGTGATAGTGTGATTTGGCTATGCAAAAGCACTGGCAAATCATCGACATTCCTCAAGATGAAGACCGGGATCCGGCTTTAGCGAACATTCATCCCGTTGCTGCCAGAATGCTGAAGCGCCGAGGTCTGAAAACTTCCGAGGAAATTGAAAATTTTTTAAAACCTGATTGGGAGCGTGATATTCACGACCCGTTTTTATTTACCCAAATGCCGGCTTGCGTGGAGCGGATTTTTACCGCAGTCGAACGCGCCGAGCACATTGTGGTCCATGGCGATTATGACGCGGACGGTGTCACCGGTTCGGTCGTGCTCGCATCCACCATTCAGATGTTATCCGAAGCTCTCTCATCTCGTGATGAACATGACGAACGTGATGAGCGTAGCGCAAACGACGAGAAATTTCTCAACGTCATTCCCATCTCTGACACATCCGTCTCTTTAGATATTTACATACCGCATCGTGAACGCGAAGGTTATGGTTTGAACATGCAAACCGTTGACCGCATCATAGAGCGTGGCGCGCACCTGCTTGTCACGGTTGATTGCGGTATTGCCAATGCGTCCGAAATTACCAAGCTCAAAGAAAACGGCATAGATTCCATAGTTGTCGATCACCACCAATTCGGCGAACAAATTCCGGACGCGATCTGCATTCACCCCGGCATTCCCAATGAATCTTACCCTTTTAAAAACCTGGCCGCTGTCGGCGTAGCCTGGAAGGTGGCGCACGCGCTTGTTATCGAAGCTCAAAAACGTGAAATTCAAATCCCGCCGGGCTGGGAAAAATGGCTCTTGGATCTCGTCTCCATCGCCACGGTCACAGATATCGTACCGCTTATTGGTGAAAACCGCGCTCTGGAAGTTTACGGTTTAAAAGTCTTAAACAAACTCCGCCGTCCGGGTTTTAAGGCGCTTGTCAACACCGCCAATTGGAAAAAGGGGGAATTGAATTCCGAATCCGTGGGCTTTGTCATTGGTCCTCGCATCAACGCGGCCGGCCGTATGGAACACGCTTTTTTAGCGGTCGATCTCCTACTCGAACAAAACCACGAGCGTAGTGCGCTTAAGGCCGCCAAGCTCGAAACGGTTAACAAAACCCGCCAAAAAGCCACAGAATGCTTAATGAAAGAGGCTGAGCATTTTACGAAGTCTCAAGATCAATACTCGCTAATATTCGCTTGGTCCGAATCCTGGTCGCCATCTCTCGTGGGCCTCGCGGCCGGCCGCTATACCGATAAATTCGGCAAGCCCGCCATATTCGTCGGCAAGCACGACGGCGTCTGGATCGGTTCCGGCCGATCTATTCCCGGCTACAACATCACCGAAGCTGTGCGCGAGGCCGGAGAAAAGCTCTTAACTCGTTACGGCGGGCACGCGCAAGCTTGCGGTTTCAGCTTGGAATCAGACGAAAACATCAGGCTTTTTGCGGATGCCATGCGCGAACACGCGGCCAAAGCCTTGCCTTTGGAAAATCTCAAACCCATTTTACAGATAGAAACTCAAATCAATCTAGAAGATTTAACCATGGATTTTCTTGATACATTAAATAGCTTTGAACCTTTTGGTGAGGCCAATCCCAAGCCCTTATTCATGAGCGTCGGACTCACTGTCACCGATTCCTCCTTGGTCGGCGCCGGTCAAAACCATATTCGCGCTCAGTTGGCCGATGAAACCGGTAGGCGGCAAAAATTCATCGGTTTTTACAAGGCCGATCTTAAAGATAGCTTCACACCCGGGCAAAAAGTCGACATTGTCTATGAAATCAGCAAAACCGACTGGAACGGCCGCTCGGAAATCCAATGCAAAATAATCGATGCTCGCGCCTCGACGTATAATGCATAGTACATAATGCGAAACAAATAAAATATGATAAATATCGACCAACGATCGATTTCAACAACTTTCATTATTCATTTTTAATCATTAATTAAGCGTAGTAATAGCTAAGTAGAGAATATGAATCTACAGATTTATACAGATGGAGGTGCTCGCGGTAATCCGGGCCCTGCCGGTGTCGGGGTCGTGATAGTGGATAAAGCTAACGGTGACAAGATTGATGAAATCTCGAAATATCTTGGCGAAACCACCAATAATCAAGCCGAATACCAAGCCGCTATCACGGGTTTGGCTCGCGCGGTCGAACTTAATGCCCAATCCGTGGAGCTCATTTCTGACTCCGAACTATTAATCCGCCAATGCCGCGGACAATATAAAGTCAAAAATCAAGATATTGCCCAGCGTTTCTTAGAGTTAAAAAACCTGGAAACCCGGCTCGGCGGTCGCGTCCAATATCGCCATGTTAAGCGCGAACTGAACAAACAAGCCGACGCGCTGGCTAATCAGGCCATGGATAATTCTGAACTTCGAAGTTAGAACTTGAAACTTCCATCTTAGAATTTAGAAGTTAGTTGTCCGACATACATTTTTTATCTTTTTATAAGGAGGTTTTCCGCTACGCTTAGCTTAAATGAATAAGATATCAAAACAATTTTTTTCTTTATTATATGAGGGGAAAAGGGGAAATAGGGTGTTTTCTCCGCTATCGCTCCGAAAACGGTTTATTTATAAGGGAAATTTAACTACAATGAGAAAATACTTTAACTTGGTAATAAAATAACTATGGCAAATTCTAAAGAAGCAAAAGCAAGGTTGAAAATAAACAAACTACTTGAAGAAGCAGATTGGAAATTTTTTGATGATAAAAAAGGACAAGCAAATATTCAGCTTGAGCCAAATGTAAAACTCACACAAAATGATATTGAGGCCTTTGGTGAAGATTTTGAAACCACACAAAATGGATTTATTGATTTTTTACTCTTAGATGACAAAGGCTTTCCTTTTGTTGTTTTGGAAGCAAAAAAAGAAGACAAAAATCCGCTGGACGGAAAAGAACAAGCCAGAAGATACGCACAAAATATCAATGCTCGTTTTATAATCCTTTCTAATGGAAACTTGCACTATTTTTGGGATTTAGAAAGAGGCGATCCTGATATTATTACAGAATTTCCAACGCAAGAATCACTTATTCATAGATTGGATTTTAAGCCAAACAACAAAAGACTCGCTGATGAAGAAGTAAATGACGACTACATTGCACTTACACAAAATCCGAATTTCAAAGATGATCCGCAATATCTACAAGAAGAAACAAGAAAAAAGTACTTATGGGATCAAGGTTTAAGAATTTTGAGACCATACCAACTCAAATCTATTCATGCCTTGCAAAAATCCGCAGAGGCTGGAAATGATCGTTTTCTTTTTGAAATGGCAACAGGAACAGGAAAAACACTGACTTCCGCAGCGGTTATTAAACTTTTTTTGAGAACTGGAAATGCCAAAAGGATTTTATTTTTGGTTGATCGTTTGGAACTGGAAGATCAAGCCTACAAAAATTTTAGAAATTATCTTGGTAATGATTTTCAAACTGTTATTTACAAGCAAAATCGTGATGACTGGAAAAAGGCTGAAATTGTAGTTTCTACAGTACAAAGTCTTTCTTCACAAGATAAATACAAAAAACTATTTTCACCAACTGATTTTGATTTACTGATTGCTGATGAATCTCATCGTGCTATTGGAGGAAACTCAAGAGCGGTTTTTGAGTATTTTATCGGATACAAACTCGGACTTACTGCAACACCAAAAAATTATCTCAAAAATGTAGATCCTCATAAACTTTCAAGCAAAGACCCAAGAGCATGGGAAAGAAGACAGATGCTTGATACTTACACAACTTTTGGCTGTAAAGATGGCGAACCAACTTTTAGATACAGCTTGCTTGATGGAGTAAAAGAAGGATTTTTAATAAACCCGACTGTTGTAGATGCAAGAACTGATATTACGGCTGAACTGCTTTCTGAAAAAGGTTATGCGGTAATGGTAGAGAAAGGAGAAGGATTCGATGCAGAAGAAACATTTTTTCAAAGAGATTTTGAAAAGAAATTTTACTCCGAAAAAACAAACACCGTTTTTTGTCAGACCTTTTTAGAAAATGCTTTTCAAGACCCAATTAGCGGAGAGATTGGCAAAAGCATTATTTTTTGCGTCAGTCAAAAACATGCTTCCAAAATCACTCAAATACTTAACAAAATGGCGAGTAAGCTGTGGCCTGATAAATACAATTCTGATTTTGCGGTGCAAATAACCTCAAATGTTTCTGATTCGCAACAATTCACCATTAATTTTGCAAATAATAATCTCAATGGGCACACAAAATTTCTTGATAACTACAAATCAAGTAAAACTCGTGTTTGCGTAACTGTGGGAATGATGACAACTGGTTATGATTGTGAGGATATACTTAATCTTGCTTTGATGAGACCTGTTTTTTCTCCAACTGATTTTATTCAGATCAAAGGAAGAGGAACAAGAAAATTTGCTTTTGAATACACCGATGAATATGGAGACAAACACAAACACGAAAAAGACACTTTTAAGTTTTTTGATTTCTTTGCCAACTGTGAATATTTTGAAGAAAAATTTGATTATGATGAGATTTTAAAACTTCCACAACTCCAAAATGGAACTGGTGGTGAAGATGGAATATCTGTTGATATTGATGAGATAGAAGTTTTTGATCCAGATAAGATCAAAGAAATGAGAGAACAAGCCGTTGGCGTAGAAGGAATGAAGGTTGATCGCAAACTATTTGAAAAAGCACAACAAGAACTCCAAGAAGATGAAGATATAAAATCGGCAGTAGAAAATGAGCAATGGGAAAAAGCGGTTACAATTGTTCGTGATAAATACGAAGACAAACCGCAACTATTCTTGAACTTAGACAAAATCCGCAAAAGTGAAAATCTTGATCGTCGCATTTCTTGGCGTGAAGTTTTGGAAAGAATTTTTGGCTTTATTAATACATTCAAAGATAAAAACGAACTTTTGGAAGAAGAATGCGAAAAGTTTATATCTATCTATAAGCCCGAAAGTAAATATGTACCGTATATCAAAAACTATCTCAAAGCCTATGTTACCGATGAAAAGTTTAGAGATATAATCAACAAGAAACATTTTGCAGAATTAAATGTTTATGCAGGATTTAACATGTCAGAATTTAAGGCACTCAATGGCTGGAGAGAAACCGTTCCTGAATATGTAAAGGATTATGTGCCCGTCAATCAATTTATGACCTAACCAAAACGATTATGCTTGATAATGCTACAAAAAGAAAAATCGACTCCGCAAGAAATATTCTTGTCGGGAAAGTGCCAGATCCAAAAGCACAAGTAGAGCAGATTACCACTGCTCTTGTGTATAAATTTATGGATGACATGGACAAAGAATCAGAAGAACTTGGCGGAGAGGCAAGATTTTTTGCGAATGGCTTTAGTCAGTATTCTTGGACGAAACTCATGGATAACAGGCTTTCAGGACAAGAAAGGCTTGAACTCTATGCGGAAGCAATCGCCAACATGTCAAAAAATCCTCATATACCTCAACTTTTCCGTGATATTTTCAAAGGAGCATTTTTGCCATTTCGTGATCCAAGAACTTTGAGTTTGTTTTTGAAAGAAATAAATGAATTTAATTACGACCACAGCGAAAACCTCGGAAATGCTTTTGAATACCTCCTTTCTGTTCTCGGTAGCCAAGGTGATGCAGGGCAATTTCGCACTCCAAGACACATTATTGATTTTATCGTGGAAGCGGTAAATCCACAGAAAAACGAAACTATTCTTGACCCCGCTTGTGGAACCGCTGGATTTTTGATTTCCGCTTACAAACATATTCTCAAAACGAATTCATCAAACTTCAACCCCGAAGAAGAAAAGGCGGAAGATAAAATTGTGCAAGGAGAAACAGCGACAGAAACTGTTATTCAAGAAAAGCAAATCTACAAAGGAGATCTGCTTTCTCCTGATGACCGAACAAAGCTTACGAAGAATGTTGCCGGTTATGATATTTCGCCCGATATGGTCAAGCTGGCTCTTGTAAACTTGTATCTTCATGGATTTAACGATCCGAAAATTTTTGAATACGACACCTTGAGTAGTGACAAAAGATGGGACGAACATTTTGATGTCATCCTTGCCAATCCTCCATTTATGACACCAAAAGGCGGAATTGTGCCACATAAAAGATTTAGCATCCAAGCTAATCGTGCGGAGGTTCTTTTTGTGGATTATATCGCGGAGCATTTATCTATTAAAGGTCGTGCTGGAATTATTGTTCCCGAAGGGATTATTTTTCAATCCGCGGGAGCTTACAAAAACCTAAGAAAAAATCTGATTGAAAACTGGGGGCTGTATGCGGTGGTGAGTTTGCCAAGTGGAGTATTTCAGCCGTATGCTGGCGTCAAAACTTCTATTCTTCTTATAGATAGAGAATTTGCCAAAAGAAGCAAAGAGATTTTGTTTCTCAAAGTAGAAAATGATGGGTTTGATCTGGGAGCACAGAGGAGAATGATAGATAAAAATGATTTACCTAATTGTTTGGAAGTTTTGGAAAGTTGGAAGAAAGATCAGACTATCGATGAAAATTCAAAAATAGCTTTTGCAGTAAAAAAAGAAAAAATTGCCGAAAATGGAGAATACAATCTCACGGGAGATCGCTATCGTGAAGTGGCGGACTATAGCAATGCGAAATGGGAAATGGTGGAGTTGGGAGAATTAGAAAAACAAGAAAAAATTCAATTTTTAAGAGGGCAAGGAATTTCAAAAAAAGAAATTATAGAAAATGGAAAAAACAAATGTATTCATTATGGTGAAATATACACCGAATATCAGCCAATTATAAAAAATGTTGTTAGTAAAACAAATTATGAAGGAAAAATATTTTCGAAAAAGGGTGATGTATTAGTTCCATCGACTACGACTGCTGATGCAATGGGAATTGCTGTAGCGAGATCACTAAACGAAGATTATATTATTTTAGGTGGTGATATAAATATAATTAGAACTGAAAATAAACATATTTTATCTGATTATTTGGCTTTATTGATAAGTACACCACCACTAAAGAATGAATTAGCAACTTATGCAAAAGGTGTAAATATTTTGCATATATCTAATTCTGATCTTAGAAACTTAGCAATCCCACTACCACCACTCGAAGTCCAAGAGCAAATCGTGGCAGAGATAGAGCAATATCAAAAAGTCATCGACGGAGCCAAGCAAGTCGTAGAAAATTGGAAGCCAAGTTTCCGCATAGATCCGAGTTGGGAAATGGTAGAGTTGGGGGAGGTTTGTAAGACTACATCAGGAGGAACACCACTAAAATCAAAAAATGAATATTATGAAAATGGAACAATTCCTTGGTTGAGAAGTGGTGAAGTTGCACAAGGCGACGTTTGTGAATCTGAACTGTTTATTACAGAACAAGGATTAAAAAATTCATCAGCAAAACTATTTCCAAAAAATACAGTTTTGGTTGCAATGTATGGAGCAACAGCAGGACAAGTTGGATTATTAAGATTTGAATCAACAACAAATCAAGCTATTTGTGGAGTTTTGCCTAATGATAAATTTATGCCAGAATTTTTGTATCAAACACTATTGTCTCAAAAAGATGTAATGATTAGATTGGCAGGTGGTGGAGCTCAACCAAACATATCTCAAACAATTATTAAAAATCTCAAAATCCCACTCCCTCCACTTGAAGTCCAAGAGCAGATTGTGGCAGAGATTGAAGCCGAGCAAAAAGTCATCAATGTAAATAAAGAATTGATTGAAAAAATGGAAAAGAAAATTGAGGCGAAGATTGGCGAGGTTTGGGGTGAGTAGATTTAGTTTGTAATTGGATGAATATATGGATGAAATATACACATTATCGCAATATTTTCCTTTAAGCTCTTCCGATCCTATTCTTGAAAAATACCTCAATCATCATCTAGGTAGCTGTCTCAAGTGTAGTGAAAATGAGCTTTATTCAAGTGCATACTCTCATTTGCATATTTTGTATATGATCTTTGTCTATGTTCAGCTTTTAAGAATTGCTAAAGAAAAAGTACAAGAATTTGATCTATGTTGGGTGGGATTTCCCAGCCAAGAAAAAGATTTTTTGAAAGAGCCCAGTAGTCCATTTTCATTTTCAAAAATTCAAGAAAAAACAGTATTTCGTTTTTTTAGACTTGTAGGATTTGATGACGGTTCAATCAGTGATATTTCTTCGCTTGTAAAGAAAAGAAACAATCATCTTCATGCCAACGGTCAGCTGTTTTTTGAAAGCTCAGATGATTTTGAAAAAGAAGTCAGTGGATATATCAAAAAAATGCAGACAATCATTACAAAACAGTTTGATTTTCTAAAACCAATGTATTCATCACTTGTTGCGGGATATGAAGAAGGCTTTGAAATGACACAAGACGAAATAGAAACAAATTTTGCGGATCAATACTATTTTTCTGAATATGAATTGAAATTATTGGCACAAGGAAAAGTCGATATTGTGTCTAAATTTATAATTGAAAAGCTGTAAACATGAAACTAAAAGCCATAAAAAAGATCAGCATATCAAAAGCAGCGAGTTTTAAAGACTATGCTCAAGATTTTGATTTTAAAAAAATCAATATATTTTTTGGCTATAACGGTTGCGGAAAAACAACTCTTTCAAGAGCTCTCTGCTGTTTGGAAAAGAAAGAAATTATTGACGAATTAAAAACGGAAGATATAGAAACACCTTTATTTACAATTGAAACAGAAGACAAGACTTTTAGTGAAAATGATTTAGATAATGATCTAAAAATCAAAGTATTTAATCAGGACTATGTAAGCAAGAATATAAATTATGATAATTTAACAGGTGTTCTAATTGCTGGAGAAGAAAGTCAAGATAAGCAAAACAAGATAGTCGAACTAACAAAGAAAAAAGAAAGTTTGCAAGGACAGTTAGAATCACAAGCAAAGAATAAAGGAACCTTAAAAAGCGAAATAGACGGTTTGAATTTAAAAATTGAAAATCAAAAAAGTCAGGTGGCTAAATTTATAAAAGATAAATTGAAAGGTTTTGATAATTCTTATGATAAAAGAAAACTGGATGATTTCAAAAAAAATCCAAAATATAAAACTTACGAAACACAGATCATTGATTTAGAAAAAGAAATCCAAAATTATAACTCAACAAACAAACAAAATATTGATATTTTGGGATTATTACAGCAAATCACAGAAGATGATATTGAAAAAATAAACACTATTTTACAATCATCTGTTTTAGATAGTGTAAAAATTGCAGAAATTACAGCAGAATTTGAGAAATGGACTAGTGATGGTTTAGTACTACATAAAGATAAAAACCAGTGTGTTTTCTGTGGCTCATCTTTAACAGAAGAAAGAAAAAAAGCATTAAATTCACATTTTTCTGATGAATATAAAAATCTGATTAAAAAAATAGACAGTCAAATTGATATAGTAAAGAATTTAAAGTTATCAAAAGTAGAAAAATATTTTGATTGGTATGAAGAATTTAGAGCAGAAGGTGAAAAACACAAAAAAGCGGTAAATGACAAAATAACAGGCTACAACAAATATCTTTCCGAGATTATCGCAACTTTAGAAAAGAAAAAGAAAAATGCTTTTAATACAGGTTTTAAAGTAGACTACAAAGATTTTGATTTAGATATTTCAAAACTGAATGATTTAATAGAGGAGCATAGAGAAAAATATCAAAACTTTGAAAATGCAAAAAATGAATCTGCCAATAAGGTTATCACATATAAGATTGTGGAAATGGAAAAATCTACTAACTTTGTAGATAAGCAAAATTCTATAGAAACCAAAAAAGAAGAAATAGGAAAACTTGATGGAACAATAAAGACACTAAATGATGAGAGTTCAACAACAAAAACAGAAATAGAAACGCTTTCTAAAGAAATTCATGAACTACATATCGGAGCAGATAAATTTAATCAATACCTTGATGAACTTTTACCTTCTCTTGGTTTAAAAGTTGAGCCGAGCGGAGATAATTTTACTCTCAAGAGAAATAAACATCACGTAAAACATTTGAGTGAGGGCGAAAGAAATGTACTGAGCTTTGTTTATTTTGTATTGAGTTTTAGTGATGGAAAAGATAAGAAAAATGAACTCAAAGAAGATTTGAAGGATTGGATTGTTTTTATTGATGATCCAATATCAAGTTTAGACGATTCAAACTTGCATTTGGTGGCAGGATTTATTAAAAATCATTTTAGACATACGGAACAGCTTTTTTTAACAACACACAATTTTAGTTTTTGGAGATGTTTTAGAAATAGTAAGCAATATTCTGGATACTCTCACTTCTTGATTGAAAAAAAGAAAGGCAACTCAACAATATTAGAATTAGACAAAGAACATGTTTTAGTTAAACATCAATCAGACTATACTTTTATCTATTCAAAACTAAAAGAATTTATTGAAAATCCTGAAACCGAAGAAAATGTAACTGTTTTAAATCATCTGAGAAAATTTTTAGAGTATTTTTCTTCCTTTATGTACCCAAATAATCCTGGTGTAGATATAATTTTAGAGAATCTTCTACATAATGACTACAAATTATCTCCTGACATTGAATCATTTATTCTTTATCGTTTAAGTAACGAAGGAAGTCATATGCAAACAAGAACAGATTTTATTTCAAAAAATCCTACTGATATAAGCGAAAATATACAAAAAGTTTTGAAAGCAATGAAAGAAAAATATCCTGAACACATTAAATCTTTAGAAAATAAAGAAGAAGAAACAACATGAAAGAACAAACACTCCGCTATCGCTACGGATTTGCTCCATTGCACTCTCGCTCCCGATGGCCGCTCGGGTCGGCTGAGCAACGTATATCTGACTGGCTCCTGCCGTCGCTCTCTCGTATTTTCGCTCCTGTTGGTCGCAAAAACATCGCATACGCTGGAACGTTATTAGTAGTTAGCTATTGGCTTAAGTTCTCCACAGTCATTGTAAAACCGCAGATTGCGGTTTTTGTGGTATAATTTGGTCAAATGTCCCCAAGGAAAAATAAACGCAAAATAGCGAAAAATCGCAAGGCGCTTTATGATTACATGACACCCGCTTTTTGGCGTGCACATTTTATTTTCCCATCGGCAATAATACTTATAGCTTTGGGTATAGCTTTGGGTATAGCTCACAACTCAACTTTTAAAGCCGGCCCCACTTTGGCGACATCAGCAGATAACATCATCGGCTGGGCTTGGTCGTCTCACGTGGGTTGGTTTTCACTTAACGATACAAACGCGGGCGCGTGCGCAACACCGCCTTGCGGCACTTATGGTATTCATATCGATCCCAACGTAACTCCTCAACATCATTGGGATCTTTCAATGTGGCCGGACACAACACCGCCCAATCCACCTTACCAGTCGCCTCCCGACCCATCGATCACAACCAATGGACATAAAATCAACGGCTTTATCTGGTCTGATAATGTTGGTTTTGTTTGTTTTGGAGATTCTTGCAATATTCCGGCGTGCACCGGTTCTTACTATCCTTACCCGCCCGGGGGAGAGTTTTACGCCTATGCTGAACCTGTAACCGGCACCAATACGGTCGAAGTGCACGG
>CAYFST010000010.1:0-29439 GCA_964345995.1 uncultured Gammaproteobacteria bacterium
AACAAAAAACAGCCTCCGGGCTGTTTTTTAAATGGACTATAATCAAAATTAATTATGGTTCGGACATTTTCTTAGTCGCAACAGCGACTAAGTTTCTTCCACAAAACCAATTCGTCCAACCTTTGGAATCATACCCATCAATTCTCTCAATATTCCAATCTTTTTCATCAAATAAAGATCTAAACTCACCCAAAGTAAACGCGTGCACATAACGTTGACGCGGAGTATTTCCGGCTTTCCAAGCATAATACAAATCACCGCTATCTCCTCCTTTAAAACCCGGGATCCTCAACCACGCGCGCTTTATCATCTCCCGGTTTAAAAACCTTTGCGCTCGCAGATTCCAAACCGAAACAATCGCGCATCCTCCCGGCTTCATTATTCTATGCAATTCTTTTACGGAAGCTTTGCGGTTATCCGCTCCGGGTACATGGTGCAACACCGCAATACAAGTCACCGCTTCTGCGATCTCATCGTCGATATTCAACTCTGGAAACCCTCCTGCCAGCATCTTTGCTTGCCTGTGATCAACAAGACGTCGCTCGGCAAACTTTCTTAAGCTCCGACTCGGTTCAATACCGATATAATTAACCCCCTCGGGCACAACATCCAAAAACCTTGCATTACCGGCTCCCACATCAACCAAAGTATCACCCTCTTTAAGTCGGGACATAAAATCCAACATCAATTCCCAAACATGATGGCGAGTATGACCAAAAGCATCACCCTCCAACTCATAAAACTCCGCAACTTCTTCTTCCAATCTTTGCTTTAACTGTTGTTCCATGTAAAGACTCTACTGTATGTCTGCTTTTTAAGCAACGGGGCTTGATAAAAACTCAAAAATCTGTCAATATAACTCAATGTCTTAACGTTATAACGATGCCACGTTAAAACTTTATGACGTTAAGACGCATCCCTATTGTATGTTAAAGAAGCCTCCAATCGAAATCGCCAAAACCGTGATAAAATCATTGGCTAATTTTGATATTCTCACACGCAAGGATGTAATGATGACCATTCGCAAAACCATCAAAAACACCAATTACGCTTTTCCAACCTCCACCCAACTTTGGGAGGCTTATCGCGAGCTTTTGCAAGAAGGTTTCGCAAAAAACGAAAATATAGAACGCGCGCTCCGTGTTAAAGATGTTCGCACCGACAGCGGCGTGGCGCCGATAACCGTTTTAACCAAACCCTATCCCTGCCCGGGCAACTGCGTTTATTGCCCAACCGAATACCGCATGCCCAAAAGCTACATTTCCAGTGAACCGGCGGCCGCGCGCGCTTTAAGCTTGGAGTTTGACCCCTATGAGCAGGTAAAACAACGTGTGCAGGCTTTAGAACGCAACGGCCACACCGCCAACAAAATCGAACTTATAGTCAAAGGCGGTACCTGGTCCGCGTATCCCAAGGATTACCGCGAGTGGTTCATTACTAGATGTTTTGAAGCCGCCAACGAACTCGGAAACACCCCTTTGTCAAAGGGGAATAATCACACAGAGTGTGATTTGGAGAATTCTCAGTTAATTAACCAAACCGCCGCCTACCGCATCATCGGCCTCACCATCGAAACCCGTCCCGACCACATCACCGCCGAAGAAGTAATTCATCTACGCAACCTCGGAGTTACCCGCGTGGAACTCGGTCTACAAATCATAAACGACCGCATACTCAAACTCACCGGACGAGGCACCACAGTCGCAGACTCAGCCAATGCAATCGCTCTACTTAAAGCCGCCGCTTGTAAAGTGGATGTTCATATCATGCCCGGACAACCCGGCGCAACTCTTAAAGACGACTTGGATTCTTTTAAACTACTCTTCGATGACACCCGCTTCCGGCCCGATATGATCAAAATCTACCCTTGCGTTGTTCTGCCCAATTCCGAACTCTACGAATGGTTTAAGCGCGGCGATTTCAAACCGCTCGAAGGTCATGATTTGCGTGAATTACTCATTCAAATGCAATCCCAAATTCCCTATTACTGCCGAGTCTCCAGGCTTATTCGCGATTTTCCCACCCAAGATATCGCAGAAGGCAATAAACAATCCAACTTGCGCGAATCCCTGGAATCCGAAATGAAACGGCGCGGCATTTTCTGCAAATGCCTGCGTTGCCGTGAAGTGGGCCACGTGCCCGGCGATCACGGCCAAGATAAAACCCGCCTCTTCGAAGAACGCTACGAAAACGCCGGCGGCACAGAAGTATTTTTATCTGTCGAAAATGAAGACCGAACAGCAGTCTTCGGCTTCTGCCGCTTAAGACTTCCAGATACACCTCCTCTTATTTTAAGAGGAGGTTGGGAGGAGTTATATGATCAATTCCCTATCCTAAAATCATCCGCCCAAATCCGTGAACTTCACACATACGGCACCGCGCTTAACCTTAACCGACAAGACTCGACCGCCTCTCAACATAAAGGCTACGGACGTAAACTCATGGCGCGCGCCGAACAAATCGCTAAAAGCGAAGGCTACAAAAAAATGATTGTCATATCCGGCATCGGTGTCCGCGAATATTATAAATCTCTTGGCTACGATTTAAATGACACCTATATGGCTAAAATAATATAAAACAGCACTTCTGCGCTGTATTTTTTACTTAAACCAAATCTTTCCTTATCTTGGCAATATTATCAAATTCCGCTTGCGCTATCTTTAATCTTTCCTGCAAACTGACAATTTTTTCTCTAGATGTCTCCTCATTCTTTTTAGTCCGCTCCAATTCATCCATCAGCTTAAATATTTCCGCTCTCTGCATTTCCGCAACCAAATCATTACGAAGCAACACATGCTCCAAATCCATTTTGGCAATATCCTCCTTGCCTTTTTCTTTTAAACCGTTGCTAATAAAATCTACCATTTCTCGTTTAATATTTTTAAACGATGAACCACCTGAACGATATTCCAAGGCCCACTCTTTGATCTTATCTCGCCCCTCATTACCAAATATCGCTTTCGCTGAATATGCATACAAAAGATCCAAATCTGCTCTGGCTTTATCTTTCTCATTTTGCGGTAACCGCCTCAATTGATCCTCTCTTTGCATGAGCATAATAAATCGGTTTATCGCTTTATCCGCTTCAACCTTAGCATCAGCCGCATTAACCAATTTATCCGGATTATCAATTTCAGGCATTTCATCATTAGGATAGCTCATCGAACCAAAATTAAATTGCAACAATTCCGGACTATACCTCCCCGTACCACCTTTGTATTCCGGTATTGACCCAATATCACGCGCCATCTCTCTTACAGCTTCAATTATTTCTTCAACCGTTTGCCGGTCGTTGGTATCTACTTTTAACACAAATTCATCACCGCCCACCCTGTAAGCTTCTGCGCCCAAATTCTGATACTTTCTTTTTATATTATCCAATATCATTCCCGATGTAAGTATCGCTGAATCCCCTGTTTTAGCGCCACCCTCTTTATCAAACACCTTTAAAAAAGCCATATCGATTGAAACAATTGATATTGCCTGTTCTTTCTCCATTTTTTCTCGCATCTCTCCAAATAACAAACCTCTACCTTTAAGACCCGTCGACGAATCCCTTTTCAATCTTTCCACCTCTAATTTTAACTCAGCCAAACGAATCCTCCTCTCATCCGCATTGGCGCTTTTAAGCGTTTCCAGCTCATTGTGCAATTCTTTAAACAATTCCCTGCCCTCAGTTTCCCCCAATCGACCCCTTTGCTTTTCAAACTCCTCCACGGCACGAACTTTTTTTTCTCCATACTCCAAAGCCTTTCCTTCTCTGCTCGAAACAGGCACATCTTCGATTATTTCAAGATTCTTCTCTTCAGTTTTTTGTTGCAGATCCTCTAAAACCTGTTTTTGCAATTCAACCTCAGATCTTTTTTTCAACTCATATCTCGCTTGAAAGGCCTCCAAAGAACTATCCCTCGACGTAATAAACAAATTCTTTTCCCAATCAACATGATTCTCTTCCCCCGTCTCCAAACCCGCGCCGCGCTTTTTCAACTCCCGCACGAACTCCTCAAATTCTAGATCCTTATTCGAACCACCCTCCGCAAAAACACCGCCCAAAGTCTTTTTTAGATATTTTTCATACAACTCTTTAGCGTCATCGCTGTCTGTTTTAATTTTTTGCGTGATTCTCTCTAACCTTGAGCTGACTTTAACAAAATCACCCATTGTAAACAATCTCTCTTTTAATAGAGATATTAACAAAGTTCTATCATCCTGCTCGGCATCAATCTCATCAATATCCTCCACTGCCTCAAACGAATATGCGGATCTCAAAGTTTTTAAAAGCTCAAAACTTTTTCTAAAAGATATATTATTGGCGG
This sequence comes from uncultured Gammaproteobacteria bacterium, assembly GCA_964345995.1. Classification (GTDB taxonomy): domain Bacteria; phylum Patescibacteriota; class Patescibacteriia; order 2-12-FULL-60-25; family 2-12-FULL-60-25; genus MWCR01. The sequence continues at coordinate 4,317 of CAYFST010000010.1, forward strand.
CCAAGGGTGCAGCCTCAACCCCCGTGTCTTCGGGCATTTCCACCTTACCTTGCAATTGTTCTGTAATACGCTTAGCTATACCTTCATTAACATTTTTAAGCGCAACCGCAAATTCATTTCCTGATACTCTATAAACCTCAAACATATCTAAAATGGAATCCGCCACATTCTCTCCATCAATAAATTCCTGCAAATTTTCGGCCACGGTTTGCTGTATCTTATTATAAGTAATTTCCAGCCCCACATCCCCCAAAGAATGCTCGCCCTCCTGATTCAATCTGTCCAATTCACCCATATTTACCAAAACCAAATGCTGTCTGTCCAATAATTCCGGTTTTTCGATGTCCACTTCCCCGGCTTCATTGCGCCGCAAGCCCATCGCTTCCAACTCCTCTGCCAACTCTACCCCGAACCTGTCACCTTTTTTAGCCCCTATGCTATCCCTTTCCCATCTGAAAAACTCATACTCCTTCTGGGCTATTTCCAAATCCAATGCCAAACTTTCTTTCTTTTGCGGATCCGACTCCTTTTCCATCGCGGTTGATAACTCAACAACCTCATTTGCCAAAACTTTCAAACGATTATGCTGCTGTTCGGTTTTAGGCAATCTCATTGTTTCTCGTGCCATAATGCAACTATTATAACACCTTTTATAAATAAAAAAATCCCACTTGCCACAAGTGGAAAAGGTTACAACAAACAAACTCACAAACCCAACGCTCTATGTACTCGCTCGGTAAGCGAAACATCATCAATTTCAAGGTTTGGGCAAATGCTAATCACCAACTCAGCCTCACTATCCGGCAATTCCCTAACACTGTAAATATCTCGTAAAAAAATATCAATTTGATACTCGCGACGAATAGCATCTTGCAACTGCATTATACCCATATAATCACTAACTTTTGCTTTACGAAGATAATCTCTGAATGCTTGGTAGGCTTGCTCTTGTTTGCTCATAGTTACTCCAATGTGCGAATACTTAATCATGACGCAATTTTAATCTCATGTCAAGAATATAACATATTTTTTTGTTAACTAAAAATAACAAAATAATCGATTAAACGGAGTTAACCCTGCCCATCAAGCTTAATGCCTGTAAATTATTTTTGACTAAAATGCTTTTACAAAACAATCTCATTTAATCCTACAATCTTTACCTCATCCTCATTCCTGCGTTTTATTTCCACTCCGTTTTGTTCCAAAGTTTTTGGTGATACTACAATCCTAAGCGGCAAACCCATTAAATCCGCGTCGCCCAACTTCTCTCCGGCCGATGCTTGAGACCTATCATCCCAAAAATAAGTTTTGCTCGCTTTTTCCATCTCGTCACACAAACCTTGTGCCACGCTTTGAATCTTCTCATTCACCGCCTCGTCTTTTGAATTCAATGTCACCAAATGCACATATGCCGGCGCTACTTCATCCGGCCAAATCATGCCCTTTTCGTCATGGTGCGCTTCAACAATCGCGCCCACCAAACGTGTTGTCCCGATTCCATAGCAACCCATTATCGGCTTTTTTAGCTCTCCGTTTTCATTGGTATATTTTATACCGAAAGCCTCGGTAAATTTTTCATGCAAATCAAATATGTTGCCGATTTCTATACCTTTCACGGATTCCAGCTTGCCACTGCAGTTCGGGCAGGTATCCCCCGCTTTCATTGTCGCGATTTCAATATTTTGCGCAAAAGTGCAATCCGGACAAGCTAAAATATCATCCTCTCCAGCCGAAGTAATTACCTGAAACTCATGACTGAATTTTTTGGTAAAATCTCCTCCCGAAGATTCAACGACCTTAGCATCCAACCCGCAACGCTTAAAAATATTCAAATAAGTTTTTTTAACATTTTCATAATACTCTTCCAAATCTTCCTGCGTCGCATGAAAAGAATATAAATCCTTCATGCCAAATTCACGCCCGCGCAAAATACCCGATTTTGCCCTCAACTCATCTCTAAATTTTGACTGTATTTGATATACCGCCGTTGGCAGATCTTTATAAGAATTAATAAAAGATCCTACAAGCGGTGTAACAATCTCTTCATGCGTGGACCCCAGTGCATATTGCCTCTCGGTTTGTGATTGCAATTTAAACAATACATCCATGGCATCCCACCTGCCCGTAGTCTCCCAATTCTCTTTAGGCTGCAAAGCCGGCATTAAGACTTCTTGCGCTCCAATGGCGTCTAACTCCTCGCGTATAATATTTTCCACTTTTCTTAATACTTTTAAGCCCAAGGGCAACCATGAATAAACGCCCGCCATTTCTTGACGAATAAATCCGGCTTGCGTTAAAAACTTGGCATTCGCTGAATCAGCATCATGCGGTGCCGTTTTGCTGGGCTTGGCAAATAACTTCGAATATTTCATAACAAAAGCATTTGATTATTTTTGATTGATTACAACATATTACCCGTTTCGGGCCCAAAAAAGCAAATCATAACAAAATAAAAAAATCGAAGAGAAAAAGCGTCAATAGCACGGGGGAGTTGCCTTATGGCTCACATCCAACTCAGCAAAGAAACGGAAGCATGGGTAACGTTATATCGGGTATTCGGTGGGTGTCGGTTAATAGCATTATCTGGCTGCGCTTCCAAGCCGGTAGAAATCCTTAGCTGACCAGACGATATGAAATACTTACACCAAAAAATATCCATAAAATGCGAAGAAAATAGCTGTGAATGCCGGTTAACAGACTAATGGTGTATCGAGAAAGGTACGGTCGCTTCTCAAAACGACCATCTCCTAATGCACTGTTTACTAAAACCGATTGGAATAATCAAACATTGACTTGACCGCAAATATCTGCTAAATACTCCTTGAAAGGAGAATCACATGCAACTTGTAATGCTAAACGTTTGGGGCGACAAACTGGCCATCGGTGCTGTTACCGCACCCGAATTCGCGCCATACCCGCTTTGCGCGCGCCAGGGCAGGCCGAATATCAACAACTCAAACCTGGGATTCATCGCCATCTACGGCCGGGAACCGCGTGGCACCGAAATTGGCTATCAACTTTTTGCCTGGTTTGTACCAAACAAAAAGCACTATGGCGATGCTGGGTATTTCAAAAAGTCACTTCCCGTAAAAGAGCTCGATCTCAATGACTTTGGCAGACATTTTATCGAAGAGCTGCTACGTGCCAAAGAGCGGGAAAATACCGGCTGGCAACACGTCCCCGATGTCAAAGATCTGCCCATGAACGTGGAATTGCGTCTCCGAATCCTCTCGCAACGCCTACGCGATCTCTATGGACACGATCGCGAACTATTCGATCTAAACTACACGCTCGTGGGCGATGAGCCTCAAGCCTAATACAACACTTTAACCGGTGTTTTTTTACGCTCCAACGCTGGCAGTATATAACACTTGACGTCTATCCTTTTCAAGTCTCCTCCTTACTGATTTGGTTATTTTTTCTTGGAATTTAGAATTTCAAAAATCCCGTTATGGGATTTTCGATTGGTGGGCGAGGAGGGACTTGAACCCTCATGAGATTGCTCTCGCAGGATTTTGAGTCCTGTGCGTCTACCAATTCCGCCACTCGCCCATATTCATTTGTTGAGCCATGATAAGCCAAATAACTTTTTTTTGCAAGAGATCCAGACGTTTCGTGATATAATATATTCATGAAAAAAATCCTCATTATACTGGGCCATCCGAATATATCCAGCCTAAACGGCGCCATTGCCGACAGCTACGAAAAAGGCGCTAAGGAAGCCAAATACAAAATCAAACGGCTCAATCTCAGCGAACTCAACTTTGATCCTATTTTGCATCAAGGCTACAACCAAATCCAAAAACTTGAACCCGATTTAATACAAGCTCAAAAAAACATAAAATGGGCTGATCATATCGTATTTATCTATCCTACTTGGTGGGGAACTGTGCCGGCTATCATGAAAGGATTTATTGATCGTTCAATTCTGCCCGGTTTTGGTTTTAATTATACCGGTCCCAATACCTGGCAACGCCATCTCAAAGGCCGCAGTGCACGCATTATTACCACCATGGGTGGCATACCATTACTTTACCGGCTAATCTGTTCACCCGGTATTAAAACCCTGAAATACGCGTTCCTGATTTTTTGCGGTATTTCTCCCGTCCGCGTAACTATGTTCGGTGGCATCCGTAAAAGCACTCCGGCTTCTCGTATAAATAAACTTCTGGATCAGGCTAAAAAACTTGGATTAAAAGGCAAATAAACATGAAATTCTCAAAGCTCGATAATTTTGTAGCATAATTATGGTCTAATGTTTTTATTGATACAAAGTACAATATACGATGTACCAATAAATATATATAAAACCATCAAACAAATTATCAAGAACTCTCAAGGAATTCTCGCTTTATCACACTATTAAAGATTGCAACTTTAAGCCACACGCATACGAGCCCGCTTCCAAATCCGTAGCCGGTCTTGATAAGACCAATAAAGTATACTCGGAAGATTGAGGTATTAAAGGCTTAAAAAAAATTTGAATAAAAAGCGACCCATTAAATACAATCCATTTTTTGCTAATTCAAACCCCTACGTCAAAAAAATTTGACACAAAACATTTACAATGTTAATCCTGTCTATACGCACTTTGTAGGAAGCTGCTAAATGCACATCGACACCAAAGAATTATTACAATACATAGAAATCGCCTGCGTAGCTCACGGCCTACGTCCCAAAAAACCCGGAAATGCTTGCAGACTCTGGGATGGCAATACTCCATTTGTTTTTCATCCAATTTGGTGTGCTGCTACCATCGCGACAGAACAAAATCTACCCCAAGAAATTAGGCAACGCGGCATCCTGGTACTTCTGTACCACGATGTATTAGAAGATACAAATCAAGAACTGCCAAAAAACCTACCCTCAGACGTCAAAAACTGCATCTATGCCATGACGTTTGAAAATCGCTCGCCTTCATGGGAAGATATTCGTTGTCTTTCCGACGAAATCAAACTCTACAAGTTATATGATAAAACATCCAACTGCATGGACCCTCTAAGGTTAAGCCAAGGTGATGCTGCTAAACGAGCCTTAATGATGGAAAAGCTTTGCGATGAAGTTGAGCGAATCTATGGTAAACTTAATATTACGCTTATTGCCCGGGCAAAATTGGCTGAAATAACGCATTAGCTCAAAACTTCACGCTGAATCAGCGTGTTTTTTTCTTGACTAAAATAGAATTCCACAGTATTATAATGCGCAAACTAAGCATCAGTAGCTCAATTGGTTAGAGCAGGGGCCTCTTAAGCCCAAGGTTCCGGGTTCGATTCCCGGCTGATGTACCATCCCCCTTTGCTAAAGCTTCGGGGGTTTTTCTATTTCAAGGAAATCATGGTGAGAAACTCCGCTCTTCCTAAAAAAAAGAGGCTACAAGCCTCGATTTAACCCGCTCCTATGGCATCTTGCTCCACAACGGGTTTAAGCAAAACAATATCCGGCGTCAATAAGTCACCGCATTCCTCCTGATTACGATATTGCCAAATGCACACAGCTTTTCGTGGCACATAAGCTACAACCAGGGTGTGTTCAATATTACTAAGCTCAACTCGGCTCGCGGTCCTCGCGAATAATAAATGCTCCTGATCAAAACTGCGGTATGGTACGTTTTTTTCAACGAACCTCAAACCTCTATACTCAGCCAAAGCAATCAAATATAAAAGATGTACTGCATTTGGTCTTAAAATACGCCTAAAAAAACCGCTCTCCTTGATTAGTTTGTCATGCTCTTTGGCGTCAATACAAACATCACGGTTAGCCGAGACGATCCATACGCCTCGATGCGTCTGCAAACTTTCAAACAAGGTATCAGGCAATTTATGATACACGGATAACCCGCGTGATAAAAAGAACGGATACAAATGATGGTACAAGCTCACATCGGGCGGACACCAATCCAACCGGCGCGTACCTTGCTGGACATCACTTAAAAGATTACGAGTTCCGGGAATTGAAAAAGCCGGTGGCTCATCAGTTGGCAAATAATTTTCTTCCAAAAAAGGCCTGTGCACTTCACGCCAATTGACACCATATCTCAATAAATAAATTTCCGATGAACAATGTACCGGCGTAATCTCATCCGCGGCGTACTGGCTTTGGCTGGTCATTAAAACCTCCGAGTGGCTCAACCGAAAAAATTATAACACACTATCTCCGTACTTGACATTGTCGCTAATCTTAAGCATACTCATTCACGTACCTTCCATTCTCAAAAAGGAGCAATCAATGGGGGCTAATCCTTATTTTTCCGACTCAGATCTATCTTCCGCGCACCCTGATATTTGTGATGGACGACCTTCAAAAACTTACGCCGAAACAGTAAAACGCAACAGCCAGCGTGGAAAAAGGCGTTGCCAAGCCGAAGGATGCAACGTAATCCTGTCTGATGCCAATCCGGGAAAATTCTGTTTCCCCTGCGAACGCAAAATACGTTTGGAACGCATCAGCGGCATCAGTCGTCACGTGAATCCCATAAACGATTTGAACTTCGACGAGTGAACAACTTGGCCAAAAAAAAGAAAATTAACAACCACACGCATCCGCGTAGTTGCGCCAATCCAAAATGCAACTGCAAACTTCGCATTGGTAATAAAGATAAATACTGTTCAACATGTAAGCGTAAAATGCTCCTCGAGAAACACGGGCTCCTTCATGTCGCCCATCTGTTCGAAGACGAACCTCCTCATTCCAATCTCTGATCCGACTCTTCGGATCTTTTTTGATCTCAATTATCCAGATTCACAAAATTTGCTTAATTATGTAAAACTCTATAAGTTTAATTAGCAAAAACAATTGCAAATACCATATTTTAAATTCATTATTATTTATTCAAACGTCTTTACGAAATACAATTCGCGATAAACAGTATGAAATGCATAATTAGTTGCGCAATAACCGGCGCCATTCACACACCCAGTCTCTCCCCTTTCCTGCCTATAACTCCTAATGAAATAACCCGTCAAAGCATTGACGCTGCTAATGCCGGCGCGTCCATCATTCACCTGCATGCCAGACAACCCGAAGACGGCTACCCTACAAATGATACTAAAATCTTCCATAAATTCTTATCAAAAATAAATTCAACCAGCAACGCGATCCTCAACATCTCCACCGGTGTAGCTCTTGGTATGACTTTAGACGAACGCTTATCAGCCGTAAAAGTTTTCCAACCTGAACTTTGTTCGCTTAACATGGGATCTATCAATTTTAACGTAGCCCGAGCCGCCAAAGCGGATGTTGAATGGAAGCATGATTGGGAACAGAAATTTCTAGCCATGTCGGAAGATATCGTTTTCCGTAACACTTTCAAAGACATCGATTATATTATCAAAACGGTTAACGAATTCGGCACCAAATTTGAATATGAATGCTACGACGTGGGTCATTTATATAACCTCGCTCACTTTGCTGACCACGGAATCATCAAACCTCCCTTTTTTATCCAATTCATCTTTGGAGTAATGGGCGGTATCGGCGCGGACGAGCAAGCTTTCGATGTTATGAAAAGTACAGCTGATAAGCTCTTTGGCGATTCTTACATCTTTTCAGTCTTGGGTGCGGGACGACACCAATTCCCCATGTGCGAACTCGCTCTTCGCGCCAACGGAAACGTACGCGTCGGGCTCGAGGATAATCTCTACCTCGACAAAGGTGTACTCGCCAAATCAAACGCCGAACAAGTCAAAAAAGTTAAACAAATGGCACTAAACATCGGCCACGAAATAGCAACCCCCAACCAATCCCGTGAGATCCTTGATCTCAAAGGTAAAGACAAAACAAAAATCACCCTGAGTTAATCGAAGATGATTTTTTATGGCGCACTTATGAGGATTCGAACCTCAGGCCTCTTCCTTCGGAGGGAAGCGCTCTATCCGGCTGAGCTATAAGTGCAAAATTTTTTTGACTAAGCTTACATCCGCCTGCGCACGAAAGCTTGCGGTGGAGTCTATCAATATCTATACATAAGATTGCTCCAAAAAAACTTACAAGTCAACCAACATCACCAACTGGTCACCTTTTAAGTAGTTTGCTAAAATAGCTTCATCTTATGAAAGTTAAACATCTTCTCTTGGCCATGAGCTTGGCCTTGGTGCCATTTACGGCATATGCGGCAGATTACGATTTAAGTATCCCCGGCGGCGGCTTCTATGCCAATAATTACTCGGTTCTTGTCGGTGATACCGTCAAACTTTACGCCACGGTCAACAACCTGGGCACTGTAGATGTTGAAGCCACGGCTGTCTGCAAAGCCGGCGACGGTCTTGTCAGCGCCAAACCGCTTTCCGCCAAAGCCAACGGCGCCTCCGAAGAAACCTGGTTTACTTGGACGCCCATCTCACCCGGTACTTTTACACTCAGCTTAAACGTAACTTTAGATGGCAATATAAGTGATCCCAACAATATAAATAATTATGCGGAAATTAAAATTTTTGTAGACACCGATACGGACGGCGATGGCATCGGGGACCAAGACGATCCTGATGATGATAATGACGGCGTGCCCGACGACGATGACGATTATCCCCATGACCCATCGCGCAGCACCGATACGGACGGCGATGGCATAGATGATGCAACAGATTCTGACGACGACAACGATGGGCTCTACGACTGGGAAGATGAAGCGCAAGGCACCAGCCCGACGAATTATGACACGGATGGCGATGGAGTCAATGACAAAAACGATGCTTTCCCAACAGACCCCAACCGTAGCGAAAATAAACCGAAGACGCCCGCAAAACCCACCGGTCAAGTCCTCGGCCTCGAAGATATCGTTGAAGACACTTCGGACTCCGGAATCCAAAATTCGAACTCTGATGACGAAGGACGTGTATTAGGTGTCGCTACGGATACCGATGAAATCTACGACGAACATACAACCAACACCATCGCGCTCGAACGCAAAGCCGTTTATACTATTAGCAACAAAAAACAACAACCGGAAGCATATATTAACAGCTGGTTAGACTGGTTAAAATGGCCCAATTGGCTATGGCTGGTTGCAATCACAACGGGCCTAGGCGCGTTCATCTTCTTCCTCATCTGGCGCAAACGTAAAAAAGAAAAAGAGGAAGAAGAGCGGAAAGTCAAAAAAACCTAAAAAAATAAAAGTATAAATATCCTCTCCGCCAAGCCAAACTCAACTATCATTCCCTTTGGCAAAGAGAGATTGAGTAAGTATTTTCTTTAAAACGGCTTCATTAATCTCCTAAAAAACACAGCTCGATACAAAAAAATATTAAACGGCAAATCCCATGTCCCAACCAAACATTTTTTCTGTGCGCCCCATCCCATCTTAAACTTGGTTATCCCTTCCCAGCCGGGCTTATACAGCGGAGTCGCTTTATTCTCCGGATTACAACCCCAAAAATCATAATATTTTGCGCCTTCAGATTTTGCCTGCTTAATCGCGTCCCACTGCAAAGCATATGGCGCCATAACCTTGCGGATTTTAGAACTGGAAGCGCCGTACAGATACGTTACAGTATTACCATACATTATCTCCATATTGGCCGCGAGCATCGCGCCATTTAGCTCAGCAACCCTCAAACGAGCCATATGTGCCGCCGACAGTGTATATAGCGTCTTGGCCAAATATGGCATATCATGCTGAGTAAACTTATCTCTACCCGCTGTCTCTTGCATTAATCCTAAAAAACTATCCACGTCTTTAGGATGGTTTGTGATACGCGTCGTAACTCCATACTTTGCCGCCACTTTGATATTGTAACGCGTTTTTTGGTGCATCGCCTTTTGCAAATCCTCCTCTCTTTTGGTCAAATCCAATACAGCCGTACAAGCCGGATTCAACGCTACACTCCTATTAAACCTGGCCGGCAAATGCCTCTTTAAGCTTTGCTGCAAAATCACAGGCTCCATGCGCCAAAATAAAGATTTGGGAACGGCCTGCCTGGCATTCAATTCTTGAATAAACTCTTCCAAATATCCTCTATACTCACTTTCAGCAACAGATGGATGAAATTGCGGTCCGCGCGGAATAAACCAATAACCCAAACCAAACTTTTTCGGCCTGTACTCACCCTGAACCGCCAAAAGCCACTTTCCCTCTTTATCAACCAAAGCAAACCTTTGCACTTGACGTCCCAAAAATTTCTGAAACTCTCCCCAAACCCAAGACTGCGGAAATTGCATCCACTTTTGCGTCGATTGAAACGCCTCCCAATCCATCCTATCCGTTACTTCTTTTATATACATAACCGTATTTTACTACGTCGAACGTCGAACGTCGAACATCTTATTCATATTGCTAACCTTCACTAAAAAACGTGCCGTAGCACGTCTCTACTTTACAATCCATTCAATCATACTCTAAATCCTTTATTATTTTTGATGTTTTAATTCTTGCTAAGAATTTTAAGTGCCTCCCTCACTCTCTCCGAGGGATCTGTAATTTCAATCGCGACACTTTTTACCACTTCTTTTGCTTGAGCGGATTTATAACCCAAACCTTTAAGCGCTTCTATAAGTTCAATATCTTCCTCTGACGAAGACTCAACCTCCACCAATTGACCTTTAAGTTCTAAAATAATCTTTTGCGCTGTCTTATTGCCAATACCCGGCAAACTTGCAAACCATCCCGCATCTCCTTTTGTAACTCTTTCACGAAGCTCTCCGGGTGTTGTCGAGCCACAAATCGCTAGTCCCACCTTTGGACCTATTCCATTGATACTTATCAAGATCTCAAACACTTCCAACTCATCCCTAGTAGCAAATCCATACAAATCATGCGCATCTTCGCGGATATGTTCATAAATATAAATTGACGGCTCATCGCCAACGCTTAACTCAGACAAAAGACGCGAATGCGCTTTTATCTCATAACCCACTCCCCGCACATCCAAAATAAAAACACTTGTCGTCTTCTCGATAACTTCACCTCTTAAGATTCCAATCATACCCTAACTGTAAACTGACAACTAAATACTGACAAGAGCAATCCAGTAAATTCGAGTCTTATAACTTTATAAAATAATCCCGTGAAGCATGATAAAAAAACCTCCCACTTGCGTAGGAGGATGAGAGATCATGGCCCGTCCAAACCCGGGATATAATCGATTCCCGGCGCCAGCGATGACGTATCCGTGTTCGAGATTCCGCGCCCATGCCTCTTTGGATGGCTAGATGTTTTTTCCGGCTCCGGCGCTTCAGCTGAAGCACTGGCCTTAGCGCTCTTTACCGGCTTGGCCGAAACCGCGGGCTCTATACTCGTTACTGTTTTTAGCTCACCCTTGGCGCTTGTATGAATCCCGGCCGAAGCAACAGACGCGCTTCCTACAGTATTGGCCGGTCGTACAACGCCCACCGACTCCGGAATAGATAATGTCTGATTGGCGGCATGTTGCTGCTTCCAGGTTTGGTAACCGAAGTAAGAAACAACCACTGCCACCGCGATCCCGATTACCAACATCACCGAAGTTTCGGTAGATAAACCGTTTCGCTTTTGCACTCTTCGCGGTTCAGTATCCGGCTCGGGCAATCTTTTTTGTGCCAAAGTCGGTTCTGTGTTCAAAACCACTTTGCGCAAACCTGCTTCCGCTGAAACAGAATCTACCGCTTCTGACTTGGAAGGAGTATATGACGCTGCCATGGTTTCCGCTTCCGGAGACACAACCGGCGTAGCAACTGTTGGGGGTTTGCGCGGAGGAGCAATGCTTTTACACACATGTGGCAAATTCAACTGCATACGATTCAACTCACCCAGCACTTCCAGCATACTCTGTGGCCGCTCTTCCGGCTTAAAGCTCATGCACTTCATGATTAGTGCTTCCAGGGCCTGTGGTACATCTTCGCAATATTCGCTAATCGGTGTTGGCGGCTTACTACCACTTACTACCTTGGCCAACACGCTCATCATGGTCCCCGACTCAAAATTGAAAGCCGTACGACCGGTTACCATTTCATACAGCACAGCGCCGTATGCCCAGATATCGGCCAATATGCTCGGTCTGCCGGCCGCGGCCTCGGGTGCCAAATAGGCGGGTGTTCCTCTAAAACAACCTTGCTGGGTGAGCTTATAGTCACTCGCGGCTTTCTCCGGCTCAGAATACTTGGCCACGCCAAAATCCATGAGCCTAACAACCGGAATGTCAAAAAGATAACCCTTTTCATCATATTCGATAACAACAAGAACATTCGAAGGTTTTACATCCCGATGGATTACTCCGGCTCTATGCGCTTCCAATAGGCCATTGCCAAGTTCAAGCGCTACATCCAAAAGGATTTTATAAGAAATAAGAGTTCCTTGGTGCTTCTCTCCAAGCGACAAGTTAGCCACGTGCTCCTCTATAACCCTCTCCATTGTTACTCCGCCCGAAATGAACGGAAAAACAAAATAAGGATACTTATCCTCGCCATCCATAAGGATTCCGGCCTGCTCCAGCAACAGCACATTCTTGCCGGTCACCAAGCTATGGATCTCACGAACCCTCTCAAATCTTTGTGATTCGTCCACGTCCACCAATTTCCACAACAACTTAACCGCTACTACGCGCCCATCGCTTTGGGCATGTGCTTTGTAAACATATCCTTCGCCACCACAATCAACAACACTGTCAATCACAAATTGCTCGGCGCCGTCGGTACCAACTACAGTACCCGATTCGAAAACTTTCCGCTGTACCTCTTGTGTTTGATCTGAAGACATTACGTCTCCTTTCTGTAAAAGACCGTTTCCGCGCTAATGCGGTAAAAGAACATAACAGTTAAACTTAGCCTAATTTTACCAGTTTGTCAAGATATATGCTAAACAAAAGCAAAAAACTTGCCTAAACAACAGTCATTACGACAAAACTAATTATTTTTACCAAAAAACGCGCCACGAAGTCTCTGCATGGGTAACAAATACAAAATAACAAATTACAATTTGCGCGTAGTAAAAGTTGCTAGATTTATTCAATTCGCCGAATTACTTTTCAACGAGATACAATTTTCGATACACGGTATGTGCTATACAAATAAAAAGCACGGATAAACACCAAAAACTATCTTTACAAAAAAACAATAATCGAAATACAAAAATTAAAATTGCATTCAATGCTACAAATTCGCTATCTGCTATCAGCTCCGTTAAATGTTATGCTATATTAATCTTAATCTGTATTGCAATTCCATCAAATTTCAACGACGCTTCAGTCTCCCGAACATCTGCAGAACCCACTAGCACTTCATCCGCTTTAGTCTCTTCCGCAATCTCCGCTTCCATGGATTTCAAAATTTCCACCATGGCCATATCCGATGTCGTCAAACTCAACTTTATGCGATCCTCCGGAGTATAATCATTCTTTTTACGCAGTGCCATAATATGACGCACGACTTCGCGAGCTAAACCCATGCGCTTTAATTCCGGTGTTAATTCAGTATCAAGTTTAGCCTCCCAAGCATCTGCCAACGAAGTGTCGCCTTTAACAACCTCCACTTTAAGCACATTCAATTCCTCGGCTATCAATTTATGCAAATCTATCTTCTCGGCCACCCTGGTATAAAGCTGTTCATCTTTAATTAAAATGACAATACCACCAAGCGCCTGCCTAACAGACAATTTCGCGCTGACTCTTTGCTCCAACCCTGCATTTACAACATCTCTCACCCATTGCATGTCATTTAACAGACCTTCATTGATAGCACCTTCATTAGCCTTTGGCCACTTATCCAAGTGCACGGACATCTTTCCACCCTCCAGATCCTGATACAGCTTTTCCGTAAAAAAAGGCGCGAAAGGCGCAAGTAATCTTGATAAGATCAACAACACTTCACGCAAAGTTCTTAAAGCATCCATGGATTCATCCAAATCCTGTGTCTGTTTAATGCGCTCGCGCGATCTCCTTAACCACCAAGTCGACAAATCATCAATAAACAATCTCACGGGGCGAAGAGCTTCCGTAAATTTATAATTATCCATATTTTCCGTTATATGCCGGGTCAAAAGCTCTAACCTGGAAAAAATCCACCTATCTAATACATGTAAACTCCTTGGGATTACTATTTCGACATCTCTATCCTTGGCATATGTTAAGTAAAACTGCCGCACATTCCATAAAATGCCAAAAATTGATCTCTGCATTTGTTTACATTCTTCATCTTTAAAATTTAATGACATGGCCTGTAATAAAGGTGATGTCAACAAGTACATTCTAAGCGAATCCGCACCGATCGATTCCATTAATTCATACGGATCTGTAAAATTCTTCTTGGATTTGCTCATCTTCTTGCCATCTTCGGCCAATATCATTCCGGTTACAACAATATTTTTAGCCGCCGGCTTATTCATAAGCGCGGTTGCCAATACATGCAAAGTATAAAACCAACCTCGAGTCTGATCCTGTGCCTCGCCGATAAAATCCGCCGGAAACCTGGACTCAAACTTTTCCGCGTCTTCAAAGGGGTAGTGCACCGATGCATACGGCATACTACCCGATTCAAACCAACAGTCAAAAACAAATTCCGTGCGCTTCATCACTCCCCCGCATTCGCACTTGAGCTCAATCTTATCAATGCCCGGACGATGCATATCAAAATCATCCGGCAACTTGCCTCCCGCGACCTCTTTTAATTCGGCCAATGAACCGATTACCTTGCGTTTATCGCAATTTTCACACAACCAAACCGGCACGGGAGCGCCCCAATATCGCGTACGTGAAATATTCCAATCCGGAGCATTCTCCAAACCCCTGCCAAATCTGCCTTCTTTAATATGTTCCGGCACCCAATGTATTTTTTTATTGGCTTCAAGCAATTTTGACTTCAACTTTTGCACATTAACGAACCAAGCGACTTGCGCCCTATACATCAAAAGCGTATTACACCTCCAGCACTCGGCCACCGAGTGAGTCACTCGTTCATTGGTTACCAACTGATCCCTCTTTTCCAAGTCGGCAATAACCAACGGATCCGCCTCTTTAATCGGCATACCGGCAAACTCGCCCAACTCAGGATTCATCTTACCCGATTCATCCACCGTAAGCAGTATCGGCAAATCATGAACTTTAGACGCTTCAAAATCCTCCTCTCCGAATGCCGGCGCCGTATGCACCAAACCCGTACCGTCATCAGCACTCACATACGGCATATCCACCACGCGATAACCTTTTTTACCTTCAGGTAACTCAACAAAATCAAACAACGGCTCGTACTCAACGCCAATCAATTCCGCGCCTTTCACTTTTTCAACTATCTTTAAATTATCTTTATAACCTTCCAAAACCTCGCGCATCCTCTCCTCGGCTACAATCCAAATATCTCCTCCAACCTCAACTTTTACATACATTAAATCTTTATTCACCGCGATCGCCGTATTGGCGGGCAACGTCCAAGGAGTGGTTGTCCACGCGAGAAGATAAACATTATCTTCGCCCTTCACTTTAAACTTAATAATAATCGACGGATCCTCTTCATCGCGGTACGAGTGCCCCATGGTAATTTCATGATTCGACAAAGGTGTTGCGCACCTTGGGCAATACAACGACACTCTAAAATCTTTATAAACCAATCCTTTCTTATACAACTCCGCAAATGCCGACCAAACCGACTCAATATAATTATCGTCCATGGTCTTGTAAGAATTATCAATATCCACCCAGCGACCCAATCGATGGATATATTTTCTCCACTCTTGATCATATCTCAACACACTGGCACGGCAAGCATCATTAAACTTATCAATTCCATACTCCAAAATATCCTTGCGGGATTTCAGATCCAATTCTTTTTCAATCAAATTCTCAACCGGCAACCCATGGCAATCCCAGCCCCAAACACGCTCCACTCGATATCCCTTCATAGTCCAATATCTTGGGATGGCATCTTTAATTGTGCTTTGCAATAAATGCCCCATATGCGGCAAGCCGGTGGCAAACGGCGGTCCGTCATAAAAAGTATAAGCTTTATTCTCCGGACGTTCTTCGATAGAACGCTCAAAAATATTTTTTCTCTTCCAAAATTCCTGTATTTCTTCTTCCATTTTTGGAAAGTCGGGACGATTTGACGAAGGTGATTGCGGATTTGACATAATGCACTTATATTGGCGGAAAAAATACAAAAGGTCAAACCCGAACTAAATCACCTTCTGAATTTTGTTCTTTTATTTTCTGCCCAGAACAATGTCTCAACATTCCTAAATAAGATTGCAACCTTGCTTCTTCGCGCCCATCACGTAACATTAGCTTTTTCAACATTCGTTTTTTAGTCTTTGTGCGCAAGATTCTATAATGCGGGAGCGTCACATACCCCAAAAAATCTATACCTTGCGACAACTTTCTAATTTCCACTTTTCTTGGATGTAGAGATAATTTTAACTTTTCGTTTACAAAATTATTCAATCTAATAATCAAAGACACTAAGTGATGATCATCCTTGCCATGTATCACAAAATCATCACAATAGCGAAGATAATATTTCTCTTTTAGAACATGCTTAACAAATTGATCTAATTCATTTAAATATACATTTGCAAATAACTGACTCGTTACATTGCCAAGCGGCAAACCCTTGCCGACAAACACATAAAAACTATCTTTGAATTACTATGAATACCCCCGATGAAATTAATGCTTCGATTGTTCATAAAATTCGCGAGTTTTATAAAATAATTTATTTTAACAGTAGAAAAATAGCTAAAGGTGACAAGCTTGGAATCCGCACTAAGACAGAGCAAGCTTGCCTAAATTGTATCCGTTTAGCGATAGAGGCCGCCTTGGCTAAGAGGTGCCAAAAAATGCCATTGGTGGAAAAATTACGACTTGAAGTGGAAATCACCAAACAACTTATTCGTTTAGAGAAAGAAATAGACGTGGTATCGGAAAAAACATACATATTGTGGCAGCAAAAACTCCATGAAATTTCTATAATGGCTAACGGCTGGATCAATTACTTACAAGCAAAAGGATCCAAATAGGATCCTTGCTCGAGACTTCGGAGCGGGAGCGGATATTGTCGTTGGCATTGTCGGGATGATAGTAGTTGACGTTGAGCTTGTCGTTGTTCCAGTTGAAAGTAGGCACGTTGCCGTCAGAATCCCGGGAGCCCGCTATTAACCAACCCCATCCGGAATCACCAATAACCTTTTGCAAAGTTATCTGTGTGGATCCGCGTTGCGTGCGTAGTATAGGATCGATTAAGCAGTTTCTAATAATGGCAAACTGTTATTTATTTTTATAAACCAGTTTAACAGCCAAATTCAGTATATATTCAAATCTTTTCAAAAACAAATGCCCCCGAAAATACGAGGGCATATTAGACCGAAAGGGTAAAAAGGTCGGAAGGGGCGCAGTGTTAAACTGCGGTGCGGTTGCGGAACTCGTCGTAGGCACTGTCGGGACGAGAGTAGCTGACGTAGAGCTTGCTGAAGTAACAGTAGACAGCAGGCACGTAGCCGCCAGAATCCCGGGAGCCCGCACAAAGCGTAACATTCTCGTCATCAAGATGCTCGCCAGTCCTCCAGTGATACCACAACTCAAGCAGCAAGCGCTCAAGTAGTGTGATGCTCGAAGCCTCTTGTTCCGCCAAAGTGTTTGCTGAGAAGTTTCTGTTTTCCTCATCAGCTTGCACACGATTGCGAAAACGCTTGGCATAGGCTCCGGACGACGTGCGGTCTTGGGTGGCATCCAGATCGTCACCCACGTATGAGTACGTGCGGAAACGCTCTTTGCACTTGATCCATACTTGATTGAGGGTCAAGTTTTGCGCAACCATCACAACCCAACCGAAACCGGGCTGCTCAGGCGAGATCTCGACATCCGCAAGATCTACCTCGAGGCTGAAAACCTCGTTGTAAAAACGTCGCCACTCCGCGGCCCAACCATCTGCGGGGATGAGGTTGGACGGGGGCAGTGCCTTCGCAAATTCCGGATTGTCCAAAATTACCTGCAAAACATCTGCCACCTTCCCAGCATCTCGTTTTTTGTCCATTACGAGTTTGCCAACCTGGAAGCATAGTTTACTGAAACGTTCAAACGCACTTGTGCCATTACTCATGGACTCGCTCCTCACCTCACTACACTAATAAACCAACGTCCGTTACCCACAGACGTCCGCCAACCACCATGGTTGAAAACGGCTTATTTAGTGCAACCCTCCAGTTACATATCCCCTAGGGGTTTTGAGGTTGCGCTAATTAAGCCGTTTTCAATCCACAATTTCAACGTTCAAATTCAACAAATAATACTACATTTTGATCGTTTTGTCAATAGTCTTGGCGAAGGTCAAGATTCATGTTAACCTAGCCAATCATTTCGCCCCTTCCCAACCGAAAGAATGTGCCATGCCCGCATTCAAAGACCTCTCATCTCCCGAGCAGATGCAACGCATCGTACGTGTCCATTTCGAAGAGAGACGATAATGACGCTGTTTCATTTTATGGCTTGGACTCTTCCGGCGAGGAACATCCGATTCTCTGGTTCGAAACCAACTCGCCCATGCTCAACATCAACGGCCGTGGAGTCATTATCAATATCATCTTGCCCATTTTGAAAAAAGTGACTGAACAAGAATTCTACGAAATCGGTAACTTCGATAGCGCCGTTGAGTGGATCCGCTAAGATTATCTGAAAACATCTGAAACCAAGGAGCGAGCATGACCAATCACCCAAACCTCTCCACGCTAAACGATCTCCACAATGTTGTAATGATTACTCATCTGATGATCGAGGGCATCGAACAAATCAAAATGTTCTATTGGACCGCTGACAACAACTTGGAACCCATTCGCTGGACAACATCCGCTGATGACGAACTTTACAGCTGCCCCCTCCCTGTCGTCACAGATACCATAATCCCTCTCATGAGTATGGTGACAGGTCACAAGTTTCAACGTTCATACTCCACGCGAGGCAAAAACGTCTTCGAGCGTCTGGATTACATCGAGGCTCAAAAACCCGAAGCGCATAACTAACCTCCCCACCCTAACCCGGTGGGTTTTTATTATCACCGCGAAACACGTACGGGCGAACCTTGTGTTCGCCCGTGCCGCGTATTCTGGATCGGGCGAACACAAGGTTCGCCCCTACATTTAATTATTAATAATAATTGCTCTTTACACTTTATAATTTTATTGACTCTTTATAGTTTGCAGTTTGTAGTTTATACTTTAATTGTATGAAGATATTTTTAGCTGCCGACCACGCCGGCTTTAAACTCAAAGAATCCATCAAAAAAGAGTTAGAGAAAAAATACGACATCATCGACGTAACACCCAAGTACCAACCGGGCGACGATTACCCTTTAATCGCCAAAAAACTAATTTCAGAGCTCCGACGTGGAACGCGGGACGTAGGACAAGCGACGAAAGCGGTGTTCGTCTGCGGCTCCGGTGTTGGCGCGGCAATCGCATCAAACAGATACAAAGGCATCCGCGCCGCCCAGGGTTATGATAAAAAAGAGGTAAAACTTGCCAGGCAAGACACGGACATCAATATTTTGACATTATCCGGCTGGAACACCAAACTTAAAGACGCGCTCGCTCTCATCGACGTCTTCCTAAAAACGCCGGCATCCAAAGCCGCACGCCACAAACGCCGAATTAAACAACTAAACTAGCAAAAAGTTTATAAAGTTCATAAGGTAATTATTACTGTATAAACTGCCCTATTTAAAAACTGCCCTGTATGGAAATCATCCCTGCCATCCTCACCAAAAAGAAAAGCGAATTCATGTCACGCATGAAAACCGCCACAAAATTCGCCAACACTGTCCAAATAGATATCATGGACGGCCTTTTGGTAGATAATGAAACTCCAAAAAAACTCAATTTCGGCTTTTGGTACAAAGAATTTCTTAAAGACAATAAACCTCCCAAAAACATCGAACTGCATCTCATGGTCATCAATCCTTGGGAAATTATTGAAAGCTGGAAAGAACTTCCCAATGTTTCGCGTGTCATCTGGCATGTAGAAGTCCCAATTCATCACGAAGAAATGATTAAAGCTGTCCACGAAAGCGGCCTTAAATCCTGTTTGGCCTTAAATCCCTCTACGCCTATAAATGTATTAAATCCTTATATCCAAACCGAACCCCGTAAAAAAGACGCGCGTAAATTTTACGCCGATTCTATTTTGGTGTTGGGAGTGGAACCGGGTTTCTCCGGCCAAAAATTCATCCCCAATGTTTTAAAAACAATTACCAAGCTCCACAAAAAATATCCCCACCTGCCCATAGCTGTTGACGGTGGCGTAAACCAAGAAACTGCGCAAAGTATTAAAAAAGCGGGAGCTACTCGCCTTTGCGCCGCCGGAGCAATCTTTCTTGCGGATAATCCGAAATCAGCATACAATAACTTATCCAAGTAACAAGTTCAAAATTACAAATTCATCAAGCGTTACTATATAGACTCTTGGTGAACCTTCAACTTGAAACTTGATGAACGATTTTTACTCTTTATAATTTTTAATTATTAATTGTATTGTTTATGCGTTTTATCGCTTTCCTCACAATGCTCGGCTTATTCGCGGCCAGCATGCCGGCTAACGCCGAAATCGCTTCGGCAAACCCGGGTCAACTAATTAAAGGCTCACTCGATACGGTCTACTATTACGGAACCGACGAGAAGCGCTACGTCTTCCCTACCGAACGCACCTATAAATCATGGTATGGCGAAGACTGGTCCGGAGTTGTTACCATCCCGGATGAAGATCTAATGAGTATTCCTTTGGGGGGTAACGTTACTTACAAACCCGGAGCCAAACTTTTAAAAATCACAACCGATCCGCGCGTTTATGCCGTAGATACTCATGGCACTCTTCGCTGGATCGAAACCGAAGAACTTGCTGTTGAACTTTATGGCGAAAACTGGGCAGACAATGTAGACGATCTCCCCGATCCATTCTTCATAAACTACAAGATGGGTTCACATATCAATGACGCTTCTGATTTTGACCCCGAAACAGTCTCAACCGAAGCTATCGCAATCTGGAAAGACAAAAGCTTGCCCGAACCGGTTAATTAAACAAAAAACACATAAATTTCCACGGCTTCACGGCCGTGGTTTTTTATCCTTTATTATTACCATGCGAATTGTTCACAAAACTTGTACGATACACAACTTACGATGTACAATAATGTCATATGAAATTAATAACTAACATTTTGTTAATCTTTACAATGATTCTTTTTGTGGCTCCGCAAGCATCTGCAAAAACAGTTGCATCCGGAGATTTAATAAAAGCTTCCGGAGCGGCTGTTTATTATTATGGCGCGGATGGCAAGCGCTATGTCTTTCCCACTGAAAAAACTTTTTTCAGTTGGTATGACAACTTCGATACCGTAAAAACCATTTCCGACGGCGACCTGGCAAATTTACCCATCGGCGGCAATGTCACCTACCGCCCCGGAGTGCGCATGATCAAAATCACCACAGATCCCAAAACCTATGCCATAGCCGCGGGCGGCACCTTGCGCCACATAACCAGCGAAGCTATCGCGGTAACATTATACGGCGAAGATTGGAATACCAAAATAGATGACATCCCGGATGCGTTTTTCACCAACTATATAATCGGAGAACCCATTACAAATTCTTCCGAGTTTAACCCCGCTTCGGCACAAGAAACCGTGACCAATATCAATCTCGATAAAGATCTGCAAAAAACGTCCTCCGACCCGGAACCCGAAGAACAAATTCCCGAATCAGCCGCTGTGGTTAACTTCGGCGTCAATGATGCCACACCGCGTCCTGGAGACATTATTCACTTTACGGTTGAAACAGATTACGACCAAGGAATTTCACAAATACAAATATTAATGGATAGCGACATCGTAGCTACTTGTAACAGTAATAATACTTGTACTGGCAATTATCAAATACCTATTGTAACCGATAATGATTCTTATACGGCACGCGCCGAAGTAACACTGATGAATGAATCCGTAGTGAGTCAAGAAATGCAAATCAATGTCGAAGAAGAAACCGTAGCCAATGGAGTTTATATATATGCCGACAGAACTGTTGTTAAAGAAAATCAATCAACCGGCGTTACTGTAGACGCTCCAAATATCGTTGTGCGCCGAATAGAAATTTATGTGGACCAAGCAGGTAAAAAAGTCTGTGAATCAGGTATTCGCACCTGCAAATATTCAGTCGAGCCAAGCGATGGAGTCGGCTCTTCGGTCACTGTTCACGGCTTGGTAACAGATGATATCGGCCGTACCTATCGCAGCGAAGATCTAATCATCTCCGTAGCCGAAAACGATTCACCATTGGTAACTATACAACCCGATAAAAATACTGTTTATACAGGCGAAATCTTAAATATAACCGTATCAGCAAGCGACCAAGACGGAATTCAATTTATTGAAATACTTGACCCCACACGGCAAATAATTAAACATTGTGAAGGAGCCGCTCCTTGCACGCACCAGGTAGGACCTTGGAGTCAAACCGGATCCTACACCTTTTATGGACGTGCGGCCGACACACAAGATTTCTCCGATGAACAATCTACCACTATAACTGTTATTAACCCTAATTAAAGTATTGGTTTCATGTATCTTATATTTGGCGATAACTCAAATTAATTGCTAAATATTAAATACTAAATACCAAATACATTATTTATATTCATATGAAACAACTTATTTCCATCTTTTCTTGTATCGCTCTTATCGCGAGCATGATGATGCCACTTGGCGCAAACGCTATGGCTTTTGGGCCGGGTTCGTTAATCAAAGGCGAAAGCTTTTCAGCGGTTTACTACTTCGCTGAAGACGGTAAACGCTATGTTTTTCCCAATGAAAAAACATATTTCACCTGGTACGAAAACTTTGATAACATAATTACAATCGACGACAGAACTTTGGGTCTAATACCCATCGGAGGCAACGTTACATATCGCCCCGGTAAAAAAATGGTCAAAATCACCACCGATCCCAAAGTTTATGCGGTAGACGTAGGAGGAATGCTCCGCCCGATCGATAGTGAAGAAATCGCGGAAACTTTATATAACATTAATTGGAATCAACAAATTGATGATATCCCGGATGCTTTCTTCATTAATTACACAATGGGATCCCCTCTCGAAACTGCCGCGGAATTCAAACCCGCCGATGTTACCAATTCAGTCAGCAGCATATCTGAAAACAAAGGGTTCGACACCATGCACGCGGCCATCAGTATTGGCGACAACGTAACCGGCTTTGTTCCTTCCACAATAACCGTGGAAGTCGGTTCAACCGTAACCTGGACCAACCAAGACAGTAAACCGCACAAAATTGTGGGCGAAGGCTTTGAATCCGGTACTTTAGAGTATAAAGATACTTATGAAAAATCTTTCAGCCAACCCGGATCATATGAATTCCATGATGGTTTCAATGAAGGCATGGTCGGTACCATCAACGTCCTAAACTAGATCAGCCCAAAATCAACCGTAGAGACGCGATTAATCGCGTCTCTTTTTTTTATTGCCATCAAGTTGAGTATAGAACCGAGATCCTTGACATACATACAATTTTCTGCTAGTTTTACCTATCAACCGTTTCAAGGAGGACCTTGTCATTTAAAACGCGGTTTGCTATGTACACAGACGAAAAAGATTTATATCGCTATACAAACGAATGGCTTGGTTGGTTCTTACCCGTACTAAACCTGGCCTTGGGGCTTAGCTGTATAGTCTACGCTCTACAGACTCAAAACATTTGGTAAAAAACTCCTCGCGGAGTTTTTTTTTATTTTCCGCCATCCATGTTAAAATATTCAAATTCATATGAAAAGCATTAAACAGTTGCAAAAAACTGCTAACCAAATCCGGCAAGATATCATCAACATGCTAGTCAAAGCCGGTTCCGGCCACTCTGCCGGATCGCTTGGAATGACAGATGTCTTTACCGCGCTCTATTTTGGCGGTGTAGCCAAACTCGATCCCAAAAAGAAAAACGCGCCCGACCGTGACAGAGTCGTACTCTCCAATGCGCACATCTGCCCGGTTCTTTACGCAACCTTGGCTCATGCCGGCTTTATTCCCCACACCAAACTAAAAACGCTTCGCAAATTCGGCAGTCCTTTGCAAGGCCATTCCAATAATCATTTCGCAAACGGCATCGAAACCTGCGGCGGCCCACTTGGCCAAGGTCTTTCCCAAGCTTGCGGTATGGCCCTCGCCTCCCGCATGAACCGACAAGTGACGTGCGACGTGGGACGTACAACGAAAAAAAGTTATCACAGCTGGTGCCTCATGAGCGACGGCGAATTCGATGAAGGTCAAACCTGGGAAGCCGTCATGCTGGCCGGCAAATACGACCTGCGCGAAGTTACGGCCATAATCGACCGCAACAATATCCAAATAGATGGATACACCGAAGACGTAATGCCCTTAGAAAATTTCCGCGCCAAACTCGAAGCTAATAATTGGTTTGTAATCGAGGTTGACGGCCACAACATTCGCGAAATATTGGACGCCATGAAAAAAGCCAAAGCCATGTACGCCAATCCCACGGCGATCATCTGCCACACCATCCCCGGCAAGGGCGTGGATTTTATGGAAAATAAATTTGAATGGCATGGAAAACCGCCCAATAAAGAAGAAGCCAAGCAAGCCCTGCACGACATCCGCACGCTGGGCGGCAAAATTTACTCTGAACATCAATAACCTACTAAAAGTCCTAGTACTTAGTCCTAGAATTAATATGAGTATATCCAGATTTGAAGACATTATTGCTTGGCAGAAAGCGAGAGAACTAAACAAAATATTATATAACGCTTTAAAACAAAATCGAGATTACTATTATAAAGATCAAATACTTCGCGCGTCGTTATCAATCATGAATAATATTTCCGAAGGATTTGGCAGAAAAAGTGAAAAAGAATTTATTCGTTTTCTCTCAATATCCAACGGATCATGCAACGAAGTTAGGAGTATGCTTTATCTTGGATTCGATTTTAACTACTTTAACGATAATAAATTTTCAGAATTATATAAATTAACCACCGAAATTGGCTGCATAATAAACGGCTTATCAAAATCCATAAAACTTAACACCAGAGCCAAGTACTAGGACTAAGTACTAGGACTAAGTACTAGGACTAAGTACTAAGACTAAGTACTAAGACTTTAATTATGAAACCCCACCTAAACCCATACGTCCTATACAAGACGGTAGAAAAAATCCCCACGCGCAACGGCTA
>CAYFST010000010.1:29539-35601 GCA_964345995.1 uncultured Gammaproteobacteria bacterium
TAAACCCATACGTCCTATACAAGACGGTAGAAAAAATCCCCACGCGCAACGGCTATGGCGACGCGCTGTTGGAGCTCGGAGAAAATAATCCGGATGTCGTTGTGCTAACCGCCGATCTTGCCGATTCAACCCGCGCCGGCAAATTCAATAAACAATATCCTGATCGTTTCATAGAATGCGGAGTTGCGGAGCAAAATATGATGGGAATCGCGGCCGGCCTGGCTTTATCTGGCAAGGTCCCCTTTGTTTCATCCTATGCCGTCTTCTCCCCCGGTCGTAATTGGGACCAACTGCGTGTTTCAGTTTGCTACGGGCGCGCTAATGTAAAAATAGCCGGCGCGCATACCGGTGTCTCAGTGGGTCCTGACGGCGCTACTCACCAAGCTCTCGAAGACATGGCTATTACACGAGTAATTCCCGACATCTTAATTTGCGCGCCCTGTGATGCCGAAGAAACTCGTAAATGCACAATCGCCGCAGCTAAACACAAAGGCCCTGTTTACTTTAGATTCGCCCGCGAAAAAACCCCTGTCATTACTACCAAAAAAACACCCTTCACGTTTGGCAAAGCTTATGTTTGCCGCGAAGGTTATGACGTAACAATAATAGCTTGCGGACCCTTGCTCCACGAGGCTTTGCTGGCCGCCGAAGAACTCGCTAAAAACCACATCGAAGCCGAAGTTATCAATTCGCATACCATTAAACCTTTAGACGGCAAAACCATTTCCGCGTCACTAAAAAAGACGGCTTGTGCCGTCACCGTCGAAGAGCATCAAATCACGGGCGGTTTACACGGCGCGGTCTCCGAATATTGCGCTCAAAAAGCCCCGGTACCTATTGAACCGATCGGCATGCCCGATACCTTCGGCCAATCCGGCGAACCCGATGAACTCATCACTTACTACAAAATGCGAGCCAAAGACATCGCCCAAGCCGCTAAAAAAGCAATCAAAAGAAAATAACGGCAAACAGCCGTTATTATATTTAGTTTACCGCACTCGGACCCTGCTTGGCCCGTTGTAATAATCGACTAAAATCATCCCGATTCGGCTCTTCGCGCAAAGAGCCAACTTCTTCCGCCACAAGCCGCAAAACATCTCTACGCTTTTCTTCGGATAAATCCTTAAGCTCATCCGCCAATAAAAATATCTTATCCGGCTCCAACATACATTTAGACCAACTAATTGCGAAAGCCATATTTTCTGACATTATCTTCATCATCTCTAAAAACTTTAACGAAAGATTCATCATCTTTTTAATATTTATCGCATAAATCTTCTGTGCAAGGTCTTTCCCACAAAATCTGGCAACTAGCAATTCCCAAAGCAAAAGCATCATACTTTGCATATCTTCATGATACTTAAGTTTTTCCAATATCTCCTTATTATCATCGCCGTACAATCTGCACAAAAAATCAAATACTTCCGGTACCATATCTCTACTGGTTATCTCGGCCAATTTTACATCACTATCCAAAAGCAAAGTCAACTCCTTGCAGGCCACGATTACCAATCCCTCTGAAAAAGCTGTTTGAGACAATTGTTCACTGTATTGCATCAATATAGAATTAACTTTTTTCGCGGGAATATACTGCCCGATTTTTACTGTCATGAGCTTAACAAATTCCAACATTTGCATCTCCTTTCAAGGTTCAAGTTAACTAAATAAAAACAAAAACAAGAGAGTTTGTCAACCCGGGTACTTTACGCAATTATATTTAACACACAAAACGAATTTCGCCAGTGTCTAACATTTTAATAATTATCCAAAATATTCTTCATCAAATCCCTCTCTGTTTTTTGATTCGCCTCATGATCTTTCTGCCCCAAAGACACATCCACCGTAATCAAAGTCGCGCCATTATCCGTAAGCGTGTACAACGCGCCCCCTCCCACAAAATCCATTTTCGATTGATAACTGGCCTCACCCAAATTAGCCACATCAACAGCATTATCTAGAAATTCTTTCTGACTTTCAAACAATACTTCAGTTGTCATATCGCCTCCCATATCCCGCGTCCGCCGTACCCCAATCTGCACCATTTTTACTGCGTCATCGCTGGGTATATCATAAACACAAAGCTTCTGCCCGGTTGTATTTTGCGGTTCTAAATCGTTTTGGATAATCTCCGATTCCATTCCAAACAAAGCATCGACCTCACTTTTATCAAGCATCTCGCAAGGATTAATGAACTCGATATTTGATTTTGCTATTGAATCCGGATCGTTATTCGTAGTTCGTTGTTCGGAACTCGACTGTTTGCATCCCGCTCCAAACATAGCTAAAATAAGCAAAATTGGTAAAAAATATGTCAATTGCATAACACTTTCATTATATCAAGGATTGACATGAGGTGCTATTTATGATAACAACCAATGTTTCAGGGTCGCTGCCCGACCTTGAAACACTCTCATTATAAAAAGTCTCTTCACAAATCTTCGAGACTATAAACTTGAGAGAATAAGCATGCCTTAAGCTAGGCAAATTATCGAAAGTAAGGCGCGCTTTCGTAAACCATTTGGCCGTTACTCGCTAGTCGAGCCGGCCGTCGCATGAGGCGAGGAGAGATTTTATTCGGGTCGTATGACCCGAAAAAACCGCACTCGGTTAACGAGGCGGATAAGGAGGAAGCCGCAGCAGGAGTGCGCGGCAAGTCGAGTCGAATGACCCGGCGAAGTCCGGTTATATAACCGGATAAAAAGAGGAGATCTTAAAAACTTAAGTAAGCATGCTTTCCCGTGGCGTAGGGGCTTAGTCCCGCCCATGGGACAAGCAAATCGCTAACCGCTCTGACATTCGTCAAAGCGGTTTTTTCTTTACTATCCCCCACAAGATTCTCAAGTTTGTATCCAACACCGCTAAACACTAACAGTTAGCAACTAGAATCTAAAAGCTGTCAGAATTGCTAATTGCTGTCTGTTAATTTATAATTGCAAGATATGAAGTTCGACATAGTCTGTATCGGTGAATGCCTGCGTGACATTTTTTACATAATCGACGAAGCCTCCGTTAGCTGTACCATTAACAAAGAACGCTGTCTTCTTTGTTTGGAATACGCGGAAAAAATTCCCGTCAAAGACGTCATCAAAGTCAAAGCCGCCGGCAACTCGGCCAACGCTGCCGTCAGCGCTTCACGTCTTGGTTTGTCCGGCGCTCTTGTAAGCTGGGCCGGCCCTGATTTTGCGGGCGATCAAATCAAAGAAGCCCTGGAAGAAGAAAATATAGACATTTCGTCGCTAAGCCGGCGAAAAGGCCAGCAAACCAGCGAAGCCACATTGCTAAGCTACCAAGGCGAACGCACACAATTGCTTTTCTTTAAACCCCGCGATTACAAACTACCCAAACTACCCACATCTAATTGGATCTACTACAGCGCCATGGGCAAAAAATTTGAGTCCTTCGATAAAGAACTTATTACGTACCTGCAAAAAAATAACAATAAATTCGCTTTCCAACCCGGCACCACTCATGTTCACAAAGGTTTAAAATACCTTAAACCTCTAATTAAACTTTGCGACATATACATCCTCAACAAAGAAGAAGCTCAATATATTTTAGACGGCAAAAAGCGCCCCATAAAAAATTTGCTCGAAGATTTCTATAAACTCGGCGCGCAAACCATAGTCATCACCAATGGCAAAGACGGCGCTTATGCTTTTGACGGCAAAACTTTTTGGCACATACCCATCTTCAAAGGCGACGCCAAAGAACGCACCGGCGCGGGTGACGCCTTCGCGGCCGGCTTTACAGTCGCAAAAATGCAGGGCAAAGACATCCCCGAAGCATTGCGCTGGGGAACGGCCAACTCTTGGAGCGTGGTTCGTGAAGTGGGTCCGCAAAAAGGCTTGCTTACAAAATCCCAAATGCAAACCATCCTCAAACGCTTCAAAACCAAAGCCAAAACAATTTAGTCATTCCAACACTAGTAGCTAAAGTCTAACAATCTTGACTAATAGCGTAATTTTTGATTAAATCCTCTCATCGTACCTTAAAGGAGGTTTTTTAATGTCCGAAGCCGACAACAGGGCTGTTTACTATAACCCTGATGACTTCAACGATAATGACCAAGAAGATACGTACAAAGACCGCAAGGCCAGTGAAATCGATGTTCGTAGCTTAAGTCAACAAGAATTACGAGAACTTACAGATACCGAACTCCGCCGTTGCCTAAACGGAGCCGAAGCCAGATCCAAAATGCCGGGTTTGCGCGGCTCAAGCGGTGCCAAAGACTATCGCAAATTGTTCGCCGAATTCAAACGTCGCCACCCCGGACGCAAACCTCCACGTTGGCGCTCTATCGCACCTCCTCCGCCAAACCCTCCCAAAAACTCAAACGACTAACCCATAACGGGTTTTTTTGTTACTTCTCCTTGACAAATTTTATAATTTATGCCAAATTAACCTGATTTGCTCGTTCACAAAACCCAGAATATATGTCAAGCGAAAGGAACAAAAAATGGCTAAAACAACAAGTATTATCGTTTTGCTGATTGCGTGTCTGCTGTTTGGCTGTACAATCACCCTGTGTCAAAAACCGCCAAAATCGCAAATCAGAGTCAATGACTATGTAAGCCACGATATTGCCTCACATCATGATCTGGCCATAACCGCAAACGGTATGAAAACCGAAAATCATTGGCAACCGCAAAGCTTAATCTGGTCCGAATCTTGCCGCGCTTACAGTCAAAAACAAAATCCCTGCCTCAGGGCCTGGGTAGATAATGAAATCAAAGTCAAACGCAGCGAGCCATTGACTTGGAGCTTGCAACAAGGTGATCTAACTTCATTCTTCTGGATTCGTCGCGAAAATGGAAAGATTGTGAACCCAAAACAATCACCCATAGAACCCGGATTACTTGACAGACGACTCTGGATCGAACAGATAGATATGCTTTCTATCACGCATAAACGCGTACCGGCACACGCCCTTCCTATGGGTAAAACCGGTGGCATCGTTCCCGGCAATGGCCTGCCCGATCCCATCTTCCGAGTCGGTGTTTCTTATGATGCCACCTGCCTCAAACGAAACGAGATGCAATTCCCTCTAGCTACCCTACGCAAAAGCGGGCGCGTAGCCCGCATCATCGGCCGCTTTGTGGCTGTAAATCCCAATAACCAAATTTTGCGTAAGTTGGAAGAAACCAGCAAAGCTATGGCCACGGAAAACCAATCCCCTTGGCAAACACTCGATCTCGGCTGGCACAAACCGGCCGGTACAAGCAATTGGATCAGCGATGAGCTGGTCATGCTTTCCACCAAAGACTGGATCACCTTCCGCCGACCTGTTAGCGATTACACAGATGGCGAAATCAACTTCAAAAACAAAAATGAAGAAATGCGCTTTCTGGGCGAATGGCTACTAGCCGGCAATGTAGCGCCTGCACCCATGCGCGGTATCTTTGCACGCACTCCAGATGATAAACCGGGACGTGTTTACTTCACGCTTCCCACCATTCGCCCGCGCCTGAATGCCATGCGTGGCACCATCTTTGTGCCTCTGGCCGTGGAAATAATAGTCGGCATGCGCCATCCGCGCCACGGACACCGCGTAATACCTTTGGGGTGCGTACCTTTCGAACAAAAAGGTATGCATGGCAATCTGACTCGCCAACTCTTAGCGCCAATGCTCAAAGCTAGCAAATCTTGATGAAATACTTAAAAAACTTCCTGCTGATAATTGCCATAATCGGCATTTCCCTTCCAACTCCCGCGCAAAACACGCACCCTATCATCCAAGATTTGCGCTCTAATGATACCAAGACACGTCAACTGGCCGCGCAAAGAATCACCAACCTTGGCTTATCCGTACCGCTCAAACACCCCAAACGGCGCTCGGCCGCTCTCATGCTGTTTGAGATATGGCGCATAGAAACTGATGCGCAAACCAAAACCCGACTTGCGCTTATGATAATAAAGTTGGGTTTTCTGGTGGAGCGTTTCACTAAATTGGAAACCCTGAGCGGTGAAAAGCCGGAGCATACGATGGACGAACGTTTAATCGGGCCTTTCAAACCAAAAAACGATCAAATGTCGCCCAAAACAAATTCCGGCAAACCCGCCGA
>CAYFST010000011.1:0-35233 GCA_964345995.1 uncultured Gammaproteobacteria bacterium
ATGTCTATGTGTCTTGCTAAGGCGTAATCTTTTAAGCCTGAAAGGGCTTATTTTTTTATATTGCCGATGTAAGGTATAATTGATGGATATGAAGCCTGAACAAATGAATACCAATGATAATTTAACAAACGAGCAAAACAATCAAGAGTCAGGTGTATATGAGAGAGAAGGAGTTGAGTATGCTGTCGAGACTCCCGTATCGAGAACTCAAGATTTTGAGCATGAGCAGTCGATTGTGCTAAAAGGAAATGAGAAAATCGAATCTGAATTGATGGATGTTGTTAACCGTATGACAAAATTACAAAAACATCGTAATGAATTAGAACCGGGAAGCGTACAAAGGATAAGAGCGGATTTGCAAATGAGGGAATATCGTAGGGAGGCAAATAAGCTGTTAAAGCAAATTAGTGACAAAACAGAGTTAGTAAATCATTTTTTAGCTAAAATAAATTCAATAATAGAATCCAATTTTTCAAAGACCGAAACAGAAAGAGTTGAACCATTAACACAATCAGAAATGGATGTTTTAAGAAGAGGAATAGATGAAATTAATAATCCACAAGCAAATAATAGTAAAACCGGAAGAATTAATAAAATTTTCAATTAAATATTATTAACAATGAAAAATGTACTTGATTAGCATTTTTTTTATTAATTATAGTTGTTGACAGTATGGGGACTGTTTTTTAAACTGTTAAAGTCTTTTACGAAGGAGTAGCAGATGCTGACAAAAGGTTACTTACCGCTGGTAAAAGATTTGTTCTTTGATATATGTGGCGTTGAAGCTGATACAATTTTATCTAAGTCTTTAACCTTTAATGGGTTATTTGAGTCAAATATTGTGGCATGGGAACCTTTGAATAGATTGCAAAGCTTGTTGAAAAGTATGACTTCAGTTCCAGCTCGTGAAACTCAAATACAGCACAGAAGTCTGTCTGTTAAGCTAAATACCAGGTGTTTGTATCCTTGTGTACAAGATGTGCATATACAAGGACCTTCTTATCCGATTTTAGATAACAGGGCATTGTTGCTTAGAGGAGGATTGCGTTTAACAACCGATAGTTCGGCAAAACTTTTGGGGCCGGCATACATCGGACCCAGAGTACAATTAAGGCATAATGCCGGTATTTTAGGTGAGGTTATCATAGGCGATGGTCTTACTTATAGACAAGAACCGGAAGAACAAGGCGAAGCTGGCGCGGGAGGTATATTGGGTTACAGCGTAACAGCCCGTAGATCCATCATTCGTTCAGGAGCCAAGATTTGTGCTTCAACCGAGTTGGCGGATTGCATTATTGGTAAAAATGTTCAAATTGGCCCGGGTAGTCAATTTGGACACGAGAATTTTAGCGGGCGTTCGGTAAGTGTTCCACGCATGGACGGAGTCACTTTTAGTGATTGTGCTATCGAAACGGGCAGGAAAAAGTTGAGTATTTTGATAGGTGATGATTGCCATGTAGGAGCTAATGTAACAGCTTTGCCGGGTGTGATCCTTTTGCCGGGTTGCAGAGTTCCGGGTGGAACGATTTTGCATTCTGGCATTTATTCACCCAAATATTTTTCAGAAAGGAATTTGCTATCTTGAATTCAGATAAGTTAACCAGCAATATCTTTGTACCAAACTTGTTTTGGTATTTTTTTATTTATATCCATTTAACAAATCTGCTATAATAGATTTATTAGCTTTTATGTAAACAGAAGCATAAGCTAAAAAATAATATGAAAAAGAAAATGAAGTTCAAAATACATAAAGCAAAAGTAGATGCCAAATACGCAAACATTGAAAAAGATTTTACTTACTGGATGGAGCATGTAGTTCATTGGCATTTAGCTTTACTTGCCATAGTAGCGGTTTTATTGTTTTCATATTTACTCTTTGATCCGAGTGCGCCGGCTTGGGCTAAATTTTGAGTTCTAAGCGTTTTTTATACAGTTAAGCTCATATTATCCCCAGACCTTGAATACTGATATCTCTGCGCAATATAGCGGAGATTTTTATATTGTATAACTATTGGATACAATGGTTGTAGGGTCAAAGAAAGAATTCGCCGGTGCACCTTCCAACCCACCACCCACTAAAATAAACATAAACGGCGAACATCAAAACCCAACGTCTTCACAAACGGTAGACGGCAAACAAAACTCAACGTCAAAACCACGTTGAAACACGTATCGCCCCAATCAGATGATGGGGCGATTTTTTTAATATTAAAAAAAATAATTTGTTATATTTACGGAATATGATTAAAAATGAATTAACAAAATATATAATAAAAAATTACAATTTTTCCGATACGGACATAACCGTAAATCTAATTTCAAGCAGTTAGAGTTTTGATCAGATCTCATAAGTTAAAATAAGTTCTGATAATATGTTGAATTTTTTTTATTTTGATAATCTTAAAGGAAGTTTTTATTAGGGTATTTTTTTAAGAAAAGTATAGTTGATTTTTATTAATAAATTGTTTGTATCAGATTAAGTGGTTAACAAATATCGATTTGCAGTGTATTAGATAACTTCTTTAAAGTTAAGGAGTTTGGTTTAATTTATATATTTGTATTGAGATGAAAATAGATAGCAATAAATTGGGCAGGACATTTTATCTTGACTTTACAAGTAACAGAGCAAGATTTAGTTGTTTATGACTTATAAAGTTTTTTTTAAACCCGAATAGATGATGTTAGATATTTTTAATAAACGTGATTGTAGATGTTTTTTGTCAAAAGAGTGACATTTTTACTTTTATTTAAGCATTTAAATTAATCAAAAAAAATAAAAAAGATGCAGTGATAGCAATGAAAGTCACTATGGCGAATCACGTATTGTATCTTTGATATAAAAGAGTTTAAGAATGTTGAGTATTGGAATATATTTTATTACGCGCTGTATTTAAGCTACTGGGACAAAAATTCCCCAAGATTCAATGTGCATAAGAATAACAGCAACTAACGGGAAATTTTAAATAATTATTTACATAATTTTATGCACAAAATATTAACATAGGATATAATCATATTTTTAACCTAAAATTAAATAAGAAAATTTATGCCATATATAAATGTTATTATAAAAACGTGGTGGAAAAAGAAAATAAACTTTTTAAACTAACTAGAAACGGCTCCCTCATGGCCGTTTTTAGTTGTACACAACAGAATGAAATACCTATTGTGCTATAATTAACATTAATATGATTAAAAATAGCAAGACAAATAAATCTTCAAAAACCAGAAAGAATACAAAGCAAGATGATGTTGTGGTTGAGCCGCATAAAAATGCTTCAAAACCATTTTTTCTGATAATTATAATAGGTATCGTATTAATAGCAGCAGTTATTGTATTGATTCAATACTTTTTAAATGGTAATCAAGCTGTTGATATATCTCAAGAAACAAAACAAGCAGAACAAGTCTCGCAAACACAACCTATATCAGATTTACAAGATTTAAAAAACAGAGTAGGACAATTGATTGAAGTGAATAATGAAGAAGATCCAACAATAGCAACTGTAAATGATCCGGAAATTTTAAGGCAAAGCCAACCGGATTTTTATAAAGACGCAGTAGTGGGTGATCGTTTGTTGGTATGGTCAGATAAAGCGGTACTTTATAGTACAAAGAAAGATAAATTATTATCAGTAATGTTGATTAATAACTCGGCAACAGAACAAGAAGTGGCTACAACTACAGATGCAACAAATGATGAAGCAGTTTTTGAATCCACTGTTGAAGATGAAGAACCGATGATAACCGTATTAAATGGCACGAGAATTGCGGGTTTGGCCGGTAAAATGAGAACAGAATTAATTAGTGTTGATATTCCGGTTAATCAAATAGGTGATGCCAATATAAAAACCTACACAACAACTACAATAATTAAATTGACTGAGGAAGAGATGCCGGCAACTTTGAAGGCACTGCAAAATGCTTTGGATGCTGAATTATCTGATCCATTAGAAGAAGAAAGGGATCTACAGGGAGATTATGTAGTCATTGTAGGTACAGATTATAATTGATAGAAAAATGTTACCAAATGAAAATCGGGCCAAGAGCCTGATTTTTAGTTTCACAGATTATCCACATTATATATACGTGATCAGGTTTTATTTTTTATAAAAAAATTTACCAATCTTAGCAGAAAATGAATGTAGTTATCCTATATATAATTAATGTGTAAAAATGTAAGTAACTAGTACTTTACCCAAAAATAAAAACAAAATTAAGCAAAACCGCCATTTTGCAAAACGAGATTAAATAACGAAGCAAAAATAACTTCGTTTATAGCCGTGCGTAATATTTGGTTTTGCGCACGGTTTTTTTAGTAAAATAAAATGAAATTTTTAACACCAAAAACAATAGAACCAATGAATAAATCGATAGGTTTGTCGGTTGTTTTTGGATTTTTGGCTTTGATACTGATTGCAGCTTTTGCTTTAAGTGTGGCGGCGCAAGAAGCAAATGCTGCAAGCGGTATCAATAAATCTATTAATTATCAGGGTAAATTGATGGATTCTGCCGGTAATTCTGTTTCAGACGGTATCTACAATATCAAATTTACACTCTATGACGCGGGAACGGGAGGTACACAGCTATGGTCGGCGAGCACAACCAATGGATTGCCGGGAGGTACACCCGCATTAACCGCTGTTCAAGTAACGAATGGTTTGTTTAGCATATTATTGGGCGATCAAGATTTGGGGCATGTAACAATACCGGAAGAAATTTTTAACAATGATAATGTCTATTTGGGAGTCACGATAGAATCAGATACTGAAATGTTGCCCAGGAAACGGCTTTCCGCCGTGCCTTACGCTTTTAACGCGGGAGCTTTGCAGGGGCAAAAAGCATCGAGCAGTGTAGATAATACGGGTGGCGAGCTGTTTAGATTGAGTCAAATAGCGACAGACTCGGCAAGCGCCACAAGAACAGCGCTATTGATTGAAACTTACGGTACTTCTAATCAATATGATTTCTTGCTTAGATTATCAGATGGCACGCAAGATGTATTTTTGGTTAACAGACAGGGAAATGTTACAACAACCGGTGCCATATCAATTGGCACAGCGCTTTTGATAGGCGGTATTCAGTTGGACGCTATTGGCTCGTCAGCAACAACATCCGGTGCTTATTTGGTTGGTGCATATGATGAATTTACATATTCCAATGCGACAACGGTGCAAGGGGTGCTGGCGGATTTGGATTTGACCTTAAATTCAGTGTCGTCTTCAGCGAATACTTTAACTTTGCAGAATGTTACCGATAATGGAAGCACTACAACCAATCCAATAGTTTTTGCGGGTGGTACATCTACAGGTGATTTAATGCCGGGCGCGCATTTAACTTATGATTTGGGAAGACCGGGAATGAGATGGGATGAACTGTATACAAGAAAAATCAGAATTGGACAAAATTCTTGGACACAGGAAGTGAATGCCAGTAATACATTTATGCTTTCCGAAGATACATATGGTACTTTTTTTGCTATTACGGAAAACGGTAGAGTAGGTATAGGTACTTCGACTCCCAAAACATTTACATTGGAAGTTGACGGCGCCGTAGGGCCCACGCAAAATAACATGTTTGATTTGGGATCAGATTTATTGGCATGGAGAAATATTACAGCCGCAGGAACGGTTAGTTCGAGTGATGCTGTTTTTGGAAATATTACAGCCGGTAATTTGGAAGCTACGGGTTATGTGTCGACCACGGATTTATATATCGACGGAGTTTTAATGTCTACAACTACACCGAATTTGGATGAAGTTACCAGTCAGGGAAATCTAACAACGAATAGCATTGAATTTGCGGGCGGCACAAGTACTGATGATTTTTTAATTTCGGGAAATTTATCGGTAACAGGTACTAGCGATTTACAACATATTGATTTTATAACAGCAACCGGGACCGCTTTACAATTAACGGATCATTTATACTTGGGGGACGGAACTGATTCTGATGTGGATATGATATCGGTAGATACGGGTGATGGATCCGATAATCCGTCTTTGAAGTATTATTCCAATTATTACGGTTACAAAGGTTTAATTTGGCATAATCCGGATTCCGGGGAAAGTTCCATGTTAGCTTCGCAGTCAGAAAATGATGATGCGGAAATTTTAGCCATAACAGGTGATAGAGCCAGTAACGCGGTATTTAATTTGTATTCAGACACTGACGGTTTTAGTTCCTTTTCCGGTTTGCGCGGTTGGGAAGTTGGACGAAGAGGTTCTGACGCAACGTTTGACTTTACTTTTTATAACAGCGATACAGGTGATGGAAGATCGACGGTTGGACCTTATCAGTTATTAACTTTAAGTGGTTTTGATTCGGAAATGATTTTAAACGGAAGCGCGATTTTTAATGAAGGCGGTGATGACTATGATTTTAGAGTTGAGGGTGATACGGAAGAGTATTTGTTATTTATCGATGCTTCAACGGAAAGAATCGGGATGGGTACATCAACGCCGTCTGAAAAGTTGCATGTTGAAGGTAATGTATTTGCCAGCGGTAATGTCAGTTCCACAAATTCATTATTCATAAATTCAACTGGTACAAATTTGGCTTTACTGGGTTATGTTAATTCGGATTTAAGCCCGCAAATAACAGATACATATTCTTTGGGGGATTTGACGCATCGATGGCTTTCTCTGTTTGCGCAAAATGTACAAACGGTAAATGTTTCATCTACCAATATTGATGCTTTGGGCTATGTATCAACCACTGATTTATATGTTAACGGTCAAAAGTTGGATATTGAACCTAATATTTTTCAAGGAACGCAAGAAACGGCATTTAATGATTCAACGATAGATAATTGGGAGTCTATAACTTTGAATCATAATATTTTAGATAGTAATTACACTCACTCCAACGGTAGTTCCACGGTAACCATTACAGCAACCGGAACATACAGAATAAGCGGACATGTGGTTTTTGCCAGAACGGGTACGGATAATGGTCGTTCAGTTGCGAAAACACGAATTAATAAAAATAATGGGACCATTATAACGGATATTATTTACGCTTATAGTCGCAATACTAATTCTGACGAAGGAACGGCCACCATACCGGATACGGTTGTGGAATTAAATACGGGAGATTATTTGGACTTGCAAGGAGCGGTGCATCAAGGCACGGGTGATTTTACAAGTTTAAGCGCGTCTTTATTAATTGAAAAAGTATTGCTTCCGGGACAGTCGGGCGGAGGCGGGAGCGGTTCTGCGGGCACTTTGCAAGAAGTAACTGATTTGGGGGCCGTAACCACGAATGCTATTCAGTTCGCAGGCGGCACTTCTACTGATGATTTTAACGTACAGGGCGATTTGGCGGTTGGTGGATCGGTAAGTTCCACATCGGCACTGTTTATTAATGCCACGGGCACGAACTTGGCATTACTTGGTTATGTTAATTCAGATTTAAACCCGCAGATTACTGATACCTACAGTTTAGGGGATGCTTCTCGTCGCTGGTTGGATCTAAACGTTGCCAACGTCAGTTCAACCAATATTGACGCGTTGGGTTATGTTTCCACAACTGAATTGTTCGTAAACGGTAATCAAATTACCGGCGGAGCAGCAACTTTCCAAGAAGTTACCAATAACGGGAATTCGACTACCAATACCATTCAGTTTGCCGGCGGTACATCGACTGCTTCATTATTACCCGGTACAGCTGATGCGTATGATTTGGGTTCAGTTAATTTCAGATGGCGCGATATTTACGCCAATACTTTACAAGTGGGAACTTCAA
This sequence comes from uncultured Gammaproteobacteria bacterium, assembly GCA_964345995.1. Taxonomy (GTDB): domain Bacteria; phylum Patescibacteriota; class Patescibacteriia; order 2-12-FULL-60-25; family 2-12-FULL-60-25; genus MWCR01. The sequence goes on from CAYFST010000011.1 coordinate 7,747, forward strand.
CTTTATGGGATTTAAGTACAGCAACAAGTTCTGAGTTTATTATAAGTAACTCCGGCGGCGAGCAGGCGCGTATTAGCACAAACGGTAATTTCTTTTTGGGTATTGATTCTTATAGTTCGGGATTAGATACTGCATTTAGTCCGGATGGAGACGATATGCTAGCAAGCGGAGATATTGGAGCTTTGGGTAGTGTGTATTCAGCCAATTCATTTTACGCGGGAGTAACGAGTACCATATACAGTAAAGATAGCTTGTATAAGCAAGATGGGGGAGATTATTTATTTCAGTTTGCCAATGTGGCTGCCAGTCCGTCATTAATCACGGGATTTGAGAGCAGTGTACCACCTTCGGGATGGACAACCGGCGGAAACGCTAATTGGTTTCAAGATTCAACAACTTCAACTGAAGGTAGTTATTCCGCGGAAAGCGGCGATATTGCTGATTATGAAATTTCATATATTGAAACAAATTACACTTTTGCCAGTGATGGTTTATTACAGTTTGATTGGAGGGTGAGTTCGGAAGCGACATATGATTTTTTACTTTTTTGCTTGGATGACGCGGTGAATTGTACGGATACAGGTGGTGGCGATTATTCAAGAATTTCAGGTGAAACGCAGTGGGCCACGGTTAGCGTGCCCATTACCGCCGGGACGCATAATTTACGTTGGGCCTATGATAAGGACTATAGCGTAACTAATGGTGATGATGCCGGTTGGATTGATAATGTGAGGTTTTCACCATATTCGGGACAGAATTGGAGATTTTTTACAGATGCCACTGAAAGATTGACAGTCGCCTATAGCGGCAATGTGGGTATTGGTGTTTCCGCACCTGAGGCAAAACTTGACATTAACGGTGAGACAAGGGCGCGCGGTAATGTAAATATCGCAGCCGCTCCATCCAAGACAGAGATTGCCTGGGCTACCGCCAATTCTCCGTCAACGGGCATAGAATCGGTTAGGTCTCTTGTATCGTTTAACGGTTATTTATACGCGGGACAAGGTGATGACGCGGGTGATGGTGATATTCAGGTATGTAACCCGGCGGGCGGAGGAGATTCTACTCTTTGTGATAATGCGGCTGATTGGAGTGCTTCTTATAGTACAGCTTCTTATAGCCAGGTTTTGAGCATGATTGTTTATAAGGGTAAATTGTATGCGGGTTTGGGCGATGGCGCGGGTTTGGGCGATGTTTTAGTATGTGATCCGACAAGTACGGGCAGTACTGACGTTTGTGATACAGGTGATTGGTCTGACGCGAATTTTCCTGCCGGTCCGAACAGAATCACTCGGTTTATTGAATATAATGGATATTTGTATGCCGCGAATGATGACGGTACTTCGGGAAGTGCTTCGGTGGCAGTTTGCGATCCGGCCGGCGGAGGCAATGTCAATACTTGTGATAATGCATCAGATTGGACAAATATCGCTATGCCTGATGTCGGGTATGAAGAATTGAATACTTTGACGATATATCAAAATAAACTATACGCTTTTGTAGGCAACTCAATAGATGATTTGGATTGGTATATATGTTCTGCCGCGGAAGGTGGATCAAGTAGTCTGTGTGATAATTCTAATGATTGGAGTAGGCCGTTTGATAATACGGTGGGCGATTATAATTCTACTTATGCTGCCGCAGTATATAATAATTATTTGTACATGGGAGCGGGTAGTGGCAATGGAGATGGTGATTTGATGATGTGTGATTCGGATGCCGGAGGAGATGATTTATTGTGTGATGATTTAAATGATTTTAATATCCTTATTGATAACGGCAACGGAATAAACAGTATATCAGCTTTAATGTCATATGACGGTTCATTATTTGTAGGTCTAGAAGGTACCAATAACAATGGCGATATTATTGAGTTGAGAGGCGCGGATTATAAAACCAGCGAAGATGGGACCGGCTTTGAGGCTACTTATGCTTTTGCGGAATTGAATGGTGTTTTATACGCCGGTCGTGGAAATTCTACGGGTAATGGTCAAATTTATTATTATCAAAAAGCACGCGAATCTTCGTACGCATTAAAGATGGAGGCCGGGTCTTCTACGGGTTCTATGTGGTTTTCCAGCGAATCTTTAAATTATCAAGGTGCCGGAACCGGATATGACACGCAAACTGGAGCGTTCAAGTTTTCGCATGGAATTATCACCGAAGCCGGAGCTTATGATTTGGCGGAAATGTATCCGACTTTGCAAGCAGATATCGCGGCCGGGGATGTTGTGACTCTGGATAAAGAAAATTCAGGTTATATTAAAAAAACAACGAGCGCTTATGAAAAGAGCATTTTGGGTGTTGTTTCAACTAAACCGGGTTTCTTGCTTTCGAGCCGGGAAAAAGGCAAAGACATGAGGGCAGTGGCTTTGGTTGGACGAGTGCCGGTTAAAGTAAGTTTGGAAAATGGAGATATCAGTATTGGTGATCCATTAACATCGGCATCTCTTGAAGGCCATGCCATGAAAGCAACAGAACCGGGGATGATTATCGGCCATGCTATGGAAAGCTTTGTGGCGGCGACAACGTCAGCCAGCGGAACGGAAATGTTGCATCAAACCGGATCGGTGCTAATGGTGGTTCAAACAGGTTATTATTTTGGCAATGAAGATACGTCTTTGGGGCAAATAGCGGGATTTTTGGGAGAATCCACTACAACGCAGATTGTGCAACAAGCTTTTGATGGGGACGCTTACGCAATAGAACAAGTGGCCGGTGGCATGATAAATCCGCAAATTGCCGAGGGAGATGAATTGAATGGTTTTTCGGCAGCACAGCTGGACGTTTTGATAGTAAAGACAGCTGCACTTGTGGCAGGTGATTTAACGGTTGGCGGAGAGACTAATCTATTAGGACACGTAATTGTTACAAATGACACGGCCGGAGTGGTAGATTTACCAGCAGGGCAGGATTATGTTGAAATTCAGTTTACTAATCCGTTTGAGAACGCGCCGGTTGTGGTTGTTACCCCCGAATCTGACGCGGAAGAATATTTTAATCCTTGGCTGGGTAAGTTTAGGGTAGCGAAAAAATCGGTGAACGGTTTTAGGATCGAAGTCGACGAAGGGGCGTGTTTGGATCCGTCAAATTGCGGTAGAACAATGAAGTTTAATTGGATCGCGGTGGGAGTTAAGCAAGAACAAACAGAAGAAAAGAATTCTACAACAACGGAAGCTGTTTTAATTAATGAGGGGGACAACGGTGTAGAGGAAAATGAATCTGTTCAGCAGATTTTATCCGATGAAGAGCTTTTAAACGCCGAAGATGCGGAAGACGCTCAAGTTGTGGTGGTTGATGGGGATGATAAAGATGGTTTTTCCGAGGAAGGTGAGGGGCAAGAAAATACTGTTGCAACAGATGAGCTCGAACCTCAGGTGTTGGGAGTTGAGACTCAGGATAACAGTGATGACGCTCAGTCTGAATTAAGTGATGAAGGAGAGATGGTTCTTGAGAATGATGCGGAAATTGTGGATCAGGAGACGCAACAACCGGAAGAGTTTAATGATGAAAAGATTGAAGAAATTGAAACTCAACAGAGTATAAATGATGAGAATATGGGCGAAATAAACGATGAAATAGAAACGGAAAGCGAGGTGGTTAATGAATGATAGGCGTAATAAAAAATCAGTTTAAGGAGTAGCCTCTGTGTCCGGTGTGACGACATAAGAGACAGGGGCGGCTCCTTAAGCTGAAATAATAGAATTATTGCAATAGGAAGCTCTTGTGTCTTAAGTGGCGCTAAGGGTTCCTATTCCAAGGAAAAATAACAGTAATCGGTTTTAGAGGCAGCCTCTGTGTCTGGTGTGGCGGCACAAGAGACAGGGGCGGCCACTGGAACGGATTATTTTTTATTATAGCATATTTTTTGAGAATTTGTTTCATTGAGACTTTTGCGTTAAACTAAAATATATTTTTATGCGAGTTATCGCGGATTTACATTTACATTCGAGGTTTTCCCGATCTTGTTCCAAGGATTTAACCATAATTAATATTGCAAAATCATGTGAGAAAAAGGGGATAGACATGGTGGGTACGGCTGATGTTTTGCATCCAGAATGGAGAAAAGAAATCGGTGAACAATTGGAAATGAAAGATGGTGCTTATTATTTAAAAGATGGATCGTCAAAGACGGCATTTATTTTGTCGACGGAAGTGGCGTGTATATATAAAAGACATGATAAAACTAGAAGATTACATCATTGTTTGTATTTTCCGGATTTGGAATCAGTTGATAAAACGATAAACGCGTTAAATAAAAGAGGAAAAAATTTGCAAAGCGATGGCAGACCTATTCTCGGTATTGATTCAGAAGATTTATTGAAAATTTTACTAGAAATAGATGAGAGAATTCTTTTGATACCGGCGCATATTTGGACTCCATGGTTTGCAATGTTCGGTTCAAAATCGGGATTTGATTCAATTGAGCAGTGTTTTGGTGATTATGCAAAGTATATTTACGCTTTGGAAACGGGTTTATCTTCTGACCCGCCCATGAATTGGAGAATCAGTGCTTTGGACGATAAATTTTTAGTCAGTAATTCGGACGCGCATTCATGTAACAACTTGGGCAGAGAGGCGAATGTTTTTGAGATGAAAAAACCAGCTTATAATGAGTTTAGGAGAATACTAATTGAACATGATCAAACATCATTCATCGAAACTTTGGAATTTTTTCCGGAAGAAGGAAAGTATCACGCGGATGGGCATGCTGATTGTAAGTTTTGGTGCGAGCCGGAAAAAGCAAAAAAAATAGGCAATAGATGTCCGAATTGCGGAAAGCTTTTAACTATTGGAGTTTTATCGAGAGTTTCCGATTTGGCGGATAGAGCTTGTGATCCGCCGCGCCCCAAAACATCGGTGCCGTTTAGACATATTATTCCATTAAAAGAATTAATAGCGGATTTTTACGTTAAAAGACCGCAGGCAAAAGTGGTAACGCAAGAATATGAATCAATGTTGCAAAACGCCAGCGAGTTTGGGATATTGTTGGATTTATCAGAAAAAGAATTATTGGAATTTGCCAAACCGCAACTGGTTACAGGAATTATGCGAATGAGAAAAGGAGATGTAAATGTCAGGCCGGGTTATGATGGAATATATGGTAAAATTCATGTTTATAGAGATAAAGATATACCGAAACAGCAGGGACTTTTTAGTTAGCTTAACTATTAACCGATAGCGTATTTTTTGTTATTAAAAACTCCGCCCTCATTATAGAGCGGAGTTCCTCCTAAGATAAAGAAGTTATTTACTTCTTTTTATTAGTAGCCTTCTTTTTTTTGGGAGTTGCCTTTTTCTTAGCTGCAGGTTTCTTGGCTACCTTTTTCTTAGCTGCAGGTTTCTTGGCTACCTTTTTCTTAGCTGCAGGTTTCTTGGCTGCGGGTTTCTTGGCTACCTTTTTCTTAGCTGCAGGTTTCTTAGCTGCGGGTTTCTTGGCTACCTTTTTCTTAGCTGCAGGTTTCTTGGCTGCGGGTTTCTTCTTTGTTGGCATTATTATCACCTCCCTTTCTTTAAAATTTATTTCCAACATAGTTGGAAGTCGAGATTCAGTTAACTGATATCGACGCATTCTTATTATATCATAATTAAAAAAATAACAAGAATATTTTTTTATTTTTTTTAAATTTTAGTTTTTTTTCTTTTCTTATTTATTTTTTACTATTAACTAGTAAAAATGGGCGAATATCAAGGTAATAAAAAAAATAATTTTTATTTTTAAAATTAATGTTTTATCATTATTTTTTTATCCACATTGTAAAAGATTTTTTTATTTTTTAAATTCCAATGTTTGTAAAATATCTTCGATTGTAAATTCTTGTTTACGACTCCAAGCATATTTTTGGAAGGGAGGTGGTTCCATAATTGATATTAAATGCGTGCTGGTTCCATTGGAATAAATATTTAATAAAGAGATATTGCTATTTGTGTTTTTTAAGAGGCCTGATTCACCCGCAATAAGTTTGCCGTCAATAAAATAAGCTACAGTGGTAGAGCTGACGAGTGCTTGTTTTTGTTTATTATAATTTTTATCCGAATATTTTGTTATTTTCAGCCATGTTAGATCTTTATCTTCGTTTGCGATAGAAAGAGATTTATCGTTGTTAGTTATTATTTTATTGCCCGTTGGGTACATGATGGATAATTCCATATCAGTTGATAAGACAGAAGACCAATCGGATAGTTTATTTGGATTGGGTTTTACCATGGGTCGGGCTTTTTCCAAAAGTGCTTCCTGGTTTTGCAGGTTTTGCAAAGCTTTTTCAGCCTTGGCCACTTGCTCATTAGCTTGTTTCAGTTTTTGATTCGCTTCCTCAATTGCCTGTTGACTGGTTTGAAGTGCTTCTTGCGCTTGTAGTTTGGCGTGATTCGCTTCAGTTGCCAGCATTTGTCTATCTTTATTGGCAAGATATAAAAAATAACCGGTGCCAATACCCACAACAAGAGCGCCCAGTAAGATTGCTAACACAATAGACCAAATTTTTTTCATAGCATGTAAAGTATAAATAAAGAGCGAATAGCAGGCAAATTAAGTGTTTATTATGCCGTGTTGTTTATAATATAACTTAGCATGTAATTTGTTTTTTTATGCTTGACTTATTAATTTAAAAACTTTATTATATGGAAACTTTAATAACTGATAAGTTAATTATATTTGATTATATTCTTAAAAGTTTGAATGAGTTAATATTTTATAAGTTGAGAAAGTTAATTCAGGGGCCTTTAGCTCAGCTGGCTAGAGCACCTGCTTTGCAAGCAGGGGGTCGTGGGTTCGAGTCCCACAAGGTCCACCACGCAAAAAAATCCTCTCACGGGATTTTTTTAATTACCAATTACCAAATGGCTTATCTTATGGGAAGAGAACAACCCAGTGATCTTTTTAGATCAGGTATTGTGGTGTAAGATGGATAAAATAAATATTAATTCTTTTTTATGTCAGAAAAATTATACATACCTATCTTACTTGGGACCATGCGCCAAGGGCGCTACAGCGAACATGTTGCTAAGATGATACTTAACAGCGCGCAAGATCGCGATGGTATGGAGTTTGAATTGTTTGATGTTCGTGATTTTAATTTTCCGCTGGATGATGAGGGGCAGGGCATTAAAGAACAAACTCCAAAATGGCGCGATGCGATTATTAAAGCAGATGGATTGATAGTTGTTTCACCGGAATATAATCATGGATATCCGGGAAGTTTGAAGATGGCACTGGATACTCTTTTGAAAGAGTATATTCACAAACCCGTGGCACTTTGTGGTGTGTCGGCCGGGGGATTTGGAGGGGCAAGGGTTATTGAGCAGTTGGCTTGTGTTGTGCGTGAGTTGGGTTTGGCTGTTACTTTTCGTGATTTAAATGTTTCGCATGTTCAGAAAATGTTTAGCGAGCAGGGTGACTTGCAAGATGAATCAATCCTTGAAAAAGTTGATGGGATGCTGGATGAGCTGGAATGGATGGCTAAAGCATTGAGATGGGGGAGAGATAATTTAAACAAACGATAAAACGTATCATGTTTTATTATGAACTTAGGATAATGATAATAGATGCGGGACATAAGGCACGCAATGAAGAATAAGTGTGATAAAAAAACCGACTCGAAGAGTCGGGGAGATTAGTGCAAACCAATGACGGCGATGTGGCGGCGCGGGTCTTGGTCGCGGTGGTTGGAGAAGAACGTAGCATCATCGGAGGCGGTGCAGAACGGGCTCACTTCGATGTTGCTCTCTGGGATGCCGGTGATTTGCAGGTCGTCGCTGATACGCTTTTTGGGATCGTAGGCGGCGGCTTCGTCGGCGGTTATTTCATTGTGAAGTACGCGTTGATAGAGGCCGGTTGTGTAGAGCTCGTAGGCGTCGACACTGATACAGGGGCCGAGGAAGCAGTGGATGTCTTTGGGTTTTGAGCCAAAAACTCCGCGCATCATGTTGATGCCGCGACTAATGATTTCGGAGAAGATACTGGCTGTACTGCAGTGAATGAGGCCAAAAGCTTTTTTTATGGGGTCAAAAACATACAAAGGTCCGCAATCTGCCGGGCGGATGGTGAGTAAGCATTTCGGCCGATTGCAAAAGACGGCGTCAATGCCGCGTAGAGCGTCCGGAGCCGATGTGTACTTGGGAGTTCCTTTTTCAAAAACCATGACTTCGGAGCTGTACATATTGATTTCGGTATAGCCGTTGCGAAGCAGTAAAGGTTTTACGACAGCGACGTTGCCGCCGTGGCGGAGTTCGGGATTTAGAATTTGATAATGGTCCGGATTGACGTTGAGTTTTGCATAGAAAGCGCGGTTATTACGGTCCGCCTCCGGATCATTTTTTTTATAAGACATGTTGCCATCCGCGGTTGTCGAAAATCCATAGATTAATTCGGAAAATTGTGAGAGAACGCTTGATTGTACCAACATTAGACCCTCCTTGTGGTAGAGAATTTGTAGCAAAAAATGACGAAAAGGTCAATAACCAATTATTAATTATCAATTATCAATAGATCTCCAATTCTAAAATAACCAAATATCTAATGGGTAATTTGATTAGCTGTAGGGTATTTTTAAGTGATTGTTCCGTTTTTACGATTCCAATCTTCCTTTAGAAGAGAGCAGTATGGCAATGGGACGAGTGGAGTCGAATTTGGCCAAGATGATGTTTAAAATAACCATGATAGGCACGCATAGGAACATGCCCACGATACCCCAAATGGAACCCCAAACCACAAGAGAAATAATGATAACCAGCGGGCTGAGGTTGAGTGATTTACCCATCATACGCGGTTCGATAAAGTTGCCAACAGTGATTTGGACAGCTACCAGTAGAATGCCAAGAATAAGCGCGTGCGTTATGTCATACTGTACAACGGCAAATAGAGTGGGCAGAGATACGGCGATCAGTGAGCCTACGTTGGGAATGTAATTAAGAACGAAAATAAGCACCGCCCAAAAACCGGCGAATTGTACACCCATCAGTAAGAGGATCACGTAGCAGGTTATACCGGTAAGCGCGCTAACAAAGGTTTTTATCTTTATATAAGTTTTAATGTCTCTACTAATTTTATCAATCAGTTTTTTGGTTTCTTTACGATTTTTTTTATCGGGAAACAAGGCTTTGATTTTCCAATCAAAGGTGTGATATTCCAGTAGTAAGAAGAGGACGTAGATAATTATCATGCTCATAAAGCCGGCTACTGTTGTAATAATACCGGCCGCTGTTGTAGCCAAGGTGGAGATATTAATGTAGTCACTGAATTGTTTAAAGGTTATTTTTTCTTCCAGATTGAAACGATTATTGAGATCGTTTATCAGATATTGGAATTTGGCTTGATAAGTCGGAGCGGATTCGATTACTTCGCTGACATTGGAATTAACAAATCCCACAAAAAGCCAAGCGATAATTACAAATGTTAAAAGAGAGAATAATAAAGCCAACCAATGCGGAATACTCCAATGCCCTATGCCGATTTTTTTATAGAAATCCGTAAGAGCGATGATGATGTACCAGATGATTATGGCGATCACCAAAGGGATGATGATAGTTTTGCCGATGAAAAGTATGTAGAAAGTCAGGACAAGGCCGATAAAGCCAAGGGTAAAAGTATGAATATTCATATATATTTTTTTAGCTAAATTTAGCCATAAATTTGATTTTTTTGATTTTTATTTACTTGACTCTTACAGAGATATTTGGTAAAAACTTGTTTCTTTAGTGAAATTAGTGGTGATTTATTTTCGTATAATAACTTATGAAAAGACATTTTAAAGTAATTTTAGCAACAGCATTCGCGATAAGTTTATCGGGAGTGGTTTTTATTGTGCTTAGCGGACAAGGGCGGACGCTTCCGGAAGAGGTTGTAGAGCAGGAATTTTCGTTTCCGGTAAAGATTAAAAAAGCTGAAAAAGGCTTGGACTATACGTTTACTATAACAGGAAACGTAAAAGTAGGCCAAACGGCTACTCTTCCGGCTGAATCGCGCGCCAGCGTTGTGGAATTAAAGGTAAAACCCGGAGATGAAGTACAAAGAGGAGATGTTTTAGCGCGCTTGAAATCAGATACTTTGGATACAAGCTATCAGAACGCGACCATTATGCTGGCCAATGCTCAACTTAGTTTTGCGACTACGCAATCGGTTTCGGGTAATAGCGCTGAAATCGAAAGATTGCGTTTGGAGACGGCGGAGATGAATTTGCAGAATACTTTGGCGCAAAATGAAATTTTAAAAGCACAGTCCGAACAGGCTTTGGAATCGGCCAAGTTGAATGTTGATTTATCAACCGATTCGGCGGCGACCGGCTTGGAATCCGCTAAAGAAGCTTTAGAGAAGACTAAAGCATTAAATGCCGCAAACGAACAGGTGGCGCGTACGGGGCTGCGAAATACACAAAGATCGTTAAAGACAGATATGTTTAACGGTTTAAATACGGCCAATGAATTGCTGGAAGTATCATCACTTTTCCGTGGCAGCGCGGGTTTGTACAAAGACGCGATTGGTCGCAGGGGAGAGGCAGAAAAAAGAGCGGCTGAAACGGCTTTAGAAATAGCTATTGATGCTTATGTTGCTATGGAGGATGATTATGAATCCACGCATGATGCGGCCGAGAAGGTAGAGGATGCTTTGGATAAAACTTTAATTGTATTGAATTTAACCGATGCGTCGACAGCGATGCCGAAACAAATGTTATCGGGTTATATCCAATCAATTTCGCAAAGTTTGGCCATGGTGCGAGGAGGTATATCGGGTATGGAATCGGCCAATAAGACTTTGGAAACCACAATTGCGGGCAATGCGTCCAGCTTGGCGGGCGCGCAAGCCCAAGTAGCGGCAGCGGAAAAGGCTCTGGCCAGCACTAAGCAACAGCAAGGCGATAAATCGCAGACTGTTATAAATGCGGAAAAGCAGCATGAGGCAACTTTGGCACAGCTAAAGAACGCGGAAGACAATGCCAGGTCTTCGGTGAATACGGCCAGATTGTCATATGAAAATGCCAAGAAATCGAGTAATTTGTCGGTGTTATCATCCAAGAATGCATTGCTTACGGCGCAAGACGCCGTAGATCAGATTAAATTACAAATTGAAAAGCTGACAGTGCGATCTCCGTTTGCCGGAAGAGTCGCATCAGTGCCGGTAAATCTGGGTGATGAGGTGAATCCGGGCACGGCTTTGGTTGTTGTTGAGAATCCGGAAACCAAGAAGGTTGTGGCACAGCTGACGGAAAACGATGTTAAACGCGTAAAAGTGGGCGATGAGGTAGTTTTAGACGGCACAAAGGGCACGATTATTTCAATCGCGCCAAGCGCCGATTCGCAGACAAAGAAGTTTGCTGTTGAAATTGTGGCCGAAGGCTTGGACATGCAACCCGGGCAGTTTGTAAAGGTTAGATTTAGCGAGTCTGATACGGTGCAAGATGAGAGGATTTTTATCCCGATTGCTTCGGTGCATTTGGACGCGGAAGAGAGTTATGTTTGGGGGATGGAAGATGATAAAACCAAAAAGATTGTTGTTAAATTGGGTGAATTGAAAGGCGACGAGGTGGAGGTCTTGGAGGGTCTTATAAGCGGGATGGAGATTATTGTTGAAGGCGGTAGAATTATTGAAGAGGAGGGAGTTTTGGTTCGAAGCGTAGAGTGGTAATCGATTAATTTGATAATAAACCATCGAACTAAGCTTTAATCGTTTAGGATTGTCAGATTATAAAATATGGTTTCAAGAGACACGTTAGTATCGCAAGCAGAAGAATTCGGTAAAACCGCGTGGGCTTTTTTTGTAAACCGCTGGAGGATAACGGTTTTGTTGTTAATCGCGGTTACGATTTGGGGAGTTATCGGATTGGTCCAGATCCCCAAAGAATCGGATCCGGAGGTGGTTATCCCGATTGCGGTTGTTTCGGTCGCGTATCCGGGGGCGTCGCCTGCCGACATGGAAAAGTTGGTGACCGACAAAGTGGAAGAAAAATTGGAACGTCTGGATGACGTGAAAGAGATAAGCTCGACTTCGCTTGAAGGTCTATCGTCAGTAACTGTGGAGTTTGAGGCCAGCGCGGACTTGGATGATTCGATAAGTAAATTGCGTGAAGAAGCGGATAATGCCAAGGCGGACTTGCCCAAAGATGCCACTGACCCGACAGTGACGGAAATCCGTCTGGATGATTCGCCGATTGTTACCATTTCTTTGCTGGGAAATATTCCACCCGAGCAATTGGAACAATACGGCGAGCAATTGCAAAGCTTGTTGGAGCAGACGTCCAAAGTTTCCAAGGTAACTTTATACGGCATCGAGCAAAAACAGATGCAGGTTTATGTAAATATCGCGGCAATGGAGGGTTATGGCTTGTCGATTGGGCAGGTTGTACAAAAAATACGTTCTAATAATTCGGATTTGCCGATAGGTTCTTTTTTATTAAACGATTATTATTACCAAGCATCGGTTAAAGGTCAATTTGACAGCCCGGAAGAGCTTTTAGCTATGCCCGTGGTTAATGTAAACGGTGAAAATATCTTTTTAAGAGATATTGCCCAGGTACGAGAGTATTTTGCGCCGTCTAACAGCGAGGCATCCGTGTATCAGACGGAAACGGACGAGAGTAAGCCTTCCGTAACCTTGGAGGTTTACAAGCAGGCGGGTGGAAATATTTTGGACATGGTTGACGAGATTAAAGAAAGATTGGAGAGATTTAAGATCGAGGTATTACCGCCCGGAGTGGATGTGTTTGTGGCAAATGATTATTCGGTATTTATCAGGGATGATATAAAAACTTTGGGTCAGAGTGGGTTACAGACGATTGCAATTATTTTTATTGTTTTGTTTTTGGCTTTGGGTTTCAGGGAAGCGTTTTTAACCAGTTTATCCATACCTCTTATTTTTGCAATCGGTTTTGGTGGTTTGTTGTTGGTGGGTGAGACCTTGAATACGCTGACATTGTTCGCTCTTATTTTATCTTTAGGTTTGATTGTGGATACGTCGATTGTGATCATGGAGGGGATTCACGATAATATTTATAAAAACAGATTATCAGCGCGACAAGCGGCATGGTTGTCGGTTAAGATGTATAAAGCTCCGTTAATTGCCAGTACGCTCACTACAGTTTCCGTGTTCGCGCCCATGGCCATGATGTCGGGTATTATGGGTGAATACATGAAGCATTTGCCCATAACAATTACGATAGTTTTATTCGCTTCATTATTTGTTGCTTTGTTTGTATTGCCCGCGATTGCCGTGTTTTGTTTTAAAATGCTGAAGCAGAAAAAACAAAGCAAACCGTGGCTTAGTTATTTGGTGGAACCTTTATCGCGTTGGCATAGAGCTAAGCTGGCTAAGGTTTTGCCGTCGCGTGGGCGCAGATGGGGTTGGGTTGTTTCCATGGTGGGCTTAATGTTGCTGGCGTTTTCTTTTATTCCGCTCGGATGGTTGAAGGTGGAAATGTTTCCATCAATTGATTTGGATTTTTTCATGGTTAATATTGAAACTCCAGTGGGCGCAACCCTGGAAGAGACGGACAGGATAACCGAGCGAGTGAAAGAGAAAATTCGCGAATTGGATTATATTGATAATTATGTCACGGTTTTGGGAAGCGAGGGTAGGAGTTTTGGTTTTTCGGGTGCGGGTGCGGACAGCGCGAATAAGGCCAATATTACGGTTAATTTGGTTAAACCGGATGATGGCAGGGATAAGAAATCTTATGAAATTTCGGATGAGTTTCGTGAGAAGATAGCCGAAATAACCGAGGCGAAAGTTGAAGTACAAGAGCTTTCGGCCGGCCCACCCACGGGAGCGCCGATTGAGGTGAGAGTATACGGCGATTATTTGATTGATGCGGAAACCACAGCCAATGCAATTGCGAGTGCTTTGGAAAATATTGACGGCGCGCGAGAGATTGCCACGGATATTGAAACAGGTACGGGTGAATTTTATTTTGAGTTGAAGCGCGATAAATTGTCTTATTACGGATTGACGGCCGATCAGGTAGCCGGGGAATTACGCACGGCTGTATTCGGTGATGATTCGGTGAAGCTTTTGCGTGACGGTGAAGAGACGCCGATTGTGGTAAGGCTGGATTTTAGGGATGAGGATTGTTTGAATGATAAAAATACGCAATTGCTGGAACGTCGCGATAAAGTAACGATTTGCAGATCCATTCCCAGGAGCACTACGCAGTTGCAGAATTTGATGCTTAGCTCACCCAAGGGCATGGTGGCGCTTGGCGAGTTGGCGGAGATGAAATTGCAATCCACAGTGACTTCGATTAAGCACAAAGATCGTGAAAGAGTTGTGCGCGTGCAGGCATATAATAGCGAGGATGTACCCATTATTGATGTTGTTTCGCAATTACAAAGCAAGGTGGATGAAATGGAATTGCCAATAAATGTACGTGTGGAATACGGAGGCGAAACAGAAGATATTACCGAGTCGTATATTAGTTTGGCTTATGCAATGTTGGTGGGTGTATTGTTGATTGTGTTTTTATTGGTTTTACAATTTCAATCTTTCAAGCAACCGTTTATCATACTGTTTATTGTACCGTTATCGCTTATTGGAGTATTTGTCGGGTTAACGGTGTTGGGAAGGAATTTTTCTTTTCCCGGTTTTATAGGCATAGTGGCATTATTGGGCGTTGTGGTGAATGACGCAATAGTTTTAATTGATAGGATAAATTATCATATTGGTACCGGACGTGAAAAAACTGACGCGATTATTACAGCGGCGGGTGAGCGTTTACAGCCGATTGTATTAACTTCGATTACCACGGCTTTTGGTGTTTTGCCGTTAGCCTTTGCAAATGAGTTATGGGCGGATTTGGCATGGACGATCGTGTTTGGTATTTTATTTGCTACGGTTTTAACGCTGATTATGGTGCCGATTTTTTATCAGATGTTCATACGAGATAAAAGTCAAATGTCTAACGTTTAATAATAAAAAGACCCTCAGATGTTTTTGGGGTTTTTTTGGTTCGAATCAGGGTACTCGGTTGATGTATTTGGGCCACCATCCGTGGGAGTTGTAGATTAATTTGGAGATGGAGCAGTTGTCGATTTCCAGGCGCCAGATGTATTGGCTGTCGAAGTTTAAGATATGGTGGAGAAGGCATTTGATGGCGAGGCCGTGGGAGAAAGTTGCAATATAGTGCTTTTGTCCGGCTGATAGCAGTTTTTGATTATTCAAGATGATTTCCTGCAGCCAATCGGCAACGCGCAGGCTGACTTGGCGTTGGCTTTCACCGTCGGGTGGTTGGAAGTCTACTGTCATTTCAGCCATTTGATGCTTGATTTCGGGAGTTTGGATTTGAGAGCGGTTTTTACCTTCCCAGTCACCGGCGGAGTATTCTATTAGACGATCATCGATATTTATTATAGGGTCGGCGCTTCCTAACGAAATTTCGGTCGTGCTTTTTGCTCTTTCAAGCGGACTGCAATGCACTTGATTGAATTTGACGTCGTGGGCTCTGAAAAACTTATTAAGTGCTGCTGCTTGATCTTCACCGAGCTGGCTTAAAGGTGTTTGCGTACTACGCCCGCCGACCAAATGCGGAGTGATATTCATATGAGATTGAGCATGACGGATGAGGTAGAGATGGATTTCGGTGTTAGGGTGGATCATTAGGCCTCCGATTTGAATGAGCTTAGATTTGTATAACAAAAAAAATAGGGGATTGTCAATCCCATTTCGGCAATAAGATTAAATATAAAGGATTAAAGTAAAATTGGTTATTGCTTTATGCAAAATATTTGTGATTAAAGTTGTAGGGCTTCCATTTCTTTGTTGCGGATGCGTTTGATACCTTTTGTGATATTTTTACCGCTTAGGACGTGCCCTAAGATTTGTCCGGCTGTGAGGTGGGGTAACAATACATAATCTGCGCCGGCTTTGTAGAGTATTTCGAGTTCTTCTTTACTCTGGGCGCGGACGATGATTGTGGGGCGTTTGCGTTTTTGGCTGTAGAGTTCGAGCACGGATAAATTGTCTTGGAGGTTGGGGCTAGTGATGATGAGAACTTCGGCTTTGGTTATGAGCATATCTTCTAAAATATCGGGATCGGTAATATCGCCAAAGAGTACGTTATAACCCTTTTTTTGTAATTTGTGGACTACGTCCGGGTCAAATTCAATGATAAGAAGTTGATTTTTTGGTAAGAGTGTGGCTATGCCAATTCCAGTGCGGTGGCAGCCGATTAAAACATATTTGCGTCGACGATTTTTTTTGATACTTGGTTCTTTATTTGCTTGGCCTTCAAAAATGGAAAGAGGAGATGATAATAGCTTGTAAAGTTTGTCTGCGTTTATGATCATGTAGGTGGAGATGGTGATTGTGATGATACCAACTCCGGTAATGAGAGTAACGGTGGCGTTGGAAATATGTCCCAGTTTTAAGCCCACGGCCGCAACTATGAGGCTGAATTCGGAAATTTGCGCAACTGTCAGGCCGGTAAGCAAACCGGTTCTTTTGCGGTAACCCAGGAAACCCAAAATTGAGAGTACAATAAGCGGATTACCGATAAGAACGAAGAGGGAGAAGGTAACCATGGGCCAGGCAAGGCCGGAAATATTGGAGAATGCCATGGAAGCTCCCAATAGAACAAAAAAGATTACAATAAAGAAATCACGCAAAGAGCGGATTTTGTTGCTTATTTGCATGCGCTCTAAGGAATTGGATAATGCTAAACCGGCTAAAAAGCCTGCGATTTCGATAGAAAAGCCTAAGAAGCTAACGATTACAGCCATGCCTAAGACCCAGGCAAGAC
This sequence comes from uncultured Gammaproteobacteria bacterium, assembly GCA_964345995.1. Classification (GTDB taxonomy): domain Bacteria; phylum Patescibacteriota; class Patescibacteriia; order 2-12-FULL-60-25; family 2-12-FULL-60-25; genus MWCR01. The sequence continues at coordinate 24,468 of CAYFST010000011.1, forward strand.
TGGCGATAAACAACAGCTCTTGGGATTTGGCAAGGTGGTCGAAAAGTTTGGGAATAATTTTTTTACCGATCCAGAGAGTGATGCTAACCAGCAGAAAACCTTTGATTAGAGTTAAGATGAGTTCGGCGAAACTTGTGCCCGTGCCATCGCTTAAGCCGGAGAGAAGAACCAAGATGAGTACGGCAACAGCGTCTTGAACCAGTAGCATGCCGATGCTGATTTTACCGTGCAGAGAACGCAGTTCTTTTTTGTCGGAAAGGAGCTTAACGATGATAATAGTGCTGGAGAAGGTGAGCGCCACGGCTATGTAGAGTGCTTCGAGCCAATCGTAGCCGAATAATGTGGCAATAATGTAACCGAACAGGCTGGTAAAGGCGATTTGACCCAAGCCTAAAATAAGCGAAACTTTGCCGACGAGTTTGAGAGAAGTGTAATTGATTTCCAGACCAACCAAAAAGAGCAAGAACATGATACCCAAGTCGGAGAAGAGTCGGAATGTTTCGTGATCACTTAAATTAAAAAAGCCGAAGGTGGCAATAATTACTCCGGCAGCCAGATACGCTAAAATAAAAGGCTGTTTCAGCATTTTGGCAAAAGCGCTAAGTATTGTTACTAAAACGACAGTTACCGCTAGCTCTAAAAGTATGCCCTCCATTCTCGTATTATAGCATATAAATTATAATTTCGAATCTGTTGATTTGACCGTTCAATTACGATGAATAGTAAAAGCCAATGAGTAACGCACAAGAAGCTTCATTAATAAGTAATAGGAGTAATTTGATTAATTTAGTCATTTGCCATTTTGTATTTGTTATCTTTTTATAAAGCAATAAAAAAGACCCGCCGAGGCGGGTGATTAGAAATTGTCTTCCCGGTTGTTTGCAAGCGGGCGGCGCCCGGCGTGTTTAATGGGAATTTGCGGAACAGGGTTTGTTTTAACCTTGATTTGAATGTTTTTGGGGGTAGAGTGGCGCAAATGTCGGCCTACGGGATTTATTTCGTTTTTTTTGATTATTACCCTGACGCGTTTCGGTTCGGACCGCTTTGTTTTTAAGGCTTGGTGGAATAATAACCAAGAAGCCGCGGAACCAAAGACACAGATTAGGATTAGTAACAGATTGAAAATGTTCATTCTGCCACCTCAGTTCGGTAGCGATCTGTAGGGATCGCGGTTTGCGGTCGCTAATTTTTTTTCAAGTAGATCTATGCGAGCTCTGCGTTTGACTTGTTCAACTTCGGTTTGCCAATAGCGACTCTTTTCGCAAGCTAAGCGTGTTTTTAGATTAATGTAAGATCCATATATTTGTGAATCACTGCTGGAATTTAGTTTGTAATAGAGACGAATATCTCGATGACTACAAATAGCGGCCTTGAAGCCAAAGAATATGTAAAAAATGCCCAATGCCGTCGTGAGCCCGCACGAAGAATAAATGATGATTAAAAGCGGACCGTAACAGATTAGGAATCCCGAAGTTGATATGTCTTTTAGTATGAATTTCGACATTGTCACCTCTTGTGAAATGTACTAGAAAAATTTATCATTTCGGTTTGAAAGTAGTCAATCCATGTATCAAGAACATATGTTTGAATAAGAAAATACCAGATACCGATAGATGTGTTATACTTAGCAATAATATGCTTTTGACGATGATTTTATTTGTTTTGGGATTTGTTTTGTTGGTTAAAGGCGCGGATTTGTTGGTCGACGGGTCTGTTTGGATCGCTAAACGTACCAAGATCAGTAATTTGGTTATCGGACTCACCATAGTTTCTTTTGGTACGTCTTTGCCGGAGCTGGTAGTTAATCTTTTCGCGAGCGGTCAAGGTGATACACAGTTGGCTATAGCTAATATAATTGGCAGTAATGTAGCCAATATTTTGTTAATTTTGGGTGTGGCAGCTGTAATATATCCGCTTAGCGTAAAACGAGGAACGGTTTGGCGGGAAATTCCGTTTAGTTTGTTAGCTATAGTTGTATTGGCAATTTTGACAAATGATGTTTGGTTGGATGGTTTTGGCGTGAATTTGATATCGCGTAGCGATGGAATGGTCATGATAGCTTTTTTGATTATTTTTATGTATTACATTTACGGTGTTGCGGTAAATGATAGAAAACGTGAATTTGAAATAGAAGAGACTCCGGAAAAATTGTCTAAGTCATTTGTTTATGTTGCCGTGGGTTTATTGGGTTTGGTGATCGGAGGCAATTGGGTGGTGGATGGAGCGATCGAGATAGCTACGGCCTTGGGATTGAGCACGGCATTTATCGGCTTGACGGTAGTGGCACTAGGTACATCGTTGCCCGAATTGGTTACTTCGGCGGTCGCCGCTTACAAAAAAAATGCCGAGTTGGCCGTGGGTAACGCGGTTGGATCAAATATTTTTAATATTTTGTGGGTTTTAGGTTTAAGTGCCATTGTAAAGCCTTTGCCATTTTATATTGAAAGCAATTTTGATATTATTGCGGTTACAATTGCTACCTTGCTTTTATTCGCCTGGATGTTTGTTGGCAAAAAGAGAGAGTTGCAAAGATGGCAAGGCGTGGTGTTTCTTTTTATTTACGTAGCGTATATTATAGCGGCAACAATTAGAGGATGATTACGGGAAAAATTTGTTAAGAGATCTTAAAAAATATAATGGTATTATTAAGCATTAAAAATATTTATGGAAAAACCAAAATTTATTGAAAGTTCACCGGAAAGCGAGAAAGTCCCGTTTAGGAGAGCTTTGGAAGAGCAAGAACAAGAGTTAAATAGAGCCAAATCACCAACCGGGCGATGGGTCGCTTTGGCAATGAAGAGAATGGGCGATAAATCGATACAGGATTAGTATGAGGAGTGAATTGGTTTATAAAGCTATTTCTATGCCGGATCCGGATTTTATCGCGGAAATGATGCAGATGCCGGATCCGAAACCCGAGGATGAAGAAAAAATTTTAAACGCGTTACCAAAATTGCAGAATTTTTTTATTCGTAAACGCGAAGCATATCAAAAACGCGATTCAGTTTTATTTCAGAAGATTTTAGTTGAGGAAATTGATTTTTTGAAAGAGTTTGATGAGATGGCAATGAGATATTGATTACATAATTTGGTACTTAGATCGTCGAATATAGAATTCGAAACTTGTTAATCTTAAACTTTGGCGCTTAAAGCTAATGTTGCTTGTTTTTTTTATTTATTATGGAGTATGGTTTAGGGTTGACGTTGGCTCAAATTTTTAGTTAGATGTGTTTGTGGTTGTGATAGGAGGTGAGAAATGGCTAATTCAACGGCAGAGCGCCTGAAGATAGAGTGGTTTCATGGAATTAATTTGTTCTTTGAAAGCCGGCAAGGTCAGGTTTTTTTGGAAAATTACTTTGGCTCGGCCGATAAAAGAGATGAAGTAGAATATAAAACTTTACTTATTCTTGTTGAAGCGGCTATGCCTGATGATGAAGCTTGGGGTGCGGATGAGGTTGCATTGCGCAATTGGTTGAGCGCGCATAGCTCATCTGCCCGGCAGACATACTTGATTGGGCGATTCGCCAGAGAAGATTTTTGGGATCAGCAAGCTTGGGATACCCGCTATAAGGAGCTTTGTGAGACGGCAAAGAATATCGCAATTACAGTTTGGCAATTGATTGATAATTTGAAAGCCGAGCTGGAGGATGATGTTGCGTATGAACGACAAACTCCGTTAATGCCGGTTTCAGACAGTGATTTGGAACTATGCGCTAAAATGCCCAGTAGCATGGTGACAATGCCGCTTGAGGATGATCCGGAGGCTCAAGCAAAAGTGCGGAGGTATATCGAAGAACTTGGTGCGGAATTTGACGGTGACTTTCGCAGTTTGTCTGAAAATGATACTGATGAATGTGCGTTAATGGAAGAAGAAGGCACAAAAAAGAGGACTATTTATCCTCCGCCGTCGGTGCCGCCTGAAGACCCGGCCGCTGATGTGAGAGTGCCGCCTGACGTTGCGCCAAATATATTGCCCAAGAAAACGGCCGGTGATGATGATACTCCTGATGTCATGTATTCATATACATATCGGGATGAAGACTAAAGCCCATCGATTTCGAGGGCCTTTTTTATTCTGATAAATAAAAACATACAAAAAACACGCCATGGCGTGTTTTTACGGTTATTTTGCGGGGGTAAGGGGTTTTTTACCGCGCAAAACCGCGAGAATATTTTTGGCGGCGATTTCAGACATGTCACGGCGCGCTTCTTTTGTGGCGCTGGCGATGTGTGGAGTAAGAATTACGTTATCGTGTGTTTTAAGTTGCATGTTATCGCGCAAGTCGCAATCGATAGCGGGTTCGCATTCAAAAACATCAAGCGCGGCGCCGGCAATGCGTTTTGCTTTTAACGCACGGAGCAGGGCTTTTTCATGAACCACGGGGCCGCGCGAAGTATTGACCAAAAAAGCATTTGGCTTTATGAGTTTAAACTCCGCATCACTTATGAGATGTTTGGTGGAAGGGAGCAGAGGTACGTGCAGGGAAATGAAGTCAGCTTTTTTAAGTAGTTGCGTTTGGCTGACTTTTTTGGCACCGAGTTCGCGTTCAAGTTCTTTGTTGGGTTTAAGGTCGCTATAGATAAGTTTCATGCCAAAGCCTTTTACTCCGCGTTGGGCGGCCATGGATCCAATGCGACCGGCTCCAATCAGCCCCAAAGTTTTGTGATGCATGTCCGTGCCGGTTAACAAGGTGGGTGACCAGCCTTTATAATTGCCGCGTTTGGCAAAATGGTCGGCTTCAGGGATTCGGCGCGCTAAAGCCAGCATAAGAGCAAAAGTGTGTTCGGCAACGGATTCGTTTACTTTGTCACTTGGCGTGTTGGTAATAATAATGTTATGTTTTTTGGCTACTTCAAGATCGATATTATCAAAACCCACGGCAAAGTTGGCAATGATTTTAAGATTGGAGCCGGCGGCTTTAAATATTTCAGCATCAATTTTGTCGGTGAGAAGTGATAAGACAGCATCGCAACCTTTTACGTTTTTTAAGAGTTTGGCGCGGGGGATGATTTCGTCTTTGGGGTAGATGGTTACTTTGTGGCCGGCTTTTTTAAGCATGTTGATGCCGGAGTCGTGGATTTTGCGAGTGACGAAAATTTTCATAATGTCTGGATCTTGACACTGTCGTTCGTGAACAACGTGCCTTGATTAATTTTGATTAAATAAATTAAACTTAATTATTAAATGGGAGATTTTTTTAATGGAAGTTTTTTTTTATTTCCACTTTTTTTATTTTTAGTTTTTTTAGCGGTTTTAGCGTCGAGTTTAACGGCATTAGACGCGATCCAGCGGAAAGGTGGGAGCAAAACGTTAATCGCTAAAAGCAAAATGACGAGTTGTGTCATGAGTCGGGCGTCGGGGAAAAATTTGTTGGCAATATAAAGAGAAAGAGTGTTGTTTAGGTAAACGATACTTAGGGCGATGGTAGCTTTTTCGGAATGCGTGCGCCACCAGCTCATAAAATAAGAAATGCTGACCAGAGCGGACATGTAGATCAGCATAACGATTACCAATCCGGTATCGCGGTAGCTGATGGTAATGTTACCTTCGGAGCCGACAGTATCTGCAACAATGGTAGCGATAAGAATACCGAAAGCGATGATGGAGATTTCGCGCCACCAAAAGTCGTGTTTGATAACAAATTTACGCCTTTTATGCTTGACATAGGTCGCGACAATAAAAGGTAGAACGATGGTGATAAAGAGATTGGTAAAAAGCGAGACAACCGGAATGGGAACGACTTGCCCGATAGTGATTAAGAAAACAAACGGGACCGTAAGAGGTGCTAAAAGTGAAGTGGTGGCAACTATAACGAGCGCTAGAGTGGTTTTGCCACCAAAGAGATCGGCGATGAGGGCTATTGTCATGCCGGTGGGCATGGCGCCCAAGATTAAAAATGCCATTGCCCAGTCGGGCGCGAAAAGTATTAGAGGTAGCCACATCATGATGGGCAAAACAATCAGCATGAAACCGTTGATCATGCTAAGCATTTTCCAATCTTTGGCATAAGCGATGATTTCTTGGAGTTCGAGGCGTAGGCTGGAGCAGAAGAAAATCAGGATCAGCATGTGCGTGGTGTAGGGAGCGAGCGGCGCAAAAATATTGGGCAAGATTAAGCCCGCTATAATACCTAAAAGTACTACCATTATTTGATTTTCCGCAAATAGTTGTTTGAATTTATAGACTAGGTTCATAATTTAATATTGCGGAGCTTGCAGTGTTTCATTTTGTTATCGTTTGGGTAATCTTTCAGGATGCCGGCTTTGGCGCCCATGGTGGTGATGACGCCGATGCTGTTGTGCGAGCCAACGCAAAGCGCGGTTTCAATGTTTTGATCTTTAATGAATGAAGCGGTAAAACCACTGCCAAAGGCATCGCCCGCACCGGTTGTGTTGCGGCGCTTGCCGGGTATTGCCTCGATGTGAGTTAGAGTTTCGTTGTTAGGATCAAAAGCATAGGCGCCATCAGGGCCGTCGGTGATTATGAGAGCTTGTTTGGGCAAGTGCCCCAGTTTTTTAACGATGTCTTCGAGATGGCGAGGAGGGAGTTCTGTGAGCAATGCGGCTTCTTCGCGGTTTAGGAAGAGAAGGTCTGTGTCTTTAATGTATTTTTTTAATTTTTTAAGGCCTTGTTTGAGTTCACTGTTGCCCGGATTCCACGCTACAGAGATTTGGTTATTACGTGCTGCGGTAAAAACTTGCCCCAGTGTTTTCATTTTTCCGCCCAGAGACGTGAGATAGATCCAATTTGGATTAATTTTTTTACAATCGCATTCGGACATATCCAAAAAATTTGATGCGCCGCGATAAACCAGGATACTGCGCTTACCCGAGCCGGAAAGAAGAATAACAGCGTAGCTGGTTTTGCGTTTTTCGTCGGTTTGGATGTATTTGGTGATTATGCCGCGCTGTTTAAGCGCGGATTTGACTGCGGAGCCATTGCTGTCATTTCCAACTCGGCACAGGCAGGCTGTTTTGTATCCCAATTGATTAAAGGTGACAGCCGCATTGGTGGCTCCGCCGCCGGTTTCCAGGTAAATGTTCTCTAAAGCTATTTTTGCACCCATGGGAAAACACGCGTCAAAACCGGAAGGAGCATCCGGATTATCATGTTTTTCAAAATGTTTGCTTTTAATAAAGACGTCGCGAGTGCCGGCGCCAATTGTTAAGACATCTACCCCTCCCAAACTAAACATGTGATTATTATAACATAAATAATACGAATTTCGTATCTCGAATTCCACACATCGAACCACGAAACACGAATATCTAACTACGAACTATGAATTTAAAACATCTCCGCCAGAGGCGGATGCGTCTTTAGCGCTGAATTTGGAATTTGTTACTTTTGTAAGATGTTTTTGGTTTGAGATGTGATTACGTTTTTTTGCAGGTGAATACGAAGGCCGGCGGTAGATTCCAAAATGTGAAGTCGGTGGTTAGGTTGCCGAAGATTTTTTGCAGTTCATTGCGGGTTAAGGTGGAATATTGAAACATGGTGAAGGTTCCGCCGGGCGTGAGTCTTTCGTGAATCAGATGAAAAAGTTGTTTACGGTGCTTGGGTTGCATGGTGGCGAAAGGTATACCGGAGATTATGGCATCAAAGTTATTATCGGAAGCTAGAATTTCTTGAATGTTTTGATTAATGACGGTTATGTTTGGAAATTTGTTTTGGCAGATATGAGCGAGTTCATAGTCGGATTCTACGGCTGTTAATAAGGATGGATCGGACAGTTTTTGGATTATGTTTACGGTAATGGAGCCGGTTCCGGATCCGAGTTCCAGGGTTTTGGAGTACGGAGGCAGGTTTTTAATCATAAGCTTGCCCAAAGCGTTAGAGCTGGGCGCAATAGATCCGATACTTTTTGGGGTTTTTAAAAATTTTGCCAACCAGAGCATATTATGAATATCGTACATCGTGCATCGTACATCGTGCAACTTTCGTGCGAGAAGGCTACTCTTAAGCCACTAGATGCTAAACGCTAGATTCAAGGCGCTAGATTCTTAGTACTGGGTACTTGGTATTTGCTGTCGGTTACTTGTGTATTAGTTTAGGCGTCTGAGATTGACAAATCTTAAATCACGGTTTGGATTGTGATACGCTTAATTGCGTATGAAAAGGATAATTTTTGCAATTGCATTTTTGTGGTTTTTGCCGTTTGCGGTTTTAGCTCAAGGGACCACGACGGAGGATAATGCGCGTGTTAGCACGGGCGATTCTTTGGTTAAACAGCAGATTAGAAGTTTTGATGTTACGGCTACTTTATCGGAAAATCGGTCGCTTATTATCCGCGAAAAGATTGTTTATGACTTTGGAGATTTGACTCGGCATGGAATTTTTAGATATATCCCATCACGTTACCAAAGAGACGGCATAAACTATGATTTGAATTTTAGGTTCAGGGAGGTTTTGCGCGACGGAGAAGAAGAGAGGTATGCGCAGAGCAGGGATGGAGAAAATTGGGTACTAAAAATAGGCAATCCTAAAAAAACAATTAAAGGAGAGCATACTTATATTATTGAATACGAAACAACAAAGGCTATTAATTTTTTTGAAGGGCATACGGAATTGTATTGGAACGTAACCGGTAATCATTGGCCATTATCTATTGATTCGGCTTCGTTTAAGCTTTATTCACCTATGGGCGCTAATACTTCGACTATGGGTTTGGCTTGTTACACGGGAATTATGGGTTCGGTAGCACAGGCTTGTAATTTTACGGCAGATGGTGATTGGATAATGGTTAGCACAGAAGAAACTTTGGATAGCGGTGAGGGTTTAAGCGTAGTTTTTGGTTTTCCGTCCGGAGTAATTAAACAACCTACGCAAACGGAGTTGTTTTTGGAGACCGTTAGGGATAATTGGGTTATTGTGATGCCCTTAATCGCATTGCTTGTAATGTTGTATTTATGGTGGACGCGCGGTAAAGATCCTGAAGAAGAGACGGTAATACCCATATATGCAATTCCGGAAGATATGTCGCCGATTGTTTTATCGGGTGTTCTCGGACAGGGTACGATACCACAAAGAGGAATTACGGCCACCATAATCGATATGGCGCGGAAGGGGTATTTACATATTGAGTATGGAACAGAAAAGAAGCTATTCGGCGATAAACAAACTTATACTTTTCTTAAAAAGAAAGAACCGCCTAAGAGCGTGGCCAAATGGGACAGGCAATTGTGGGATGGTTTGTTCGATAAAGGAAAAAGAGAACGTGCTACTTTTGAAGATTTGAAAAAAGATAATTTTTATACAGACGTGCAAAAGGCCAATAAAGCCGCGGAAAAACAGTTGAAATCTTTAATGATATTTGATTCCAATCCATATTTGGTGAGGGTTTTGTATATCGTGGGAGCGATTATTGCCGGTTTTGTAGTGGGATTGGTAGGAATTTACGCGCCTATAGGAGTAGCTGCGGGTATTGCTACTTTTGTGGTGATTTCTGTTTTTGGATGGTTTATGCCCAGAAGAACAAAAGCGGGTACTTCATTGGTAGCGAAGGTAAAAGGATTTAAATGGTTTTTAAGCGTAACAGAAGAGGAGAGATTGAAATTTCATAACGCGCCATCTAGAACTCCACAGCAATTTATGGAATTTTTATCTGCGGCGATTGCTCTTGGGGTGGAAAAAGCGTGGGCTGAACAGTTTAAAGATTTGCATATTGAACCGCCGGAATGGGCCGAAGGAAATGTGGCCGGTTGGACTCCGGTGCTTTTAGCCAGTTCTATTTCTGATATGAATACCACATCGGCATCCAATGTTTATTCTGCTCCATCAACCGCTGGAAGCGGAGGTAGTGGGTTTTCATCGGGCGGAGGATTTTCGGGCGGTGGCTTTGGCGGAGGCGGTGGAGGGAGTTGGTAACTTATCGATTACCGATTACCGATTAACGATTACCAAATGCCAAATACCAACTTACTACGTTAAAGCTTCGAAAGTTAAAATTACCGATCCACTATGTTGAGTTGAGTTCGACTTCGAGGGTTAAAATTATCGATTAAGATCGAGTTTAGCTCGATCTTTTTATAACAGAGTCTCCTTTTAGAAAGAGAGTGTCCCGATGAATATCGGGGCGGGGGAATGTTGCTCCGCAAAATTCAAGTTTCTTTTTTTTTACAGAAAAAGAAAAAACCCTCAAGCCAAGGAATGGTTGAGGGTGCCTCAAAGGGAGGCGAGGGGAGGGGAAAGTGCTAGTTGGTGAGGGTCCAGGTGTGGTCGAGATCTTCGACCAGGTACCCGGTGGTCCAATCGTAGGATGCTGTACCATGAGGTACTTCACTTAGATCGGACCAAAGAAATGTTCCTACGCCGTAACCACCGCCCGGCTCTTGGACGTGCCAGAGGTAGGGGCTGGCGACTTCAGGGGGCATGAGGTTCACATTGTTCACCAACTCGCCCGTGATGTTGCCCGAGCCGGGGTTGATGAACTTGGTGTTTATGTGATGCCCTACCCCTGAAGCTGTTACGGTGGCACGCAGGCTGTAGAGATTGCCCGCGCCGCTTACCACCTCTTCATCCACGAAGGCGACCGTTGGATAAGCGCCCAAGATAGAACTCACGGAGGTGGCTTTCAAGTCCGCGCCGGTGGACATGTCAACGATTGAATAGTCCGTAAGCGGGATTTGAAATGCGCCGCGGTAGAGACGGAAGCTCGAGAGGCTCACGCCGGCAGACCATTCGGTGTAGAATGGTAATTGTTTGACGGCGATGCTTCCGGTGCTATCCGCGCCAACTTGCCAACGTGCGATTTCTCGCTCGCCGG
>CAYFST010000012.1:0-9145 GCA_964345995.1 uncultured Gammaproteobacteria bacterium
CAAAAAATTGCACTCAACAAACTGTGTTTTTTAGTAAAAACATTTGATGTATTATTTTTTTGGCTAAATTTAGTTATTTTACAAGATGTATTGTTTGTGTGGGAAAAGCCATATTAATCCCTTTGTCCAAGAAGGCCTCGTGAATACCCAGGTTTATAGCTTGTTGTATATCCATGTAAACGCCATATTCATCGGATTCGACGTAATAAACTATTTCAAAAGTGAGCGCTGAATCGTCGAATCTAAAAAAATGCGCGCGGTCGAATTTTACCTGGGTAATATCTTTGAAAATATTTTGAATTGTCATTGGAATATCTTTCAATTGTTTGGGAGAGGTGGAATACTCGACTCCAAGATAAAAGACCACCCTGCGTTCTTTGAGGCGCTTAAAGTTTTGAATGCGGGTGGTTGTCAGCTCTTGATTGGAGATGACTATTTCTTCACCTTGAAGTGATCTGATGCGCGTGGTTTTAATACCGATTTTCTCAACTGTTCCGCTGTGTTCGCCGACAACCACAAAATCGCCAACTACAAACGGTTTGTCGAACCAAATGGCGAAGGAGCTGAAAAGATCACCCAGAATGCTTTGTAAGGCAAAAGCGATGGCAATGCCGCCAACACCTAAACCGGCTATAAGCGAGGTGATGTCAATACCCAGATTGGATAAAATCAATAAAATACCCAGTGACCACAGAGTGATTTTTGCCAGTTTAGCCAAATAACCCATGGCTGTTTTGGAACTGGATTCTTTTTGATGAGCGGCGAGTTTCTTAAAAAGATAATTTATAAACGTGGAGCTGGCCGTTAAAACCTGAAGAATCAGTATAATTACCAAAGCTGAATCCATTACCCATTGTGCTATATCCGGAGAAGATAATAATTTAAATGCGATGTAAAAGGATAAAAACCAATAAAACGGCGGCTTGACATTGCGGACTGTTTCTATCAAAACATCATCGATATCAGTTTTGGTTTTTTTGGCCAATTTATTTAGTTTTACCAAGATGATTTTTTGCAATAAATAAAAAAATGCTGTTGAAATGATTAGTACCAAAAGCGCAATCATATACATTCGTAAATTGTTGCCGGCATACACTTGGCCCCAGAAGCCGTTTTGAGAGGTGAAAAAATTGATGATTGTTTGTTGCATAACCAGATAATTATATCAGTAATTAACATAATTAAGCAATAACCAAACAATCATCAAATTTAATTCATTTATAAACAAACTTTTTAGATTTTTGTTGATTATCCTTTGTGTTACAATAGATTAAATATGTATTTAGAAGTAATAATAGCGATTGGCTTGGTTTTGGTCGGGTTGGTAGTCTTTTTGATTATAAATAAATATCGAACAGGTAATAAGAAAATTATTCTTTCCACTAAAGACAAGGAGTTTTTAAGCAGTGAAATTGAACAGGGCATTCTTTATGAAGATCAGTTTGTAAATATTTATTACAATATGTTGCGCAATGAGGGTTATATGTTTGCATTTGGTGGCCATAAGAATCAGGCGCATAATTTATTGTTTAAAATGGTTGAAGAAAGCAAAGCGCATAAAGCATCACTTATGAATATAAAAAAACAATTGGGCTTATGAAATCCGCAACAGAAGTTAGAGAAATTTTAGATAAAGCACTAGTCTGGGAAGAGCGAGCCGAAAAGAATTGCGATAGAATTTTACAGATTTTAACCGCAAACGGCTTTCATGATTCGGTGAAGCATATCAGGAATGATGAACGTCGGCATCAAGAATGGGTTAAACAATTGATTAAGTTTTTAAAATAAATATTGTTTTATCGAGCTTAGCTTACCCTCTCATTTGCCGGAGAAGTTTTTTATAAAAGTATCTTAGTATATCGCATAACTAGATGCTTCGTGATATAATTATTATTAATGCTGGATAAACGAAACCATACTCGTAAGAGGCGGATTGTAAAAAAAACCCCTTCAGTTGCGTTTTCAGACAAGACCTTAATGAAGGGGTCATGGTTTTTAAGTCTGATTATTTTGGTTTCGATAATTATTTTTTCCACCGCGGCCATTGGAGGATTTTTGTATGATTTTTTTATTAAAGAGGTACAAGCAGAGGTGGAAAACGCATTGCTTTTAAAAGCGGACAATTGCGAGATAAATATAGAACCCAAGCAAGTTTTAACCGTCAGAGCGACCGCCTATTCAAGTAGTCCGGCGCAAACGGACAGCACTCCCTGCGTTACGGCCACAGGTTATGATGTTTGCTTGAATTATGCTCTGTATGGAGCCGATAACACAATAGCTTCAAATTTTTTACCGATTCATAGTGTGATTAAAATTCCGGAATTATACGGAGATAAATTATTCGTAGTGCGAGACAGGATGAATAGGCGTTATGGACATTCGTATATTGATATTTGGATGCCGACTTATTCGAAAGCGCGCAGGTTTGGGGCTCAGCATGTTACGATAGAAGTCTACTGAAAAATGCCGAGTGGTATTTTAATTAACAGTGGATTATAGTAGTGATTGTTTTCCTTTCAACAAGTCTTTAGATGTTTGACTATGGTTATTACGCGGTAATCGAGAGGACGTAGCCGATTACAATAAAAATGATGCCGAATATACCTAGCATTTGTTCGAGTTTAATTACTTTGAAAACATTATCGTCGATGCGATGTTCTTTTAAAATACGTTCATGAACTTTAAGAACCGTAAAGGCAATGAAAATTTCACCGATAGTTTGCAAAGTGAGTCCAATATATTCCTGCATATTTACTAAATTATAAATAATAAAAAGAAAAGTTTATTTGAGTGAATTTAAGAAGTCGATTTGGCTTGCCTTGAGGTGGATGGACGGACGTTTGGATCGAATGGCCTCTAGGGCCGATTCCACGGACATCCCTCTTTTTATTATCAAAAAAGCCGCATAAAATGTGGGGGCTCTACCATGTCCGTTTTTACAGTGAATGTAGATTTTTTTGCCTAAACGAATCATTTCTTCCAGGCCTTGGATGCCTATCAAGGCTTGTTCATGCGTGGGCGGAGTATGGTCGATTGTGGGTAGCCATAGATAGCATTCGACGCCTTCGGGTTTATCAATTTTCTCCCCTTCCAAAGAAATGTCGCAAGTAACTCCTTTTTGAAGAAGTTCTTTATTGAAGTGTATTTGACAGCAGGCATTTGTACCAATATACACTTGATCGTTTATTTGATTGTATTCAAAAGGCGGTTCAGCTGCATCGTCGTGGTGATGGTCGATTACGTCGTCATGTTTTTGATTTTTCATGTGTATAGTATAACACATTTTGCTCAGTGGTATCGTCGGTACTTAAGCTCGTCTTACTTGGTGAACTTGTCTATGCTATAATATTAGTGTGGAATATCAGAATGTTTATATAGCTACTTGGGGGCCAAGTTCGACTTTGCATCTAAAAGAATATTATCGGGCTTTAGCTTTTTGGGAGTCATCACATTTTAAAAGAAATGAAGTAAAAGCTTGGATAAAAGGAATGGAGATAGAGGAGATCCATTATGTCCCGGAGGCGATAAATGTTATAGGAGGGCGGTTTGTTAACCAGTTGTTTTTTAGAGTATCTGAAGATGGAATGCTGATTTTGGGGCAAGAAGTAGCAGAGGTAAATAAAGATGTGCAAAGATTAGAACAGTTCTTGACTAAAAAGATGAATCAGTTGTGGGATAATTTATTTTCTCGAGGAGCGGCTTTACCTAAAGTGTTTGAAGAGATCGAATCAAGGCATCCGGTTTTAATAACGATCAATAATGCTTCTCATGATGATTTGGATGCTGTTTTCAGAGATTTTAAGGTTATTCCACATAAAAAAATGCAATTGGAAAAGGGTGAAATTTGGATCGGCGAAACTTTGATTTTGGTTAATAATTCGGAATACAAAAAAGAAGAAAATGATAAGATGATAGAACAGTTGTTATTTGCTCGAGTTTATGAAATACAATTGGAGCGTTTTGTTAAAGGATATGAAATACTATGGAATAAGGTTTCCAGTATCAGAGATCAAAAATTTATTCAACAAACGCAACTCGCTAAAATTCATGATCATATTTTTAACATACAGCGTCAGGTTAATTTTTTTAGAGCTAGATTAAACCAGATGCAACATTTTTTAGAATGGCGCGGCAACTTAATCGACGAGTATGTTGGGGATCCGTTTTTGAATAAAACTTTTAAGCGTTTTTTCATGTCCCTGTCTTCGTCTCAAAAATATTTGCAGGAACTTTGGATTATGTTGTCCAATTATGTGCAGTCAACCATAACTTTAATCGGTTTTTTATATAGTGACACTGAACGAAAAAATATCGCGACTTTGCAGAAAATGTTTTTAATAAGCACAGTAGCGGCTATTATTGGTCTGGGAGGGTTGGCTATGGTTGATGTGCAACGAGTTTTAATTTTTGGCCTTATTGCCATTGTTTTATCAGCTTTGGTGCATTTCGTGATTTTTAAGGTTTTGACAAAATATAAACGAATATCTTTATTCAAGAAAGATATCGAATTAGAAAATAGTGATAAAAAAGGCTAAGTTTTTTTGTATTTCCGCCAAATTTTAATAAATTTGTTATAATTGTCGGCTATTTGTTGGATTGCTTGTTTTTTGGTAATTTTTTTAGCCAAGTGATCTTGCAGAGGCTTAAAAAAAATAGTTCTACCGATGGCAAAGCCAACAATTTGATTAAAGTTTGCTGCTGCTTGTAGCCATTTTTGCACTTTAATTTCATTCTGCCCTCTACCCAATACGATCACTTCCGAGTCTTTACCTAAGACTTTGAGAACTTTTTTCCAGTCCGCTTTGCTAAAGCCCTCCATTTTCCACAAATCCGGTTGAATTGCTTTTTTGATTTCGCGAATAGCTTGGATGGTTCTTTGCGGGCGAATTTTTGTGTCGTATGCTCTAGCTGTTTTGGCGCGTTTCATGTCGGCATCCGTGGCGGGTACCAAAAGTTCGAACATCATTTTGTGGCCATTTTTTTTACAGTAAGTATTTAACCGGGATAGGCGTTTTAGCTGGATTAGGTTGATTTCTTTGTTGGATGGGTGGTAGCGGACCAAAATTTTGACATAGTCGGGTTTAATTTTTTCAATCCATTTGCCGAATGTGTTCCCGTAATTGAAAGTGAAGGCTTTTTGCCCGCTTTTTTCTACGGGCATGGTTACAGTGTGTCCCCTCTTTTTCGCATCTTTTAAAATAGGCGTTCCGTATTCTTGATCCACGAGTATACCGAAGTGTTTGGGGTGGGGCGCGTCTTTGGCAACTTGCAAGAAGCCTTGGTAGACGATGGTTTTATAATCGCTGATTTGCTGTTTTTGTTTGCGGTTTAACTCCCCTTCAAAGCCAAAAAGTTTTTTGGAAAATGAACTGCGATGGTCGAAAGGCAGGATTAGCAGAGGTTCATGTGTCATAATTTTGCTTGGTTTAATTGTTCACAAATTTTATTCTTTAATTGTTCACTCGCACCGGGTCCGATAAATAATATTTCTGTTCTTTGCGAGCTGTTTTGTATGTCTGACCAGGTTAAACGATTATAAACTCCGTTTAAAACCTTGTTACCCTCTTGAGTTTTTATAATGCCTTTTATACGATAGATATCTTGTTTTGATACTGACTCACAAATGTTTTGAACATCCTCTTTTTTAAAAGCCCCATCTATTTTACAACTAAAAGCATTTACATGCACGTGGTGATTTGGACCGCTCTTGATTTCTTTTTCGATATCAGTTTCATTTTTTGATGCCAGTTTATTATGATCAAGACTAAAGATGATATTAGAATCAATAAAACCGTCTTTAGTTTTGATGCGCGGAGTATCCGGGTATATATCCAGCACTTCATCCAAAACATCATCTAGGCGTTTGTCGTCAATCAAGCTTAGTTTATTTAAGATAATAAAATCAATGAATTTTGAGTGTGATTGGCGAATGAATCCATGATTTTCAAAACCTTTAAAATTAAGGCAGTCGATAACTTCAATTAGCGAATCTATTTGTACATTTGTAAAACGTTTTAATTCAAGAGCTATTGGCGCCGGATGAGCTGTACCGGCAGTTTCTAAGATTATACGATTCGGATTCATAGACAAAACCTCATTTACAGTGTCTTCTAATTTACCGAGAGCCGTGCAGCAAACGCAGCCATTCATTATTTCTTCGGTACTTATTCCTTTTTCTTTGGCAAGTTCACCGTCTACATTTACATCGCCATATTCGTTTTTTATCCAAACAACTTTGTAATCGTCTCCGGCTATTTGTTGCACGAGTGACATTATGATGGTTGTTTTTCCGGATCCGAGTTGGCCCATGACAATATTTATTGGTACTTTTTTGTGTTCATCTTTCATAATAACGTAATGTTTAAATTAGCTTGGTTTATAATTGAATGATGATAATTATCATCTGATGGCCGGCAGGTTAAAGTTTGAAATTGTTGCTTATGATTATTATATCTTAAAAGCAATAAAGAAAAAAGTTTCAGTTGAGATTTAATAATTTAATAACGCAGTTTTTTTTACGATTGGATGTTAATTTTGTTTGTACCTTTCCACAAAGTTTTTAAGTATTTTTTGAGGTTGATCTATCTTTTCGGCCAGCACTTGTTTGATTAATGGTTCCGCTTCTTCCGGAGGAAAGTATCCGGCATTTTTATATACATTCACACGAACAATTAATCCCTTCTTATCCAATTCGGGATGAAATTGGCAGCCGTAAATATTATTCTTTACTCGAATCATTTGCACGGGGCAGGTATTTGAAGAAGCTAATAGCTCAGCGTTATTGGGTAAACCTTGGCAGGCTTCTTTGTGGCCAACGAAAGCGCGGAATTGCATGGGTATGCCCTTGAGTAAGGGATCCGCTTCCCCTGCTTTAGTCAGGGTGATATCGACGGCGCCCACCGGTTCTGTAAAATTTTCTTTAGATACGGTACCGCCCAGATGATTGATAAGAGCGCCGATTCCGTAACAGGCGCCTATGTATGGAAAGTCTCTTTTTAGTACCTCGTTAAAAAGTTTTTTAAGATCGGCTTCGTATTTTTTTTGATAGTCGGTTTTTTTCTCAATCGGATCGCTGACATTGCCCGGGCCGCCACCTTGCATGATACCTGAATAATCATCCAGATTAATTTTAGGTATGCCGTTTTGTTCCATGCGTACGCGGTGAAGATCTGTCAGGGTTAGGCCGCCGAATTTCATAAATGCCTCGTATTCGTTATTCGAGGCCGCGTCTTCGGGGCGAAGCTGTAACAGTAAAAATTTTTTCATAACAATAAATTGTAAATGGCAAATAGCGAGAGTTACTTAATAATAAAATACTTCTAAATATTAGATACAAAATACTAGATAATGATATTGAACCGGATTCGGTTATAGCATGAGATTGAAGCCAGTTCAAGTATTATAGTTATTCAAAGCAGTGTCTGGCTTTTATTACATCGTTAATGGATGGAGACGTTCCTTTTATCAGCTCGTTTGCGCGTTCTGCTCCGAGCGCATTAATTGCGCATTTTTGTTGTTCGGGCGTTATTTCGGTTGGTAGTTTCTTGATATCGATATTTGCTGATTCGAGTAAAGATTCTTGTTCTGGGGTTAAAAGTGGGTGATCGTATCCTGTTGATTCGGCCGGAGGACTTATCAGACCTGAGCCGATTTGGAAGACATCTATATTCCAAGGCTTTATTATTAAAATAGCACTAATTAGGATTGTAACAAGCAAAGTAAATATTGTGGCAATTATTCCCACAACAATGAAAAATATCTGCCAGGCTTTTAATTTTGGTTTTTCAGTTTGCATATGAATTAATTATATACATAATTAAGCGCGATAGCCAGGCTGTGGCCCACGTTTAATGACTCAAGTTTTTGGTCGTGATCGATATAAATTGATGTTCCTTTAAATTGGGATTGTATTCCTTTACCTTCGGAGCCGGCAATTATTATTAGAGGCTTTTTGAATTTGGTTTTCTTGATATCGGTCGCGACTTTCTTTTTTTCAAGACGATAGATTGGCAGGTTAATGTCTTTTAAAAATTGCGAAGATTCTTTAGCTTTGATGTGTATCCATGGGACTCGAAACATGGCACCTGCCGATGAGCGGATGACTTTGGGGCTGGTTACGTCGGCTGAATCAATTAGAATTAGGCTTGCATCGAATCCCAGACAAAGTCGCAAGATAGCACCAATGTTTCCCGGGTCTTGAACGCCGTCTAAAGCGACGATTACTTGGCGGGATTTGATGTCGCTTAGGCTCCAATTTGGCGTTTTGGCGACAGCGCCGATTTGTTGCGGGGTTTCGGTGGTGACGAGTTTGTTGAAATCTTTAGTGTCTTTTTTACTAAAAGAATATTCTATCGCCTCACCCGCGGTTTTAATAACTTTTTCGCCTTCGACAAGACAAAGTCCTGATTTTTCACGTCCTTTCTTGGTATGAAGTGAGCGGATGAGTTTTATTTGAGAATTGGAGAGCATACTAATCGATGTCAAAAAATATCTGCGTAAAATAATAGATGCCATCGGATGATTTTTTTACTCCGATACCTGTAAGATCGTAGTCTTTATTTTCTATACTGTTACGATGTTTGGTACTATCAAGCCACCAATCCAGCGCCGCTTCGGCAGGATTATTTTGGTTGTTCCAGGCTAAGTTTTCAGCTGCGCCAAAGTAAGGGTTAATGGTTTCGCCAATAATCTCAACTCTTTGTTCAAAGCCTTGGTGGCTGGGTTGGATTTCTCCGCCAGCCATTTTTTGGCTATGATTTCGTGATTGTACAGCGATAATATTTTGCCAAATAAGCGGTTTAGCGCCAACAGATTGACGATGGTTGTTTACGATTTTATGCGCCTTTTGTTCTAAATATTCTTCGCTAAGTTGATTGTTTTGTTGTTTCTGCTCATTTGAATCTAATTGATTTGTACTTTTTTGGCCATTGATTACAGGGATTTGGTATAAATTGTCATTGCTGATACCCAAGCCTTTTTCACGCATAATCTGAAAAGCATCTGCAGGGCGGCCTAGATAGTATCCTTTTCTATCATCCGGGAAAACATAGTAAGCCTCGCCGTTTGCTTCAACATCGAGCATGATGTATCCGCTTAGGCGTGAGGGAAATGTGGAATCCAGATATCCTTGGAGTTCGTCATGGGC
>CAYFST010000012.1:9245-34400 GCA_964345995.1 uncultured Gammaproteobacteria bacterium
CGCTTAGGCGTGAGGGAAATGTGGAATCCAGATATCCTTGGAGTTCGTCATGGGCGATGCCAAGCCCGAGTGTGCGCATAATCTGAAAAGCATCTGCAGGGCGGCCTAGATAGTATCCTTTTCTATCATCCGGGAAAACATAGTAAGCCTCGCCGTTTGCTTCGACTTGAAGCAAGATTTTGCCCTGCAGATCATAGTTTAGCTGGGCATTGGCGACGAGTGGCATCGTAAGCAATGCCGCCAGCATTATTAATAAAAATTTTTTCATAAAGTTATGGGGAAACGTCATAACGTCATAACGTCGTAAAGGCAGGTTTCTGATAGTGCTTTATGACGTTTACCGTTAAGACGTTACGACAATTTATAATATTCCCAGCTTATCGCCAAAGACTAAGATGCTGAAATAACCGAAAAAGGCAAAAATGATTAGCAATACGATTTTGCGCGGGATTGATGGGCGGAAGATTTTGGGAAGAGTTTTGTGGTTAAGGATAGAAACAAGCGCGATATGAATAAACATGGCAAAAGCGTTGATAACCGCGCCCAGAACGAGCAGAGTTTTTGGTTCGTGGATATTGAGTAAAAAAAGTATACATCCAAAAGCGATTTGAGCCCAAAGAAAGGTATAATAGATTTTTGAGAGGTTGATTTTGGCGTTTTCGTTTTTGCCCAGTTTTTTCTCGGCAAAGTTTTCGGCCATGATGCGTGACGTGGAATCCATGACGCCGAGTTGTGTTTGGAACAGCATGATTGTGACGACAAGCAGGAATAAGGTCCCCAATAATGGGAAAGTGGTTTGAGCTATCGCCATGCCTTCATTGATAACAAAGTTAATACCTTCGGATGATCCGGCGACACCGTAGGCCGTTGTATAAGCCAGAAGCATCAGTAAAAGCATGGAAATTGAGCCTATGAGCCAAAAGACGATAAGATGTTCGATGCTGATACGCTTCCACCAAGTTTGATATCTGGCAATGTTTTCTTTTGTTAATTTAAATTGCTCGCCGCTTAATTTTATCTTTTCATCACGTTTGGATGTAAATAATCCGGCCAGTTTTTGAGAGTATTTGCCCATTCCATAACCCTTTTCTTTTACATAAATGGATTGCGTGAGGTTTAAGTTGCCTCCCGCGCCCGAATACGCAAAAGCCGCCAGAAAGGTTGCCAGAACCAATCCTTCCGGAAAAAACTGATAGTCTATCCCCTTGCCGATAATGCCGTTGGCGAGCTCGAGCCAGTCGGCTTTACTGCTTATGTAGATTGCGAGTATGAAAACAAACGGTACGCCGATAAGGATGATACTGCGGGTAATTTTTTCCATGAGTCCATAGACTGTTTTTCCGGAACTTAGAATCAGCCCTATAACAATAAGCAGGCCGATGGCTATCCATTTGAATTGTTCGATGCCGACGACGGTTGCGAAAACTTTTGCGGACGCGGCGATGATTCCGGGTAAGCCGAAGCCGATAAAAGTTGACAGAATAAACCAATAAGCGGCCCAGCCGAAAAGCCGGTTAAGCCCAACAAAAACGCTTTCACCTTTTATAAGAGCATAGCGCTCGATTTCCATATTGATGAAGTATTGGAAGGTGATGCCCAAAACAGCGCCCCAAGCGATGCCCAAGCCGTAGTTGGCGGCCATGTATGGCCAGAGGATGACTTCACCCGAGCCAAGGCCAAGAGCCAAGATTATGAAACTGGGGCCTATGAGTTTGCGAAACGAGATGGGTTTGGGAAATTCTTTGTAAGTTGTTTTCATTGCCGTATTATATCATGTTTGGTTTTTAACAACCTTAGGCCGCACATAAAGCAGGCCGGCAGTCAGTAAAATTAAAATTGCCAAAATAAAAATTGCCGTAAAAATTGAGTAAGCATCCGCGATAAAGCCCATAACGGGCAGTATAATAATTTGTCCACCGGTACGAAAAAGCGATAATATTGAGCCTGAGGTGGCACGGTTTACGGATTTTATCTGCTCATGGAAGAGTGTATTTGTAATTGGCGACCTTAAGTTTTCGAACAGTAAAACGAGGAAAAAGAGACCTATTCCGATAATACTTAAATAACCAAAGCCCAAAATAAATAACGGAACCACAGCTAAAGCGGTTAAAGTATTCATCACATGCACGCCGCCGAATTTTTCTTCAAGGTTTGAGCTGAAACGGGTTAAGAATGCGGCTATTATCAGAAAGCCGGAGTAAACCAATCCGAAATATTCAATCGGAAGGCCGGCTAGTTTCATGTAAGGCTGAATGAATATGGAAAGCGCAACAAAAGAACTGGTAAAGATTAGTACATTTGCGATAATGATAAGCAGGGTTTTGTTTTGCCGGATGGATTGCAGTGTGTCTTTTACGAAATTATACGAATGTTTAATATCTTTTTTACCGCTATACTCTTTTATTTTGCTCCAAGTGAGAGTTTGTAAGAAATTGATTGCAGCGGGTACGGCGGCTATAAAGAATACAGCATTAAAACCAAGATGCACGGCTAAGAAGCCACCTACGACTGTTGCAATACTTTCTGAAAGCCGGGCATAGAATTTTTGTTTGGCTTTGACCTTGGTGTAACTTGGAGCCTGTTTGTCTTGCTCCAAGTAATCATAAATAAACGCGGTTTCGGTTCCTGATCGAAAGCTTTTGCCCAGTTCATAGAGCAGATTAGCAATAAGGAGCGTCCAAAACCCGCCGGCAAAACCAAAAGCCATGAAAGCTAAAACAATAGTGGCTTTAGATAGAATGATAGTTTTTCTTTTTCCATAGAGATCGGCCAAAATGCCGGTTGGTATTTCAATAAGAAATGAAAAGATTGCGCCGCCGGTCATGACCCAAAAAATTTGCGTATAATTTAGGCCAAGATCTTGAAAAAAGATAATCAAGATTGGTACAAAGTAAATTTGATTTTTTAAAAAAGAAGCAATGTAAAATTTTTTAATTTGACTCATACTATTTTATTCATTATTCACTATAACAAATATTTCCTATTTTGGTGAGTGGTAAGTCAGATTTTACTAAAAAAACAACCAGCTTTTAGCAGTTGTTTTTAATGGCTCTGGGGGTGGGATTCGAACCCACGACCAATCGGTTAACAGCCGACTGCTCTACCACTGAGCTACCCCAGATTGTTGCGGCATTATATACGCCGCAATTTTTTTTTGCAAGTATTAGTTTAATAGTCAGCCAATCTTCTGATTTCCGGATGTTGCTGGATCTTTTCGAGGGCTTTGGATTCAATTTGACGGATGCGTTCGCGGGTTACATCAAATTCTTTACCAACTTCTTCAAGCGTATGCCCCACTCCATCCACCAAACCAAACCGCATTTCCAAGATTTTTTGTTCGCGAGGTGAAAGGTCGTGGATTATGTGTTTAACGTAATCTTTTAAGAGCCGGCGGCCGGCGGATTTATCGGGAGTCATATTTTTTACGTCCTCGATAAAATCTTCAAGCGTGGAATCTTCATCATCCTCACCCACGGACGTCTCCAGAGAAACAGTATCTTGTGAAATTTTTATAATATGGCGAACTTTATTTACATCTTCGTCCATTTCAGCGGCGATTTCTTCAGGTAGGGGTTCACGGCCCAGATCTTGAATGAGTTGACGTTCTATTTGCTGAAATTTATTGATTGTTTCAACCATGTGTACCGGGATGCGGATCGTGCGACTTTGGTCGGCCAGAGCGCGGGTGATGGCTTGTCGGATCCACCAAGTTGCGTAGGTTGAGAATTTATATCCCTTGCGATATTCAAATTTCTTTACAGCGCGAAAAAGACCAATGTTACCTTCTTGGATAAGATCGAGTAATGATAGCGATTTGCCCATAAATTTTTTAGCAATGGACACAACCAAGCGTAAATTGGCTTCGATAAGTTTCTTTTCAGCTTCTTTTTCACCACGTTCTTTGCGCTTGGCAAGCGCAACTTCTTCTTCGGCTGTAAGTAATGGAATTTTACCGATTTCACGCAGATAGATTTGGATATAATCAGCGGTAAGATCAAACGGATCAACTTTAAGCGCATCCGGAGCGATGGCGCTGTTAAAGCCGGTCATGATTTCATTGCGTTCTTGTTTTTTACCAAGTATACCTTCTTTAATTTCAACCATGCTGATACCGGCGGCATCCAATCGGTCTATAAAAGCTTCGTAATAAGAAATATAGTCTTCGACATCGGGAAAAGCGTACAGCACTTCGGTTTCTGTTAAGAAGCCACGCGTTTTCGCTTTATTAAAAAGTTGGTTTAACGCATCCTCGGATGGAGGTTGCGCCTTTACATAAGGCGTTTTGATCACGGTAGGTGTCTTTTTTTTGTTAACCGTTTTCTTTTTTGTATTACTTTTAACAGCCTGTTGTTTTACAGGCTTCTTTTTAATTGTGGTTTTTTTTGTGGAGCTTTTTTGTGAGGTGGAGCTCTTTTTTATTGTCTTGGTAGACTTCTTGGACGAAGATTTAGATGTTTTTGGCATACATCTTGCGCACTCCCGAGCCGCGAGCGATCCGCGTCTTGCGCAGAGCCGGCGGGAACGGAATACTTTTCATTAATTAAATGAAACAATTAAATAATTAATATTTTAGATACGGTGTTTAGATTTAGTTATTAAGATTTTGAAATTGCCTTAGGAGTTCTTGAATACCCGTGGTATCGCCTTTTCTTTCGGCTTCGCGCATTTGCGCTTCGAGTTCTTGGCGGGTCAGCTTGGTATTATCGTTTAACAGACTTTGTTCGGTTTCGGTAAACTCTTTGACAAAGTTGTTTTTGTCCAAGTCCCCATATTCTTTATCGGCCAAAAGCGTTAAAAAATTTATTAATTCATTGATTTTGGGCTCTAATTCGATATTTTCATGAACGGACGAATTGTACTTGTTAATGAGATATTTGTAAAGTTCGGCATGTGGAGTATGTATCCAGTTAATATTGATTTCATGAAACAGTTCGGGATTTGATATCACGGCGGCAAGCCATCTTTGTTCTTTGCTTTTAGTGCTGTTTGATTGATTATTATCTAAAATAAGGTCATTTTGGTTTTCATTTGCAGGTCTTTGTTTGGATGATTCAGTTTGATATGCCGTATTTTTGCCAAGGTGAGATAAAGTACCTCTTAATGCATCAGAAGATACATCCAAATCATTGGCCAGGCGACTTATCCAGGCGTCTTGTTCTACTGGGTCAGCCATGTGCCGGCATTCATTTAAGACAAATTTGGCAATCATTTTTTTACCTTCAGGTGTTGATTCATTATTTTGTTCAAAAGCCAAATTATAGATCCATTCCATTATGGGTTTTGCTTTGCGGATTGATTCTTTCCAATGTTCAAGATTTTTACGGATGAGTTCATCGGGATCTTTGGCGATGTCTTGATCATAGCGAATTATTTTGATATTGAAATCCATCTGCCGAGCCAAATCCATACCTCTAAGCGTAGCATCCAGGCCCGCGGAGTCTGTGTCAAAAGCAATAGCGATATTTTTGGTAAAGCGTTTTATAAGATTAAGTTGTTCGGTTGTAAGCGCGGTGCCGCTGGATGCGACAACGTTTTTTACATCAAATTGGTGAGAGGTTAAGGCGTCCATGTTACCTTCCACGACTATGGCTAAGTCTTCACGTTTAATATCGGTTTTAGCTTTGTCTAAACCGTACAAAACATGGCTTTTTTTATATAAAACCGTTTCCGGTGTATTAATATACTTAGCGGTTTTTTCATCGGTTAGTATCCTACCGGTGAAACCGATTACGTTGCCAAAGGCATCGGTTATGGGAAACATTAAGCGGCTGCGAAAGCGGTAATAGATGCCGGGTCGGTCATCGTTTTTTTTAGCGATACCCAAGTTGATTAAATCAACCGGAGTGATTTCTTGTTCTTTGAATTTGGCAATAAACGGTTTCCAATCCGCGGGCGCGTAACCTAATTTCCATATATCTGCCGTAAGCTCGTCTATGCCACGTTGTTTAATGTATTCGCGAGCTATTTGCGCTTCAGGCGAGGTTTGTAGAGTGTGTTGTAATAATTTACAAATGTACTCATTGGCTTGTTGTAGGCTCTTTTTTTGTCCCAATTGTTCACGGTTAAAACGAGGTAATTCCACACCCGCTTTTTGGGCCAAGTGCTCTAAAGCATCAATAAAATCCATGCCTTCAATTTGCTGGACGAAAGAAATCATGTCACCGCCTTTATCACAACCAAAACAATGCCATGATTGGCGCGGACGGTTAACAAAGAAACTGGGAGTTTTTTCTTGGTGAAATGGGCAACACGCCTTAAAACTACCGCTTCCGGCGGGTTTTAGTTGCAGATATTCCCCCACTATGTCGACAATATCTAGGTGATTTTTTACTTCTTGAGCTGAGTCCATACTAAATTTTTTCTTGTTTACGTATATATGTTTGATCAGTGTAATTTCGATTATAAATAACAGTGGCTTTATAATGATTTTCTTTTACGTCCTGGTAAGTAATTAAAAATTCAATTAGATCATCAGTTTCAACCAATTTTTCGATGATACTATCATTATTAAAATTTGAATTGAAGATATCCTCATTGTTTTTAGAAAAACGTAAATTTGGTCTTAACTGAATACTTCTACCACCACCGCCTAAACAATCGATAGATTTAATGCTTATTTTGAAATCTTCATAATTCGTTTGTACTTTGATTTGTATATTTTTTGCTATTCCTAGGCCTATATTAACCATCTCTAATGATAATAAATCCTTTTCATTTACATTAATTTCTTTAGAAACATGAATGCGGTCATTTTGCTTTATTTGTAAATATGGACGAAACTGTGTTTCGGTTTGATTCTGAGATTCTTTTCTTAAATAATAAGTTTGTACTGTGTAAATAACAAGTATGACACCTGTTGAAAAAAGTATTATATTTTCAGAATCAAATTCTCCCCAGCTAATTTTATTTGTAAAAAAGATAAAGACTACAGTGATAAATATATATAATAATACACTAAGTAATGAAGCCATGATGTTGTTCATAATAATGAGCTTAGTCTAAAAGATGTAAATTAACAAGTAAAAAACTCCCTAAAAAAGGAGTTGTTGAAAAACTAAGATTTGGGCTGTAGCTTATACAATGTTGCCATTGTGTTAATCAGTTTCAATGCGTCGGCTGTTTCTATTGCCCATTCATCTCTTTCGGCAATATCAAGCCCGTTCACGAAAAGCATCTCACTGGCTAAGTCGGAAGAAATATCTTTTTTGTCATCAGGTGTTAGGTTGGTCCATTTGAACCACCATTCATTCAATCCTGCATGGTATCTGGCAATGATGGCCTGAGATTCTTGTTCCAGTGGATTGTCAAAAAATGTGCACTTAACCTCGACGAATAGGCTGGTCGCTCTTTTATCGTCATTGTAATAAACGAGAGACCAATCCAGTTTCATGCCCTTGACGCTTGCGGCACTATGCTTGTATCCGGTTTCGGTTTCACGTATGTACTGCTTTCGCTTTTTTAATTGTTCATGAACTTCGCTGAAAGATACACAATCTACAGCGGTTATCCCTTGTGCTTCAAGCATTTCGTTGATTTCAGTGATTGTAGTGATCGCCTTGGGATATTCTCTAAGGTGCAAATGTAGCATTGGTTCCTCCTGTTTGTGGCAGTAATTTAACATTTTTTATTATCAGTGTCAATCTTTACCAGTAATTTATATTGACATAAAGCATAGTGTATGATATTCAAGTGTTGAACATTTTACAAAACCGGAGGAACACATGAGTAAACCGATTGCAGTCTTTTTCCCCACTCATTGCTATTTTACTAGCAGCAGTCGGCTGGATGGCAAGGAGCACAAAGACTTTGTACTAATAGACACACTCTATGTGCTTGTTGGTCAGCCATTGTATGTATATTACAACCGAGCGCTTGAGCTGGCAGTGGCTCAAAGTCATGACATCTTGTACTTGGATACCGGATTGGGATCTAGTGCGACTCAAGTATATCTTGCCGCAGAGATCGAGCGTCTTAACAGCGAGAGTATGGGTATTCATGCGCGAGCCATTAGCTTTACCGAGTTTCTAAGCATTGGTTCGATGGATTGCCTCGAGGTTATGCGCAGCATCTACGATATGTACAATTTGGAATGGCACAATGACTGGACGCTCTGGCTTACGGCTTACTGGAATCTTTACAATTCCGGTGCAACGGCACATGGTTACCAGTTTGCGCTTACGCGGCCTGGTTGATGTTTGAGTGTTTGTTTTGCTTTTTACTGTGATGTTTTCGCAGTCTTTTTTTACTCTTAATAACATTTTAAGTATCCAGCATCTTTCAAAGAAATCGGCAGGATGATTTTGATTTCGAACATCCAGCAACTATTGGGTATTTGCAATTACTGCAGAGGATGTTAAAAAAGCCCTGTGTCAACTCTCCATGCACCTTGAGCTTAGCGTGAAAGACTTACGCCGTCAGTTTAAAATCATTCAACGAAATGTATCCTATCCGCAGGATTTAATTCCAACGCGGATTTTTTTATGTTGAAAAAATAATTCCATTAATCAATAAAAAACCCCAACTTTTTAAGGTTGGAGTTGTGAGGAGTTGCTAGGCTTCGGAGTCGATGCTGAATCCCATGAAGCATGCCGAAGGTGGAAACTTTTGAACTTTGTAGCTCCACATTGCCAGGCATGGTCGCATGATCCCATTTCTCAAAAAAGGGAACATGAGATCTGTAGTGTTTTTGGCTTCACTACCAAGCCCGACTATCATGTCGTGATCTTGCGGCATCCAAGGAAATTTAACACCCAGCGTACAGAGCTCGAGAGCATCAATTGGTCTTTGCTTATTTCTCTTTAGTAGATTCAAAACTTCTTCAAGGGTTAACCATTCATTCCCACAAAAAAGTCCTATTGTAACTTTCTGGACACCAGATTTTTCGTTTGTAAAATCAAAACTATCTTGGGTTATGTTTGGCATTATGCCAACTTGTTTTTGATTGGTAGTTAGTAATTCATAGCCATTGATGTCGTAATCGACTTCCATCGGGCGTGTAAACAGTAGACTCGCCATAATATTTCCTTATTTTGATAGCTTGAAAAGTGCAGGTTTGACACTACTCATTAACACGGTATTTGATATTTGTTAATACTGTTAAGGCCAGAATGCCTGATTTTTATAGTATTATGGCTATTTAGTCCTTCCATGCCTGGGCGGGCGCTTAATTTTGGGCTTACCTTCTTTGTCGGGCAAAGGAGCCTTCTTCTTGCGCTTTTCCAGTTCTTTGCGGATGACTATGATTTCGTCGCGCAAGATCGCGGCAAGTTCAAAGTCCAGGCGGAGTGAGGCGTCTTTCATTTCCGCTTCTTTTTCTTTGATGATTTGCGTGAGTTGTTTATCTTCGGCCGCGAGTTCGAGCGCGAGTATTTTTTTGACGTCTTTGGGTTCGGTATCGAAACCAAGCTGGCCGCGCAGGTCTTGGATGGCTTTTTTTATGGTTTGGGGAGTTATGCCGTGTTTTTTGTTGTAGGTGATTTGTTTGGCACGACGTCGGTCGGTTTCGGCTATGGCGCGTTTCATTGAGCTGGTAATGTTATCGGCATAGAGAACGACTTTTCCTCGGACATTGCGGGCCGCGCGGCCGATTGTTTGGATGAGGGATGTTTCCGAGCGCAAGAAGCCTTCTTTGTCTGCGTCGAGTATGCACACCAAAGAAGCTTCGGGTAGGTCTAAGCCCTCGCGGAGGAGGTTGACGCCAACTAAAACATCGTAGGTGCCTTTGCGGAATTCGGAGAGGATTTCGAGGCGGTCGGCGGTTTTGACGTCTGAATGCATATAAACGGCCTTGATATTTTTGTCTTTTAGATAGTCGGTTAGGTCTTCGGCCATTTTTTTGGTTAAAGTTGTAACCAGTACGCGTTCTTTATCTTTAGTGACTTTCAGGATTCTTTCTATGGCATCTTCAATTTGGTTGAGCTCGCTTTTCTTTTTTGGCGTAATGCGATTAATGATAACTTCGGGATCAATCAAGCCGGTCGGTCTGATTATTTGCTCCACAATTGCCTCGGAATTTTTATATTCATATGGACCGGGAGTTGCGGACATGAAAACCGCTTGTTTGATTTTGCGTTCAAATTCAATAAATTTTAAGGGGCGGTTGTCACGGGCGCTGGGTAAACGAAATCCGTGTTCTATAAGCGTGTCTTTACGTGATTTGTCTCCCGCATACATACCGCCAACTTGGGGTATGCTGACGTGAGATTCGTCCATAATGAGCAGAAAGTCATCTGGGAAATATGATATAAGAGTATCGGGCGGGTCTCCGGGTTTGCGCCCTGAAAGAGGTCGTGAATAGTTTTCTATGCCCGAGCAATAGCCCAGATTTTCCATCATTTCCAAATCGTATTTTGTACGGCGTTCAATGCGTTCAGCTTCCAGAGGCATTTTCCCGCTTTCAAAATATTTAACTCGCTCGGCAAGTTCTTTGCGTATGGCTTTTAAAGCGCGTTCTTTTTCGGGGCCGGCTGTAATAAAGTGTTTGGCAGGAAATATCCAAATATCATCGTGCTCGGCAATGATTTTGCGGGTAATGGGGTGAATTTGTATGATGCGGTCGATGCGGTTACCCAGTACTTCGACGCGGTAAATCGTTTCTTGGTGCACGGGCATTATTTCAAGCGTTGTGCCGGTTAAGCGAAAAGAGCCGCGTGTAAGATCAGCATTAGTACGTGTAAACTGCATGTTGATGAGCCGGTTGATGGTATTTTGGCGTGAAATCGATTCTCCGGTAATAAGGTGAAAGATGATATCAGCGTAAGTGGTGGGCGCGCCCAGACCGTAAATACAAGACACGGAGGCACAAACGATTACATCTTTACGGGTTAGTAGTGACTGAGTTGCATTATGGCGCAAGCGGTCGATTTCTTCGTTTATCTGAGCTTCTTTTTCAATATAAGTGTCGCTCTTGGGCAAATACGCCTCGGGTTGATAATAATCGTAATAGGAAACAAAGTATTCTACGGCATTGTCCGGAAAAAATTCTCGAAATTCATTACAAAGTTGGGCGGCGAGCGTTTTATTATGAGCAATAACGAGCGTGGGTTTTTGTATGTTTTGGATAACATTGGCCAGAGTGTAGGTTTTGCCAGTGCCTGTGGCGCCCAGTAAAGTTAACATTCGCGCTTGTTTTTTTAGACGCGTTGTAAGTTGTTTGATAGCTTCGGGCTGATCACCTGCCGGCGGGTATGGTTGTTTGAGTTGAAATTGTTTCATCGGTTGTCGTGGAGTTTATGGGCTGTGGTTGGAAATTGATAACTTTTTGTTTTCTTTTATACAATTTTCCGTCTATACGAAAAGCGGTTTCTATGACGTTTAGACCAGGTTTAAGATTTAAATTTATTTTGTATTGAGAATTATGCTCCGTTAAAGGTACTTCAGCGTTATTCACTAAGAAATTAAAATCAGGCCATTTTTCAAGTACTCTTTGTCCATCATATATTTTTCCTATAATGATTAATTCGGGTTTATCAACCGTAGCTCCATGGGTAATCTTTACAGTATTATTATAAAAAATTGAGTTGTAATCTACATCGGCAAGCTCAAGCGGAGGCGGGCTTTGAAGAGCTTCTTGATTAGGTAGCTTAAAGTTGATTTTTAGGATATTCGCGAAAATTGAGATTATCAGAAGGATAAATAATAAAACAATTATTCCGCCTTGCCAATGTATTATTTTGATTAGTGAATTTATACCCGGATCTTCATGGTGTTTTAGAGACTTTTGGGTTGTGAGGTCGACATTTAGATTGTTTTTTGCTAAGCTTTCGTTTATCTTGAAAAAAGATTTGAATTTTTTAAGCATATGAAGTGGATGGATAGTTCAAGGCCGATTATGGCTTTGTCTCCGATGGCGGATTTTACAGATTTGCCATTTTGTCGTTTGGTAAGGGAGTTTAGCGGGAACGAGGTTGTGATTTTTCGGGAAATGGCGTCAGCGGAAGCCATAGTGAGGGGTAATAAGCGTACTGATAAAATATGTGAGCTTGATCCGATAGAACACCCGGTGATTCAACAGATTTTTGGATCTAAGCCGAATATTATGGCTGAGGCGTCAAAAATTATTGAAGAAAAATACAAACCTGACGGTATTGATATTAATATGGGGTGCCCGGTGCCCAAGGCGGTAAATCAATTTAACGGAGCGTCTTTAATGAAAGATCCAGTAACAGCCGTAAATATTATTAAAGCTGTAAAGAACGTTATTAATGTACCACTTTCAGTTAAGACGCGTCTAGGCTGGGATAATCCTCAAGATATTGTTGATTTTGCAAAGGCTATTGAAGGGGCCGGTGCGGATGCTCTGGAGATTCATGGACGCACCAAATCTCAGGGTTATTCGGGTTCAGCGGATTGGAAAGCTGTTGGTGAAGCAGTGTCCGAGTTAAAGGTGCCGGTTTTTGTAAATGGCGATATTACGAACGCTGAATCGGCAAAAGAGGCATTGAGTAAATCCGGTGCTCAAGGATTTTTAATTGCTCGAGGTGCTTTGGGCAGGCCGTGGATTTTTAAGAGGATTAAGGAAATGCTTGAGACCGGTAAAGACCCAGGTGATCCATCAGCTGAAGAGAGGATGCGGATTATGGTTAAGCATGCTGAGTATCAGTTGGAGACGTATGGAGATCATGGCTTGATCAAACTTAGAAAACATTTGCCTTGGTATTTTAAAGGTGTAATCGGTTTTAGACAGTTTCGGGCAGACGCTGTAACCGTTTCGACTTTACGGGATATTATAGATTTGGCCAATAAAGTCCTTAGTTATAGTGTAAAGTTACGATATTGACTTTGACAGAATTTGCGGTATACTGATTAATCTCTGACAAGATTATGGAGGAAAAGATGAGAAACATGAGAGAATTCAAAGATTTTGTACTTTTAATCGCCAATGTGCCGGATCATTTTGCATTTTGTGGATTATCGGAGAGACATATGGACTACTGGGATAGTTTGAATCAGTTGTCCGCTCCGATACTTGAATCTGCTCGTTTGAGTGGCAAGTACCCACCTGATGTTGATGCCGCGACTGAATTGAGCGCGGGTTTCATACGAGCTTTGCATCGAGAATTTATTGAGATCCAATATCAAGATATCTAGATAAAAAATACCTACCTACTCTATGGGTAGTTTTTTAACAAAGAAAGATTCGTAAGTTGCAAGAAGAGATAGCTGTATGTTTGTGATGCGCGTCTTTGTGTTATAGATCAGTTTCAATTGTTATGGGCAAGTATCCTTGAGGATCTACAGGAATTCCGTCTTGGCGGACTTCAAAGTGTAAATGCGGTCCTGTGGAGAGACCCGCACCCGGGTTTCCGGGCATACCGCCCGTGTAGCCGATTATATCACCACGCTCTACATATTCGCCCGGATTAACTGAGAATTTTGAAAGGTGAGCGTATAACGTGGCGATATTGCCTGCGTGTACGATCATTACGTAATTACCATAAGAACGCCCTGTTTTAGTCCAGGCTACGTAGCCACCACCGGCGGCTTTGATGGGTGTGCCGACTCCGGCGCGAAGGTCGATTCCGGGGTGCTCGAATAAATGCCGAAAAGGGTATGTTGGATCGTGAAATGTAGCTGTAATTTTACGAACAGGCACGGGCCACATTAACAAAGTTTCGCCGCTAGCCAGCGCTTCGTCGATGGCATTTAATTTGTCTTTAAGTTCTTTTTCTATGCGATATATTTCATTACTTGTTGCTTGATCTTGCTGACGAAGCTCGGCAATTACGCGCGCAAACTCACTTTGTTTGGATTCGGTTTCAGCCAGTAAAGATTTTTTTGAATTGCGCTCCATTTCCAAACGAAATTGTTCTTCCTGTAATTTTTGTTTTTGTTCCGTTAAAGTTTCTCTTTTTGATTCGCGTACAACTTTATCATTTTGTAAATTTGTTTTTTGTACCATTACTCTTTGCAAAGATTGCGTTAAATCGCCTTCGAGCCGAGCAAGCTGTTCGATATTTTGAAAGTAAGATGAAAGACTGGGACGGCTTAAAAAAACGTGCATTGTATTTATATCATCAGCCTGGCGTATACGGCGAATAAGATCGGCTACAAGCGCTTTTTGTGCGGTTATTCTCCCTTCTTGACGTACTATTTGCCTATTTAAAGCTTGCAGTTCGAGTGTGAGTATTTCAATTTGCGTGCGAATTTCTTCAGCACGAAGTTCTTTTTCTCTGATGCGATTATCCAATAAAGCTATTTGATTTTCCAGGGTAAGTTTTTGAGATTCTTGGATGCGTATTCTTTCTTTGTAATTATTAATCATCCCTTGTACTTCTTTGGCGCGCGATTTTTTAGATTCCAATTTCACGTTAAGTTTATCGGCCGTATCCTTAAGCTGTACCGCTTCTTCCGCGTATGTTTCATGTATACCTAAAAGAACCGCGCAGGAAAACGCAATAATGCAAAATAATTTAAAAGCAGTTTTAATCATCTAAAAATAGAATTTGTACTCACAACGTTATGTGATTTTATTATATCACAATTGCTCAAGTGCTTGTTTGACGCGGGTTGTTGATTGTTTTTTACCTAAAGTTGCGATTAAATCAAAAGGGCTTGGTGATTTTTCTTTGCCCGAGAGAGCGACTCTTAAAGGCCAAAGAGTATCACCATTCCCCCATTCGTTTTCTTTTATAAAAGACTTAATGTGAGTCTCGATAAACTCAGAATCGTGTTGTTTTGAGTCATCAATTTGTTCAATCCATTCGATCGCGGCGTTTAATCTTTTTTTAGCCTCGTTTTTGGGATGATCTTTCCAAGTAATAGAGACATTGGAATAGTCGAGTTTATCTGCAAAAAGATAAGCGGCTTCATCTGTTATTTCTGTTGGCAGTACCATGCGTTCTCGATACATGAGCGCAACGCGACGTTTAAGATCGTAATCTGCTGAATAGTCATTTAAGTACGGTAAAACAAGGTCGAAATAAACCTGATCATTAAGCTTGCGAAGATAATAATTGTTAAGCCAATTGAGTTTATCCAGTTGAAAAACGGCACCTGATTTGTTGACTTTGGAAAGGTTGAATAGACTGATTAATTCTTGTTTGGTGTAAATTTCGCGGTCGGCTGTTGGATTCCAGCCTAAAAGAGCAACAAAGTTGATCAATGCTTGCGGTAAGTATCCCTTTTTGAGGAAGTCTTCGGTTGCAACGTCTCCTTGGCGTTTGGAGAGTTTGGTTTTGTCCGGGTTGAGGATAAGTGGAAGATGGGCAAAGCTCGGCACTTCCCAGCCCATAGCTTCGTAGATGAAGAGATGTTTTGGCGTGGATGAGAGCCACTCCTCTCCGCGGATGACGTGAGTGATGCCCATATCATGATCGTCAGCGGTTGCGGCCAAGTGGTATGTTGGCAAGCCGTCGGATTTGAGGATGACTTGATCATCTATAAGCTTCCAGTCAAACTTAACATCACCGCGGATAACATCGTTGACTGTAACTTCGCCTTCTTTGGGTAGTTTTAGACGGATAACACACTTTTCGCCCGCATTCAGCTTGGCTTGGACTTCATTAGCGTCTAAATTACGGCAATGACCATCGTATCCGGTCGGTCGCTTAGTGAGTTCTTGCATTTTGCGGACTTCCTCTAATCTTTCAGCTGTGCAAAAGCAATAATATGCTTTGCCTTCCTCTACTAACTTTTTGGCGTAATTTTGGTGGATTTCTTGGCGTTCGGATTGGATATAGGGGCAATTATCGCCTTTTTGTATAATTTGATCGTTTTCATCAAGCCAGACACCTTCTGTTGGAGTTATGTCGAGTTGCTTCAGTGTTCTGCAAAGATTTTCCATTGCTCCCTCAACAAACCGTGAACGATCCGTATCTTCGATGCGAAGGATGAAATCACCGCCGGCTTGTTTGGCTAGCAATTCGGCGTATAAAGCGGTACGGACTCCGCCGATATGGAGGTAACCGGTGGGGCTGGGTGCGAAACGGGTTCTGATACGTTTTTCTGGCATAATAGGCTGATAATACGTGAAAATAGCTATTTTGTCTAACGTGTTATAGCTACTGGTAACTAGCCACGAGCTACTTGTCAAATGATATTTCGTCATTCCAGATATCCACGGAGTCTTAGCCGTTTCTAACATTTATAACGAGTTTAGTGGCAACCTTATTCGTAGGGATGTGTCTCGTGTTTATCCGTACTGAAATAAAAGCTTGTCACCTGGGCACGGATAAATATTTTTCTACGCTAAAACTACTCAATACTACGCGAGATTTATATCTACGGAGGTTGACTGTGTTTATTTAACGAATAATGCTTTGATGGGAAAGATTATGACGGCGTTAAAGATTCTTGGCCAGCGTTTGGGTTCCAGAACGAGACGGTAGAGCCACTCGAGGCCAATATTTTGCATCCAAGCGGGTGCGCGTCGAGTATTACCGGACCAGAAGTCAAAAGTACCGCCAACGCCGATGAAAAGTTTTGCGGTTGGAAATTTGTCACGGTAGCGGGCAATCCAATATTCTTGTTTGGGGTGGCCGAAGGCGACTAGAATTGTATCGGCTTTGTATTCTTGGATACGAGAAATAACCTCATCCCCCGCTTCATCAGCTATACCGTCTTGCGATATTCGTCCCCCATTTTCGCCATAGACTTTTAGTTCGGGGTGGCGCTGACGCAGCATCCAGGCGGATTTATCAGCGGCGCCTTCTGATCCGCCGACGAGAACCAGTGTCCAGTTTTGCTTGGCACAGTGCTTAGCAACTTCGTCGGCGAGTTTAACCCCGGTGACGCGTTTAGTTGACTTACCCTTTAGCCAACTAATAAGTTGCAGGCCAAAGCCATCAACAGAACGGATGTCGGCTTGCCGTAGAGTTTCCCAGTATTGATTATCTTTTTTAGCGTATAATAAAATTTCCGGATTAGCGGTAACAATCCAGGTTTGTTGATTAAGGCTGGCGCGCGTCAGAATTTCTTGGATCAAACGGTTTAGGCTGTAACCGTGGATTACTAGGTTAAAAACAGAGAAAGTCATTATAATAATTAAAAATTAAGAATTAAGAATGTTGGAATCGCTGTGCGATTTTTATATATATTAATGCCGGAGGCTTGTTCATTCTTAATTCATAATTATTTTTTATTTAGTTGTTTAGGCGGTATTCGTGAAGAGGGGTGTATTTGGGGCCGGCGGAAGTGAGTTCGCTCATGTAAAGGGTGGCAAATTCAGGTACCCAGCCGATGTTTTCCAAAGACATCTCTAAAGGGTCTAGAGTTTTTTTATTGCGAACGCGCGCTAGTGTGATATGCGGTTGCCAGGGTTTGCGGTCAATTTGTGGCGCAATGAGTGAAGCCATGTCGCGTATATTGGCGACCGTGTCTTGCCAAGCGATTTTTTGTTCGGGCTTGCATTTGGCGATGTAGAGAACCGGTCTTTTAGCCGGGAAGGTTTCTATTCCGGTTACTTCAAAAGCGCCTTCGGGTGGGGTTTCTAAAGCGTTGTTGATTAATTGAGAGAGCTGAAGCAGATTGTTGTACTTTATGTCACCGAAAAAAGACATGGTAACATGCCAAAGGCCAGGGTCAACCAAACGTAAAAAAGGACGCTCTTCGTCTGTGATGTGCCAAGCGCTTCTTATTTGTTCACGGCAATCAGCCGGAATCGGAATTCCCAGGAAACATCTCATTTTAATTACAAATGCCAAATCATTGCATTGCTTTGCGATTTCTACTAGTTTTTAATAAACGCTGAAGGTGAATAATATTTAGCATTTATAGTTATATTTAGACTGGTCCGGTGTCGTCTGTCAATTCGGAGTCCGGGTACGGTTCTTTACTGTGTTGGCTTTTAACCGCTTTGTATTTACGAGCTACGCGGTATCTGGCAAGTTCACGCTCAAGTTCTGCGGCGGCGCGGGCAAAGGCTTCGTCGTTTCCGCGGGCTGATTCACGCATGACTTGTTCGGCGCGGGTTTTAGCTTTTTCGATGTCTTTGAGATTCAAATCTTCTCCTCTTTCGGCCGTGTCGGCCAGGACGGTTACGTTGGCTTGATTATCAACCTGAATAAAACCGCCCGATACGGCAACGTCTTCGGTTTCATTGTGTTCTCTAAGCATAGCAATACCGGGTACGAGCTCCGCGACCAGCGGGATGTGGCCGGGTAAAATCGAAATCTCGCCATCCATGGTTGGGAGGGTTACTTGAGAAACTTTTTTTTCGAAGACGACTTTTTCAGGCGTTACGAGTTTGAATTGAAGGAGAGACATAATACAGCTTCTGGTTTTTAGCTTTTAGCTTTTGGATGTTTACCAGTAGCTAGCGGCTAGAGTCTTGTGACTTAGTTATTCGGTGACTTCATCGATGGAACCTTTCATGTAGAAAGCTTGTTCGGGTTTATCGTCGTGTTTGCCTTCGAGTATTTCTTCAAAACCGGTGATGGTTTGCTCTAAAGTTACATATTTACCGGGATTATTGGTGAAGATCTCTGCCACAAAGAAGGGTTGGGACAGGAATTTCTGGATTTTGCGAGCACGAGCAACTGCAAGCTTGTCTTCTTCGGAAAGCTCGTCCATGCCAAGGATGGCGATGATGTCTTGCAGGTCTTTATAGCGTTGCAAAACCTT
Source organism: uncultured Gammaproteobacteria bacterium (assembly GCA_964345995.1). Lineage (GTDB taxonomy): Bacteria > Patescibacteriota > Patescibacteriia > 2-12-FULL-60-25 > 2-12-FULL-60-25 > MWCR01. The sequence goes on from CAYFST010000012.1 coordinate 27,807, forward strand.
TTGTACGCCTCGAGCAACTTTGTAATGGCGTTCGCCAACTATTTTGGGATCTAGAATCGTGGAATTGGAATCCAACGGGTCAACAGCCGGATAAATACCAAGTTCGGCGAGGTTGCGGGTTAGTACCACGGTTGAGTCCAAGTGGGCGAAGGTTGTAGCGGGAGCCGGGTCGGTAAGGTCATCGGCAGGCACATAGACGGCTTGCACGGATGTGATGGATCCTTTGTTGGTTGAGGTGATACGTTCTTGCAAGTTACCCATTTCTGTTGCCAAGGTTGGCTGGTAACCCACTGCGGACGGAATCCGGCCCAGTAGGGCTGATACTTCGGAACCGGCTTGGGTAAAGCGGAAAATGTTGTCGATAAACAGGAGAACATCTTGATTTTTTTCATCACGGAAGTATTCAGCAATGGCGAGTCCGCTTAACGCAACTCTGGCACGGGCCCCGGGCGGTTCATTCATTTGACCGAACACGAGCGAGGTTTTATCGATAACTCCGGATTCATTCATTTCTTCCCATAAAGCATTACCCTCACGGGTGCGTTCACCAACACCGGCAAAAACTGAGTATCCACCATGTTCGGTAGCAATGTTATGAATAAGCTCCATAACGATAACCGTTTTACCTACACCGGCGCCGCCGAATAGACCGATTTTACCGCCTTTTAAGAACGGGCAGATGAGATCCACGACTTTAATGCCGGTTTCCAGGATTTCGGTTTGGGTTGATTGCTCGGCAAAAGCCGGAGCCGGACGGTGGATGGGGTAGGTTGTTTCATTACCCACTTCGCCTTTGCCGTCGATAGCATTGCCGGATACGTCAAACATGCGTCCGAGTGTTTTTTCACCAACAGGAACAGAAATAGGCGCACCGGTGTTTGCAACATCCATCCCGCGCTCAAGGCCGTCCGTGCCGGACATGGCGATTGTGCGTACCTCACCTTCTCCGAGATGCTGTTCTACTTCTAAAACCAGTTTTCCTCTTTCGCGGTCAATGGTGAGCGCGTTATAAATTGCCGGAGGTTCGCCTTCAAAGCGTACATCTACGACCGGACCGATAACTTGTGTGATTTTACCTTTCATAAAGTTTAGTTAAAAGTTTATCAAGACTAAAGTTTTTCAAGAGTGACATGGGTTACGCGTGATGAACTTGCTTTTTGTTTAGTGTTACGTGATTTAAGATTCAAGTGCGGCCTTGCCGGCGGAGATTTCGGATATTTCCGCGGTGATACCGGCTTGGCGTGCGCGATTAAAGGTTAGTGTTAAGGAGTCGATCATTTCTCCCGCTGAATCGGTTGCGTTTCTCATGGCCATCATGCGAGCCGAATGCTCGGAGGCGGTTGATTCGAGCATTGCTTGATAAAGGCGTGTGTCGATTAATCGGGGTAGCATTTGATCCAATACATGACGAGGAGTGGGTTCAAACACGACTTCATAATCCAGAGGGTATTTTTCAGCTTTTTTGCGGTCATAGGCCAATCTTTCCGCGGGGGTCATTTTTTCACGCGGATCCTTTTCCCGCTCTTCTATATGGCTCTCGGTGCTTAAATCGGTTTCCGGAATAATTGGCAACAATTGTACAATGGTCGGTACTTGAGAAATTGTAGAGCGAAAATCGGAATAAGAGAGAAAAACGCGGTCCGCTTTACTTTGCAGGAATTCTTCATAGACGAGTTTGCCGGCACTTCTGGAGCGATCATACGAAGGCGCATTTGAGATTGCTTCAAATGACGCCATTACCTCAACTCCCAATCGGCGCATTGGCGCTTCAGCTTTTTTGCCGATCGTGATGACCTTAAAAGGTTCGGATCGGTTGCTTAAGAATTCTTTACAGGTTTTTATAAGCTGGGCGTTGAATGCGCCGCAAAGCCCTCTGTCTGAAGCGACTACAATGAGGATGCTGGATTTGGATTGTTTGCGTCCGTATAGCAAAGGATGTGATTTTTGGTTAATAAGAGGCAGGATATCATCAACAATTTGTTTGATATTATTGCTGTAATTGCGGCTATCGACTGTCATTTGCACAGCTTTGCGCATCTTGGCGCCAGCCACTAATTCCATGGCTTTGGTAATTTTTCTGGTATTCTTGATCGACTTAAGTCGTGAATTTATAGCGCGTGTATTGGCTGGCATAGCTGATTAATTTTGCGAAAAATTTGAAGAAATAAACATTAAATGATGTTTTTATTTTTCGATGAAGATTACGTTGTAATTTTTGAGGGTGGTTTCGAGTTTAGTTGCGTTTTCATCTGTCATTTCCCCCACTTCTTCCATTTCTTTAAGCAGATCCGAGGCTTCAATTTCCAGATATTCATGCATACCTTCTTCCCATTCGGTTATTTTTTCGATTTCAACTTCATCGCAAAGACCTTTAGTGACTGCGAAAAGTGAAGCTACTTGGTGAGCCAGTGACATGGGGACGTATTGATCTTGTTTTAGTATTTCCACGGTTCTGCGCCCGCGTTCAATTTGACTGCGAGTAGCTTCATCTAAATCTGTTGCAAATTGAGCGAAAGCCTCAAGTTCGCGGAATTGTGCCAGATCCAAGCGTACAGGACCGGCAATTTTTTTCATGATTTTAAATTGCGCGGCACCGCCAACACGGGATACAGACAAACCGACGTTAAGCGCGGGGCGGATGCCTCGATAAAAGAGATCGCCTTCCAAAAAGATTTGGCCGTCGGTGATAGATATTACGTTGGTTGGAATGTAGGCCGAAACATCACCGGCTTGGGTTTCGATAATAGGTAAGGCTGTCAATGAACCACCACCGTGTTCTTTGGAAAGACGCACCGCGCGTTCCAAAAGTCTGGAGTGAAGGTAGAAAACATCACCGGGGTAAGCTTCGCGACCGGGCGGGCGGCGCAGTAAAAGTGAAACTTCGCGGTAGGCCCAAGCATGCTTGGAAAGGTCATCGTAAACCACGAGAGCGTCTTGACCTTTATCCATAAAGTATTCACCGATGGCACATCCCGCATATGGAGCTATGTATTGCAATGAGGCTGGGTCGGAAGCGGATGCTGTTACTATAACCGTGTAATCCATGGCGCCTACTTCTTTGAGTTTGGAAACTATCTTGGCGATTTTGGAATCTTTTTGGCCAATGGCAACATAGATGCAGGTTACGCCTTTACCTTTTTGGTTAATGATTGTATCGATGGCGATAGCTGTTTTACCGGTTTGCCTGTCGCCGATGATTAGCTCACGCTGACCGCGGCCGATTGGGATCATGGAGTCAACGGCTTTTATACCCGTCATAAGCGGAGTGTCGACAGGGTGACGAGTCATGACGCCGGGCGCGATTTTTTCAATCGGGTAGATTTTTTCTTCTTTATAATCAGGTTTGCCGTCGCGAGGCTTGCCAAGCGGATCGATAACGCGACCCACAACATCATCACCAACGGGAATAGAGAGAATTTTACCGGAAGATTGTACATATTGGCCGGTTTTAATACCTGTATAATCCCCTAAAATCATTGCTCCTACGCGATCGTGTTCGAGGTTTAGAGCAACACCCGTGGCTCCGTTATCGAAATCAAGCATCTCCATGGATTTGGCGTGTTTTAATCCGCTGATTGATGCAATACCATCGCCCACTTCACGAACAACGCCTACTTCTTCGGTAGTGCTTTTTGCTTCGAAAGATTTTATTTGGCTTTGCAATTCTTCGGAAAGTTTTGCTGCAGCAGTTGCATTTGTTGTCATAATTACAGTTCTCTTATTGGTTTAACTCAAAACCAGATGGTTATATAATTGTTGTAATTTAGTTTGTATGGTTGATTGATACCGCCAGTCACCGCATTCTATGATCATGCCCCCGATTATGTTTGGGTCGATTTTCGTATTAAGCCGGACAGAGCCTCTAAATTTTTTTTCCAAAGCAACTTTGATTTGCTTTTGTTTGTTTTCATCCAACTTAACAGCTGTGATTACGGTGCATTCATAATGGCCGGCAAATTCCGCTGCTTGAGAGGCGAGAGCTTGTATAAAATTATCAAAATCATTCAGAAGATTATTTTGAATAAGCAGGGCGATCGCATTTTTGGTATAAGAGTTAATTATTTCACCGGTAGCCATGTCTAAAGCTTGGAGTCTTTTTTCAAAATCTATAAGTCCGTCTTGCAATGATTGAATCAAAGATGGGTTCATTGTTAAGACTTTATTAAAAAGCTTAGCGTCATCAATTACGCGTTCGACAAGATTTTCTTGCTGAGCGGTTTTAATTAAAGCGTTCGCGATTTCTTTAATGTTTTTACTCATATTATGCGGTTTCCAAATCTTGTACGGCTTGGTCGATGAGTTTTTTATGCGCTTCGTCATCCAACTCTTTAACGATTTTACCGGTTGATTTGGTTATTAAATCAGCCAGATCTTGTTTTAAGGCCGAATATGTGGCTTCGCGTTCGCCCACTATCATTTCTTTTGCTTCATCGACTTGTTTTTCGATTTCCATTTTAGCCAAATGCATTTTTTCATCTTTAATAACTGCCGCTTTTTGTTTGGCGTCTTCAATGATTTGTGAGGCTTCTTTGCGCGCTTCGGTCATGGTTTCTTTGCGCTCACGTTCTATACTTTCCAACTGGTCGTCGGCGCGTTTAGCATCTTCTATACCCTTGGCAATTTTTTGTCGGCGATGTTCTAAGGCGGCTGTTATGGGTTTCCAGGCAAAGAAGCGCAGGATAAGGAAAAGAACCGTAAAATTTATCAATTGCGCGATAAATCCTTGCCAGTTAATTCCTAATTTTGTTAGCATTTCACTCATAAATATTTAGTTACAGGTAACAAGTGACAAGTAACAAGAACATGTAGTGCTCTTGCAACTTGCTACTTGGCACGTGTTTTTCGTTTAAACGAATTTGATGATAAGAGCTACAACGAGCGCGTAAATAGCGATGGCTTCGATAAAAGCCGCGCCGATAAGCATGGCGGTTTGTACTTTTGAGGCCGCTTCGGGGTTACGACCGATGGATTCCATGGCTTTGGCACCGATTTTGCTGATGCCGAAAGCCGGTAACATGCCTCCAATGGCAATAGTGGCGGCCATGGCAATAAGTCGGATAGATTCCAGGTTAGATGTTGCAGCTTCTGTTGCTGCGTGTGCTACTTCTTGTTCCATAAATAATATCAATTATGAATTAGGAATTAGGAATTAGTAATGCCGGAATCGCTGACGCGATATTTATTATATCTAGATCAGCAAATAGCGGTTCTTACATTATTTCGCTACGACAATTGTTGTGATTTTTTATTTTATGTCGTCGTATTGTAAGAAATTGAGAAGAGCTACAAGGATTGCGGCTCTATGGCAATTCCCTACTTATTGACGCTTGCGGTTACAACTCCGCCGAGTTTGCCACCAAATGTGGCTTTAGAATAATCGGCGCGAGATTCTTGTTCATCTTCATGCTCACCGTGTCCTATGGTGGCCATATTAAGGAAAACGATGGTGAGAGTGGCGAAAACAAGAGCCTGAACAAAGCCGACAAATAGTTCGAGGAATAAAAACGGTAAAGGAGCCAGGAATGGTGCTAAAAAGCCGATTACGAGCAACAAGACTTCTCCGGCGAAGATATTGCCAAAGAGACGGAAGCTAAACGACAGGACTTTGGAAAATTCGGAAATAAGTTCCAGAATACCTACGAAAGATCCTATGATAAACGGTTTGTGCCAGGGTGCTACAAAAAATTTGCTCCAATATCCGGTAAATCCTAAATAATGCATACCCATTATCTGGACCGAGATCATGGCAAATAAAGCAACCACGAATGTGAAGTTTAGATCGGCCGAGACTGATCGTATAAAAGGTATTAATGTTAGTTCGCCGTGATGCATGCCCCAGACGCCGATTGTTCCCATCCCGGGCCAGAGTTCTACCAAATTTGAAAGCAGTACCACAAAGAAAATTGTGCCGGCTATGGGGAAGAATTTAAGCGCTTTGTCGCGATCATTGGTAATTGATTCCACGAAGTCTAAAAAGAATTCAACAAAAACTTCCATTAAACCGGCAATACCGGTGGCCGGTTTGTCGGGATCGATGCTTCTCAAAGTGATTCCTATGATGGCTAAAATAACAAAAAATAAAATACCCGCGACAAGCATGGTGTTCGTTATGGGAAAACCGGCGATTGTGGCTATGACTTCTGGTCCGATTGAAATTGCTAACATACATTATTTGTACATCGTACAATGTTTTGATTATTTGCTGATTTGATTGATGATTTTGGTAGCTTTCATACCGACTAAAGTCGAGGAAATTATTATAGATACTAAGATACCAATGAGCAAGAAAGCAGGAGATGTGTCAAGATGCTGATCGAGTAATCTGCCGCCAATTGCCAGCGCGACTAAAGGAATTGCCATTGTATAGCCCATTTCCCAGGCGAATCCCAATGCTTCCCAACCGGTTAAGCCGTCTTTTTTATCGGGTTTTGTATTGGGTTGTGCTTTTTTACTGTCTTCTGACATATTTCAAGGACGCCAAGATTTTACGTTCAAGCTATAAAAATGTCAACCATGCAATTTTTATAAAACGAGTAATGAATGAACTACCCCTAGCTAATCGCTAGGGGTTTCATCTTGTTGGCTACGCCAACT
>CAYFST010000013.1:0-28751 GCA_964345995.1 uncultured Gammaproteobacteria bacterium
TTTTTGTTTGACGGATTTTTTTTATTTGAGTATTATAGTTAGGACGGCTACCAACCGTTGGTCTTTGAATAAAGACCACAATATAAGATGAATGAGTGTCATACATTAGCTTAAAACTACTACTCGCTAGTTTCTAGAAGCTAGAAGTTGCAAGTTAATTATGAAATTCGGGTGGAACCGCCCTGAGCATAGTCGAGGGGTCCCGACGGATATTCTGCGAATTTTTTGTAGAGATCGGTCGGTTATTTATTTATAAAAGATATGAGCTGGTTATTATGGAGCCACGTATAAAAGCAATCTATTTAGCCATAGAAGATATGGATAGGGCTGTAAAATTTTATGAAGAAATTTTCAATATTTCAGTATCGGCATATGGTGAGAAGATGAGCTCTTTTGATTTAGGGAATATCTCTTTCCTTTTATTTAATCCCGCGTTTGATGATGAAGATGTTATTTATGGAAATAATGTAGTTTTAAATATTGAGATTGATGACATTGATAAGATGTTTGATTTTGTAAAAAATGAAGGTTGTGAAATTGTGATGCATCCTGAATTGATTGGGGAATATTTAATTTTTCAGGTGAAAGATACAGAGGGGAATATTATTGAATTTTATAAAAAAATTAATTCGTAATTTGTAAATATTAAATTATTATTACACAACAACGAGGTTATATGGATATAGATATTATGCGACATAGCGCGGCACATGTAATGGCCGCGGCAATACAAAGATTATTTCCTGATGCTAAATTCGGCGTCGGTCCGACGATTGATTTTGGTTTTTATTATGATATTGATATCGGTAGAGCCGTGACACCTGAGGATTTGGAAAAAATTCAGACCGAAATGCGGAAGATCTTTGCTGAAAATTTGGTTTTTGAAAGAAAAGAAATGAGTGTAGATGAAGCGATTGATTTGTTTAAAGGCTTGAATCAGCCCTTTAAGGTTGAGCTTTTAACAGACTTGAAAGAAAAGGGGACGACTAAGATAAGCGATGAGGAGGTTGCTGATATTGATCCGGCAAAGCCAAATGCGGTATCGGTTTATAAATTGGGAGATTTTCAGGATTTGTGTCGAGGACCACATGTGGAAAGCTCGAATCAAATTGGTGCGTTTGAACTGCATAAAATCGCGGGAGCTTATTGGCGAGGTAAAGAAGAAAATCCACAGCTACAGAGAATTTATGGTTTATGTTTTACGACGCAAGAGGAATTAGAGGGACACAAGGTTTTGATGGAAGAGGCGGAAAAAAGAGACCATCGAAAGTTGGGCAAGGAATTGGATTTATTTCATATTGATGAAATGGTTGGTTTGGGTTTGCCTCTTTGGCATCCTAAAGGTGCGATTTTATGGCGAGTGATTGAGGACTTTTGGTATGAAGAACACATGAAAAACGGCTATGCCTTGGTTAGGACGCCTCATATCGGAAAGCAGGCTCTGTGGGAAACATCCGGTCATTGGGGTTTTTATAATGATTCCATGTATCCGCCTTTGGAGGTTGGTAAGAGCTTAAAGGATGAACAGGAAGGGCAAGAAGTTTCCGTTAGTGAAAGATATTTGTTAAAGCCCATGAATTGCCCGTTTCATGTACAAATTTATAAAAACAGCATGCATTCATATCGTGATTTTCCCTATAGATGGGCGGAAACCGGAACCGTGTATCGCTATGAAAAGAAGGGTGAGTTGTCAGGGTTGACTCGTGTGCGCGGTTTTACGCAAGATGACGCGCATATAATTTGCCGGGCAGATCAGGTTGAAAAAGAGTTGAAGAAAGTAGTTGATTTTACGCTGTTTATGTTTAAAGCTTTCGGTTTTGACGTGAATGATATCAATGTGTATTTGTCAGTTAGAGATCCGAATGAACAGAAATCGATCGGATCGGATGAGGGTTGGAAGTTTACGGAAGAAATACTGGAAAAAGTTGCTAAAGATATGGACTTGAATGTAAGCAAGGATGTTGGAGGAGCGGCTTTTTACGGTCCGAAATTGGATTTTAAACTGAAAGATGTTTTGGGACGCGAATGGCAATGTTCGACTTTGCAGTTTGATTTTAATTTGCCGGAGCGGTTTAAGATGACCTATGTAAATGCCGACGGTGAAGAAGAACAGCCTTATATGTTGCATCGTGCTTTATTTGGTTCGTTTGAGAGATTTATTGGGTTGTTGATAGAGCATTATGCGGGAGCTTTTCCATTGTGGATCGCTCCGGTGCAAGTTGCTTTACTGCCCGTGGCGGATAGGCATATTGAACCGGCGCGTGAATTTGCTAAAAAACTGATTAAAAAGGGTTTCAGAGTTGAGATCGATGAAGCCGGTGAATCCGTGGGCAAAAAAATTCGCAATGCTGAGATGAAAAAAGTACCATACATGATAGTTTATGGCGATAAAGAAATGGAGGGTAATTTGATGATTCGTAAGCGCGGAACCGCTAATCAGATGCAAATGACTGTTAGTGAATTATTTGAGATGTTAAACAAAGATATTTTAAGCAGGAGCTCGTAAATACAAATTACGTTCAGGAAATAAAAATCCCTCCGCAATTTGTGTGAGGGATTTTTATTTGTCGCGCTCGCTTAAGCGGCCATCCTAAGTGTATCGCGGTTTTCATTCCTAGCTTGACGCAGTAGTTCTTTAATTTCGTTGATTTTTGCTTTGGGAACACCCTGTTTATTAAGTTTTCTGGAAATATTACCCATAAGACTGCGGACTTTGAAATCACTGCCTTGTTCCAATTCAGAGGTGAATTTTTCTAAATCAGTCAGCATGTCTTTGGCAACGGCTTCATTTTTTGTACCCAGTATGTTGTATACTTTATTTTTTATTGATTCTGTTTTGCCGACTTTTTCCATATTTAGACCCATGAGTTTGTTATCGATTTCGGCAACAGCATTAACTAGTGCTTCACGTACTTTTTTGTCATCTTCCGTGACAGGCGTGAGTTCACTGGCGGCTTTAAGCATTACATAACGGGTGGCCTCGGCCGGTTGGCCGATGCGTAAGCGGTTGAGTTTGTTTAGGTTTTGATACTCTTGCGATAAATCAGCGCCAGTATCAGTTATTTCTTTTACGTGTAATGTAATATCTTTAATTATTTCCTTAATTGCTTGTTTGGCGGGTTTTTCGTTTGATTTAATATATTCATTAATTTTATCCCATTCGGCTTTAGCATTAGGTAAAACACGAGCAGCCCATTCCGGGCTATAAATAGGTTCATGAACGGTTTCGCGTTTATCGGCACCGGCTTCGGCGGTTCGTGCGGTTAAGCCGGTTTTTTCGGCGTATCCGGCGGTTTCTGAGGCGGCGCGACGTTTACCTAAGCCACGAGTTTCGTTTTGTGGCGCGCGACCCATGCCTTCGCCGGTGGATGGATTCATGCCCTCAGGGTAACCCAATGTTTTATTGATTTTGTCTATGACAGCATTGTGTTTGCCTGCGGAGTTCAGATCATCTTCTTGTAAGGCTTTGTCGCGTAGCGCGGACTGTTCCACGTAATAGATGGGGTCAAGCTCACGTAGATATTGTTTTTCTTTAGCTGTAAGAGATTCGGATTGGAGTAATTCATTCCTGTGGTCGTTTATTTCTTGCCAGATTTGAGCCGAGCGTTCGCGACCCAGTATTTCCGCGCTTTTAGAAACTTTTTCAGAGAATGCGTTTACGTATTCAAGCGCATCTTTGAATTGGCCTTTTTCGCCCTGGAGCTTGATACCTCCTTGCTCTTTAATTTGACTGTTTGCGTAATTCCAAAGATCGGCGGCATATTTGCGACCCGCCTCACCTCCGCCAAAAGCTTCGATTGAGCTTTGGATTTTTTCTTGACGTTCGGATTCTTGCTTTTCGCTTCTTAGTGTTGGTGCTTCGCGGGCGGCTTTTTCTTCGGAGAGAATAACTTTGGGTTCGTGTTTGAAGTCACGCGCGGTAACCGGCATTTCCACTTGAGAAGGTAAAAGCGTTTCTCTGGCTGATTCTTCGCCGGTCTCATCTTCTTTGATGCGGATGAGTTCGGGGAAGTATTCGTATAAATTGCCGTAGATTTCGTCCAGCTCTTTTTTGAGTTCAGAGGCTTTTTCCAGGTCTTTATTGGCCTTGGCTTGATTGATTTCTTTGGTGAAAGTTGCGCGTAAAGTGGGAATGGAAACTGATTCATCCAAAGTAACTTCTTCGATTATGTCTTCGTTTTCAGTATTTTGTACAGCTTCTTCTTTTTTGGCTTTTTTCCAAGCTTTCTCAATTTCTTGTTCAAGATCTTTAATATTTTTCAGCATTTCTTGAGCGTCTTCACTGCGAAGCGTTTTAAGTTTTTTGCGTTCATCGGCTGTAGGCATTTTACCTTCGTAAAGTCCTTTGATAGCGCCCATGACGCCGGTTGGCTGGGTAAGTAAAATATCGGCGCGCGCGGGAGACATTTTATAAGCACCGGCAAAAGATGACTTAAGGCGCGCGAGCTTGGTTCGAAGCGTTTTTATTTCAGGCTGATTACGTAGGGATTCTTTGGTATTGAGTTTGATTGATTCGCGATTTTTAAGCACTGTATCAATCGATTTTTCGGCCGATGCCGTTTCTTGACCGGTAAAGCTGTGCAGATCTTCGATTTTTTCACGGGCATGGGCCAAACTTTGTTGCAAATCCTTTTTTTTGGTCATGTATTCATGTTCAGCCAATTCTCCGTGCATGGATTGCAATTGATTCCACATTTCTTGCAATTGTGATTTTAACTGTTTTTGCTTTTCGGTGGGCGGGGCGGATTTTTTTTGATCCAAAAGAGAGATTTCGTAATCTGTGCGAACTTTTTCATATTCGTCCATTACTCGATATGTGTTGCGCAGATATTCGAGAGCTTGTTTATCCTCGGAGGACTTTTCTGTTCGTTCTTGTTTTGCGGGCGCGCTTCGCTCCTGTCTTTTTTCAGGGGCTTCTTTGGCCGGCATGGATTCGATATTTTTGGGCATACTAATTTTTAAGTTTGTAGTTGATAGTTGATGGCCGTTTATTAGCTAACCGCCATTTACTAATCATAATTGAATATTAATTATATTTTAGCACAAAAAAGACCCGCGTGGTTGCGGATCTTTGTTGGTTTGTGTGGATAGTTACATTTGGACGATTTTTTCGAAAACCGCGGGGTATTTTTCGGCAATTTGTGATAAAACTCTGCGATTTAACCGGATATCTTTCTTTTTAATCTGGCTGATGAGCTTGCTGTATGTGGTGTTTAACTTTCTGGCTGCCGCATTAATGCGGATATTTTGCAAGCCGCGATTGACGCGTTTTTTGATTTTACGGTCGGTAAAAGCGTGCAGGCCGGCTTTGGTAGAGGCTACTTTGGCTTGGGTGAGTTTGGATTTACGTCCCCACATCATTCCTTTGGTGCGGGCTAAGATATTTTTGCGGCGTTTTATGTGATGTGTTCCGCGTTTTACTCTGGGCATACCTTTTTTAAAATTAAAAATTCAAAATTATGGAATCGCTTATGCGATATTATTTATTTACACGCGCGAGGTTTTTAACCGTTCGTTCGTAGGATTTGGAAATCGGTTTGTCGTTACGTTTGTTGCGTGTGACTTTACCGGATTCATGGCTGTTGAAATGGTCTTGGCCGTCGGTGCGTTTTAAAACTTTACCGGTTTTGGTAACGCGAATGCGATCAGAGATCATTTTGTGGGTTTTCATTTTACCTGGCATATAATACGTCGAATGTCAAATGTCGAACGTCGATAGCTGATTACTTTTGACGTTGGATCTGTGACGATAGGTGTTAGGTTGTTATGATTTTCTTCCGATTATGGCCGAGACATTGCCGCCTTGGCGTTTTGGCGGTTGTTCGATAAAAATTTCGTAATGTTCGGCGATTGAATCGATGAATTCTTTAATCTTTTCGATGGCGATATTGCCGTGCGCTTTTTCACGACCGCGAAGAATAATTTCTATCTTTAGCTTTTGGCCGTCTTCCAAGAATTTGAGGGCTTGTTTTTTTCGCATTTCCAGATCGCCGGATCCTATCTTTACAGACAGTCTGATTCCCTTCACTTCCACTTTCTTGGCATGCACTTTTTGCTGTTTCAATTCTTTTTCTTTTTGGTATTTAAACGCGCCATAATCCAAAAGCTTGCATACCGGGGGCTTGGCTTTTGGGGAAACTTCAACCAAGTCCAGTTCGCGTTCACGCGCCAAAGCAAGGGCATCTTTGGTGGGCATAATTCCGAGAGCGTTACCTTCGTCATCGATAACACGAACTTCCGGTACCCGAATTCTTTCGTTGTACCGGTATTTGATTTGGTCGAACTTGTGCGCTGTCCGACGGCGCTTATAATGGATACGCATTGAATTAAGTTGTAAGTTACAAGTGCGAAGTTCATCAAGAGTAACTTTGTTAAAGCGTGAAGAACTTGTTACTTTTATCTTTTAACTTTTTAGGTTTGGTGGAGATGAGGGGAGTTGCACCCCTGTCCGGTTACGCGCGACTTATTCATCTTCACAGGCTTGTTTTGCTCAGGTTTACGGCAATCGCTTAGAGCAAACGAGAAACGATTGACGGTGGCGCTTGCCTTTTCGAGCTGTAACTTGCGCCAAAGCTACAACCTTAACCCGCTGTATGACGATCGTACCATGGATGCGGGTAATCCATGGGGATCGTGGTCGGCTTAAGCGACGACCGGTACAGCTTGAGGCGTACGCATTGAGTTTACAATAGCGGCCTTAGCTTTTTCTACGATGTTGGCAATTATCGTTTGCGGTTCAGTTTAACGAGTTAAACCGGCTCGGCCTGCAAAACAAGACGCGGACGCACCGTCGAAGCTCGGCATCCCCATACTAACGCTTCGCTTAATTACAAATTATCAACCCACTTCGCTAAAGCTACGTGGGTTAAAAATACCAATTATCAATGCTGGAATCGAGCAAGCTCGATATCTATTTAATAACCGTAATCGCGGAGGTGACGTTGGGTTTCGCGGTCCATGTCGCGTTCTTTGATTTTTTGTTTTTTTTCAAAGGTCTTTTTACCTCTCGCCAGCCAGAGTTCGAGTTTGATGCGATTAGAGCGAGTATATAGGGAAATGGGGATGGCTGTCAAGCCTTTTTCGCTTAGTTTACCAATTAATTGTCGGATTTCCTTTTTATTCATGAGTAATTTGCGGGAACGTGCCGGATCATAATCCTCGCGGTTCGCGGCGCGTTTGTAGGGTGCGATATTGGCTCCAATAAGCCATAATTCGCCGTTGCGGACCACAATGTGGCCGGCATCTATCTTGGCGCCGCCTTCGCGGATACTTTTTACTTCAGCTCCGGTCAATTTTAAACCGGCCTCGTATTTATCCAGGCATTCGTAATCGAATTTGGCTTTGCGGTTAACGGCTAAGGTTGGCATCCGTTTAGCGTACATTGTACTTCATAAGTCGTCCAATGATCACCTCTAGCTGATGGTGGATAGCGGATACCGCATAACATGTAACAATAGTTATTCGGGAAATTGGAGGGTTTGGAAACTTTTATAACTTGATACCTTGCACTTGTCATTCTTGTTGATTGCTAAGTGTCGCTTAGTATGATTTTAGCTATGACTGAAAGCGGGATAAATGTGTTATAATAATAATAATTAAAAATTAGCAATGAACAAATAGCAATTAAACCAGATGAATCATAAATAATTGTTAATTTCTACTTGTTTTGTTGATTGTTTGGTTTTATGCAAAAAGTGCAAATTAATATAACGGTTTCAACTTTGCTTAAGATTTTGGCCGTTGCGGCGGGTGTGTTTTTGGTGTGGAAGGCTTGGCAGGTGATTTTTATCATACTTGCGGCTTTGTTTTTGGCGGCTCTGATTCAACCGGTGGCCGATTGGGCGCATGGGTATAAAATCCCCAGAGGCGTGACAGTTATTTTGACGTATATTTTTGGTTTTGGCCTGTTGGCATTAACCGTGTCGCTTATGGTTCCGACTTTAATTGAACAGGCTTTAAAGTTGGGGCCGATTTTTGGAGCCAGATGGCACACGATTCAGGATGTTGCCGGAAGCGTGCAGTCATTTGCCGTGCAATATGATTTATTGCCGGAAAGCGGTTTTGCCAGCATACAAACACAACTGGCCGAAGCTGTGTCTAAATTATTAAAGACTCTAACCGGGATTTTTGGTGGGATTGCCGCTTTTGTGATTGTGCTTGTGATTACCTTTTATTTGGTCGCACAAGATCAAAAAGCTAAAACATTGGTTAATGACTGGGTAACAAAAAAACATCAAAAGTTTGTATTAAAGCTGATTAATGAATTGCAGGCGCAGATGAGCAAGTGGTTTATGGGTCAGGTGACTTTAAGCTTGATTATCGGTGTAATGGTTTATATAGTTTTACAAATATTAGGTGTTGAGGGAGCGTTGGTGTTGGCTTTGTTCGCGGCTTTGTTGGAGTTTATTCCATATCTGGGGCCAATTCTTAGCAGTATTCCGATAATTTTTGTAGCTTTTACCCAAAACCCCCTATTGGCGTTGTTGGCGCTTGTGGCGTTAATTGTAATTCAGCAATTGGAAAATCATATTATCGTACCCAAGGTGATGCAAAAAGCCGTGGGTTTGAATCCCTTGGTAAGTATAATTTCCATGTTGATTGGCGCGAGGTTGTTTGGAGTGATCGGAGCGTTGCTGGCGATTCCTTTTGCGACAGCGCTTATGGTGGTGATTAAAGAAGTTAGGAAATATTTGAATAATTCATGAAACTCTAAATGTTAGATTCTAGATGACGGCAGTGATTAGCAGATATGAGATTTAAGATATAAATGTTATGACTGATGAGAAAAATGCAAAAGCCCCCGATGAGTCGGGGATGATAAAAGCGGATCCGGCTTTTGATCCGGCTTGGGATCTTAAAGTCGCACAAAAACCCGTTAATAAACATGCCGAAAGCGCGGAGATCGAAAAAGTCGGTATCGAGAATGAATCTGAAATGCCGGCGGAAGCAAAGCGGGACATGCAAGAGCAAGATCAAGTGGCTGATGAAAATCGGGAACAGGTTGAAGTTGAAGGTTTTGAATCAAGTGAGGAAGTGCCGGAATTTATTAAAGAGCAAAAAACTGATAAGCAAGAAGTGGCTCCGGTAGCAGAGCAGGGGGCGGTTAAATCGGCAGAGGCTCAAGATTCTCAGGGTAAACAGGTTCAAGAGGGTGCTCGGGGTTTTTTACCACCGCTACCAAAGCCAGTGGCTTCTGATCAGCATAAGCCTGCAAAAAAACACAAGAGAATTATTTGGGGAGATATCATAAGTTGTTGGGTTTTGGGCATAGGTTTTTTGACTGTTTTGGGTATTTTACTTATTTTTTTATTGGCAAAATCCGGGATTGTGCATGTACCGATATTAAGTGATTGGCTGTATGAAGCACCTATTCCAAGTAGGTATATAATCGGTCAACCCATGGATTGGGAGGGGTTTCAAGAGTTGGCGACTAATAGGTTGATAGAACAAGATATGCAACAAGAACCACCGATTGCGCTTAACATGCATGAATCAGAATTTACGGGTTTACTGCATGGAGTTGTGGAGCAGGGTTTGCGTAGCGATGATTATCAAGCCGAAGTGGCGCAGGTTGTTTTTTTGGAAGATTCTATTGAGATGTATTTTTATCTAACTTGGAAAGATTTTTTCAGTTTTGAGATCTTGACACATCTGGTACCAATCGTGGAAGATGACGGAACACTTAAATTTGAGGTTACGGATGCCAAATTCGGTGACTTGCCTATACCCGGCGATTGGGTGATCGGTATGATAGGTTATTTTTTTGAACGTGATATCGGTGTTTGGCGCATCGTGCTGAGCAATGGTTACGGTATACAAGATACGGATTTGGCTCCTCCCGCGATTAATTTGTTAATTGGTCCGGTATCCAGTGAATGATTTTTTTATATAGACTGCTACCTTTTGGTGCAGCTGTGTTTACAGCTGTGGGTTTTTGGTTGCAATTACAATACCCGTTTCAATATCCATGGATTGTGATTGTCGGAGCCGTATTTTTGCCATTGAGTTCGTTTTTAATCGCGCGAGGAAGGGTTAGGGCGGTGGATTTTTTAGAAAAAATGTTACCCACTTTTATTTTTATCGCCACCTTAATATTCGCTTTACTCTTAACCGAAGGAGCTTTGGGAAGATACATAATTATAGTATTGGCGATGATAGCCGTTTATCTTTCGTTGGAATTATTATTTTTATACGCTTTCATGCCTCCCAAATATCCGGTACACGGATTATCGAGAGTAAATATCGCTTATGTGCCGTTTATTATTTTTTACGCAACATCAACTTCGGTTGGATTGATGACTTTTGTACACATTTCGTATTGGATGCATATAGTTTTGATGGTTTTTATGGGCTTGGTTTTGTTTAGAACAACCGGACATCCGGAAGCAACGCGTGAGCAGAATTTAAGGTGGATGACAATAGGTGCGTTAGTGGGATTGCATTTGGGTTTTTTGGGAGTTGTTTTGCCTTTGAATATGTTCGCGCAAGGCGCGATAGCCATGCTTATCTTTGCCGGAGTTTTGCGTTTGCGCAGATATTTATATCATCCCTTACCGGGTAAAATACAAGCTTGGATGGAGGGAGTCGCGACCGTGGTTTTTTTGGTTACGATAGTCGTGACAGCGAGATGGTTATAAAATTATTATTTTCTCAAAAAAACAATTACTTTCATTTGCTTATATTTTTATATGAGAAAAATGGGTGTAAATATAAATAAATTAAAATGATTGTAAGTCGGCTTGAAACGAGTTAGAAATGTGCTATACTTAAGTAAATATATGAAATATACAGTCCGGCAAATAGTTTGGATAACAATTTTAGCAATGGGGCTAATCGCATTGGTTATGGTAAGCGGAGGTATGGCCGGTTGGGTGGCGGCTAACCAGGTTATAGATGATCGTATAGTGTCAGAAGGTGGCTTTGATTTGCCAAATACCACAACCACAAAGGATGAAAAGGATACGATAACCACTTCCACGATTCGATTGGTACCGTTATCCATGCTAGATGCTGAAACAAGATTGGTGCCGGAGTCTATATTTAACAGGAGCTCTTCTGTGGGTTTTTTGTATGCTCGCGTTGGAAGTGGTAATGCTATGTTGCGACAAGAGGAACTCATGGCCAGAGCGGTGGCTATGACTTCGGATGGATGGTTCGCGATACCGTATGAAGCGGTTGCTTCGGTTGTAAACATAAATTGGTATATTTGGCATGACGGAGAAATTTTTGCAGTGGAACAAAAAATCATCGATCAAGCTACTGATATTGTTTTTGCCAAAGTTGACGCGGTCGGTTTGCCTGTGGCTTCATTTGCGCAATCCACGGCTAAAAAAACAGGTATATCCGTTTGGCTCGAGTCCGGACCCGAACAATATATTCCATCCACCATTGCCGCGACTCGTCAAAATGTCTACGGCAAGGCCAGATTGAGTGATGAGTTGGATAGGCGTTTGGTTGCCACGGGTGAGTTGTTAGACGGTGAAAACGGGGCTCCTTTGTGGGATGGAAAGGGTTCGTTGGTGGGTATTGCGGAATCAAATGAAGCTAATCGTATTAATGTTATTCCGGGCTCAGTGATATCCGCGTCATTACAAAGTTTAATATCCAACGGTGAAATCGTGCACGCAGAATTGGGTGTAATGACCATACCGGTTTCATTGGCTAGAATTTTGGATACTGAGTTTGTTTTACCGGAAAGAGGAGCGTGGATTTATACGGGGAGTGCAAATATTCCGGCTGTTGTATCGAATTCGTCCGCAGATGAGGCCGGATTGCTTGAGGGTGATGTGATTTTGCAGGTGGATCGTGATATAATAGACGCGAGCGTGGATCTTGGGGATATAATTTTGCAGTTTGTGCCGGGAGCTGAAGTTACTCTCAGAGTTTGGCGCGATGGTGAGGAGATTGAACTACCGGTAACTTTGGGAAGTCGAGTGACGAGTAGAGAGTTTTAAAGTTAAAAAGTTTATCAAGCTAAAAGCCCGTCAAGTCTTTCAAGTTTTTCTTGATAAATATGAAGGATTTGATAAATTTTGAACTTAAATAGGAGGAATGCCAAGCATAAATTTATTTCAATTGTACGTTCGTGGATGGAAAGTCATAACCGGGCTGGCAATTTTGGGTTTTGTTTTGGCCTTGGTTTTTTCATTGTTGCAGATCAAGATGTATTCGTCGCAGGTGCGGCTTTTGATTACACAAACAAATGTTACGGGTGTTGATCCTTACACGGCTATCAAATCCACGGAGAGGATCGGGCAGAATTTGTCGGAGTTGGTGTTTTCGTCCAGTTTTTTTAACGCGGTAATCAATGAAGGCGGTGTGGATGCCAATTATTTCACCTTAAATGATGAGATCGATAAAAGAGAGGAATGGGAGGAAACGGTTGATGTGGGAGTAACACCGGGTACGGGAGTGATGTATGTAACCGCCTATCATCCGGACAGATCCCAGGCCACGGCCATCGCGGTAGCGGTCGCGGATCAGCTGGCCGAGCAAGCGCCCAATTTTTTTGGTTATTCGGTGCGTGTGCAGATAATTGACGACCCTTTGCCCAGCAGGTTTTTTGCCAAGCCGGATTTTGTAACCAATTTGAGTTTTGGGCTTATCTTAGGTTTTTTGTTGGGTTCGGCGTGGGTGTTGGCGAGGATACGACAGATACGGTAATTCAAACTTCGAACTACGAATTACGAATTACGAACTCCACCCTTAGCCAAGACTTCGGGTCAGGTCGAACTACGAACGTCTAACTTGTATAAAAAACTGCTAGACACAAGATACTAGATACTGAGTTAACAGCCCCTGATCCCACTTCATTAAAATTACGTGGGACGAGTAAGGGGTTTGGGGGTTGGGTTGTGCTATTTTTTGGCTGATTTTAGCCAATTTTTTTGATTTAGAATAATTATACCGGTTTTTTTTAATAACAAATCTTGGTACATCAGGTTTGGTATTCGGGTACATCCCTGTCGGTATTGACATTTTCATAGATTTGTGCTATATTTATTCATTCTTTACAGAAACGTGCGTGTGGTTTTTAAGCCGTTTCATGGCCGGGTGGGATGTCTTCCTCCTCACCTCATCCGCCATGGGACGACTCAAGAGCCTCACCGTTTGATGATTGATTCAAGACAATTGAATCAGGAGTTTCGCGGTAAGGTTGTTCCTTACATAAAAAACTAGAACACCCTTCTCCCTCTTTATTAAAGAGGGAGATGTCGAGCTTAGCTCGACAGAGGGAGTTAGACCGAACTTCACGCCCCGGCGAGGGCGCTAACAAAAAAGCGCCTCCATAGTGGGGCAAAGGAGAAGGATCATGAGAAATTTCTGGATTTTTTTCGCGGTGATTTTTGCTTGTCTTTCATTGTCGCTTTCGGTGATGGCGCAGACGGCCAACCCGAGCAACGAGGAGATGGCCGAGCACGTGAAGAAGGATAAGATCCTCACGTGCGATGACGCGGCCGAGTGCGCTGACAAGGCGCGTGAGGAGCGTCGGAAGAACACTATCACACTGGCCACCAAGTGGGTTGAGTGTGAGATTCCGACAGAGTATCGGATTGAGCGTGACGATGGGCAGTATATGGTTCGCGAGACGCAGAAAAAAGCGCGTCTTGAGGGCAATCAGTGTGTCTGCCCGGAGGGTTTTCACCTCTCCAAATCGGCTAAGTTGGCTGAGCGCTATCAGCGCGGGGGGAAGACGTATCAGCGGTCGCACGCGTACGGCGTGTGCTTGCCCCTGAATACCGAACCCAACGCGCAGATCATCGCAGACGCGCTTAACAGGCATTGGGACTTCATCAAGAAGACCAATGTGAATGTTGCGCAAAACGCGAATGACATCGTGGCCGTCATGAAGTATGTTGACGACACGGTGCGCGAAGTCGCCTATAATACCGGCGATATCGCTGATCTGCGCGACCGCGTTGAGGGATTCGAGCGTTTCTATCTTGGCGCTTGTTCCACACCCGACCTCCCGCCTGCGTGGCAAGAACTTTGCGACGCGCTGAAGCTCAAGCACCGGCAAAAGGAGATGAGCGTTCACGCTGCTTTTGAACTCGCGCATTTTGCGGGAGGGCGTGATTTCGTGGGCGGTGGTGTTGGTGGTGCTTGGTACCCGGCGCTGTCTGATACGGTGCGCTGGGAACTGGGCGGACGACTTACCTTGGCCAATGGCCAAGACATGACCGAACACGACGCCGATGATGCGGCGGCGGTCATGGGAACCGTGTACACCGGGCCCACGTTCCTCGCCCAAGAGGACGGCCAGGTTCAGGTGCACGTTCGGGCCATGGTCCAGCAGGCCTATCGCATCGATGGTTTCGAAGCCATGAGCGGAGGCGTTGGGCCGGAGCTGGGAGTTTCGTTTTGCCCCAGCTCTGAAGCGGATGCTCCCTTGAGCTTCTGCGTTCAGCCGTTCCTCAACTTGGGGTATGGCCGTTCCGGTTATCCGGAAAAGGCTGACCCCAATGCCAATGTGCCCAACCATTACCGAGAGGAGACCGGTTGGCGCGTTGGTGGCGGCCTAACTCTAGGCGGTCAGTTCTAGTTTTCGCCCCCGGAGCTTTATGCGAAGGGGGATAATCTTTTTGGCGCAAGGCTAAGGAGTTACTAAGCGGTTTCGTTCTGAAATCGCTATGGATGGCAATGTTCTGTTGTCATCCCTTCTTCCCGAAGGTTTTGTCAATTCAAAATGAGAAAACATTCGGGCTGGGAGACCGGTCGTTTGATAACAAAATGAACATAATGCGGGTCGATAAGCCCGCAAGAACCATGACAAGTTAAGAAAGGAAGGAAGTGATGATGAGTAAGAGTTTTTGTATGTTGTCGATTGTGGCGGTTTTGTTTGTCGCACCCGGTTGTACCCCGGATACGGATATGTATGGCCTCGACGGGGCCGCGGGTGCCGCCGGAAGTGCCGGTGAAGCCGGAAGCGGCGGATCCGGTGGTTCGGGCGACGAATGTACGCCCGACGGTATGGAGCGGGACTGCGAATGCCCGGATGGATCCGATGGCACGCAGACCTGCGAAGACGGGGAATGGGGTGAATGTGACTGTCCGGAAGACAAGGACGGTGACGGCTACCCCGAAGACGTCGATTGCGACGATGATGACCCGGACAAGAATCCGGGCGCGACCGAGCATTGCGACGGCAAGGACAACGATTGCGACGGCAAGGTAGATGAAGGCTGCCCCGATTCGGAAAGCTGCAACAACGGCAAGGACGATGACGGCGACGGCCTCGTGGACTGCGACGACCCGGACTGTGCCAATGCGGCAAATTGCGGCGGTGATGAGTATACTCATTACCGTGACGCGGACGGTGACGGCTATACCAATGGCGAGTACATCAAGGATAACAATCCGAATGCGCCCGCCGGGTACACCAATAGCCCGAAGCCCGGGATCGATTGCGACGACAATAATCCCAATGTCCACCCCGGAGCGTCCGAGGTGTGCGGAAACGGCATCGACGATAACTGCAACAACAGTATAGACGAGGGCTGCGTCACGTCGGAAATTTGCAATAACGGCAAGGACGACGACGGTGACGGCCTCGTGGACTGCGACGACCCGGAGTGTGCGAATGCCGCCAATTGCGGTGGTGATGAGTACACTCACTGGAAGGACAGCGACGGCGACGGGTACACGGACGGAGAGAATTTCACGGATAGCAATCCGAACGCTCCGGCCGGTTACACCAACTCGCCGAAACAAGGGATCGATTGCGACGACAATAATCCCAATGTCCACCCCGGAGCGTCCGAGGTGTGCGGAAACGGCATCGACGACGACTGCGACGGCCAGACGGACGAGGGTTGTACCACGTCCGAGGTCTGCAATAATGGCGTCGACGATGACGGCGACGGGCTGGTGGACTGCGCGGACCCGGACTGCGCCAACGCGTCCAATTGCCAGCAGGCCGATGAGGTCTGCGACAATGGCAAGGACGACGACGGTGACGGGCTGGTCGACTGCGATGACCCGGAGTGTGCCAACGCGTCCAATTGCCAGCAGGCAGGTACGGTCACCTTGAAGTTTCAGGTGGACTGTTCGGCTCACAGCTGGGTGCAGAATGTCCAGCCCGAAGGATCCTGGGCGGGGCGTAATTACGGCGCTCTTTCCGGGTGTGTCGTTTCCGGCACGAGATCCGCGACCTGCACGTTCGACATCCCGGCGCCCGATTTCCCCACGTTCGTGGGGCAGGGCGATATTGGCTTCGGTCGGTATTCCGGAGATGCCTCGGGCAACGCTCCGGCGCCGTGCTACACGCCTTCCGAGGTGGAAGCCATGCAAGGGCACGCGATTACGCTCCTTTGCACGCACCGCCTGTGGAAGGATGGCGTGCCCGTGGAACAGGTTTGGGAGTCCAACGGCGTGATAAAGCCGGACGGGACCCAGAGCTGTTCGGACAGCGGTCCGTTCCCTTACTACAATAGTCGCCCGCTGGCCCAAACAGCCATGCAGGGCGAACTCACCGAGCCGCTCACCGAGAGTCAGATGATCGGTGCGCGGTTCGAGGTCATTGGGAAGGTCTTCTACTGGATGGGCGGTGAATCGCTCGCGTCCGGTTGGAGATCGCTCGAGACGCTCGAGCCCAATGACATCATTTGGCTGGGAAGCGAGAATCCGCACGTGCGGATGTACTTCCCCAGCTTGTTCTCGGTCGAGTAATTTGCTCGGCCGGATCTGAAATGTACCTTTAATGTCTTATCCCCTTTGGCAATTGCCTTAGGGGGTATTTTTTTTACCTTGATTTACAGGATTTGCGGGATTTTCAGGATTAGGTTAAGGAGGGGATTATAATAATAATATTGTTTGTAAGAAGCGGATATGTTGATTAGGGAGGTGAAGGGCTTGACAAAAGTAAGAAAATTTGCCTAAATGTGGCTATAAACAGAAACTATTCTCCACCAAAAGGAGTTGGGAATGAAAAAACGAACCTTCACATTTTGTATTGTTGCTTTTGTTTTGGCTATGCCCACGAGCGCGTTGGCTCAAGGCGTGACCGATCCTTCTAATTTGGGTCAATGCATCGCTGAGTGCGAAGCCCAGCTCAAGTTGATTTGTTTCGACGAGAGCCACAGGGATATCACCAAGCTGTGCCCGCAGATTGAGGCTTGTACCTCTTTGTCGCAGGAAGATCAGTCGGCGGCCACGGCGTTGTTGGGCGCTTGCTATGAGGGCGTAACCAACAATTGCCCGAGCATGTGCCCTCCGGGCGGACCTCCCAAGGCCAAGACGCCCAAGCGCAAGACACCGCCCGTGACAAAGCGTCCGCCCACGAGGCGACCGCCGTCACCCAAGCGCGATATGTGCGAAGAGGTGGGCGGGTTTTACCTGACCGAACCGGGCGGAACCGAAAAGTTCTGCTACACGCATCAGAGCATGTATGAGCATTTGCGTGGAGTCGAGGCTCGCTTGAACGAGCTCGAGGAGCGCGCCAAGACTTACATCGATAACGGTGAGCCCGTGCCTGCCGATTTGAAACGTGATTATGAAGGCGAACGGCAGTTGCTCATGAACATCGACCGAAGCGTTGATGGTTTGAATGATCAGCTAAAGGCCGTGACCGATCGGATGATCGAGTTGGCTAATCATTTCAATCAGCGCATCGCGCGGTTGGAATCGCGTATGGATAAAAACGAGGCCATGGCCAGCGCGGCTTTGGGTGAAGCCAGAGCCGCTCGCACGGAAAAGACCGGAGCAATCGAGCCGGCTCTCGTGGGTTGGCGGTTGAATCCATATTTCACGGCCCAAGCGTACACGCTGTACGATGAAACAATGTACGCGGGGGGCTTGGAAGCCGGGATTTACCCGTCGCTTTCAGCCAATGGCCGGCATCGTTTGGCGCTCAACTTGAGCATCGGCAAAGCGGCCGATTACTTCGAGCAATCCATGGTTCAGCACCATGTCTCTGCCGGTTACGCGTATTTCGCGCCCGCCGGATCTATCGCGGTGGGGTTGGGCGTGAACCGCTACAGCCTGACCGATGTTCAGCAAGGGCGTTTGTTCTGGGCCGGTCCGGTGCTGGAAGGTACACTCAACCTGGCCGACTTGAGCCAAGCCGATGATCCGATCAAGGGGCAGAACCTCTTTGTGTCGGGCAGGCTGGGCCTGGGTTATCGCTGGGGCCGGCATGGAATGTTGGATACGGGTACTGAGCCCGTGAAGGACCTGTTCGACGTGCCTCTGACGTTTGGAATCGGCATCCAAGGCGTTCCTTTCTTGGGGGATTGAGCGAAAAACTCCCCCAACCCCCTCTTTGACAAGAGGGGGCTTTTTTTAAACTTTGATTCGCAGGATTAAACGATTAACATGATTATAATTAAGGAAGAATTATAAAATCATTATTAGCCGTGGGTTGTGGGCTGTGCTTGGGGGGTCTTTTTTGTTAAGCTGAGACGGTATGGATTTTAAAGGTGTTATTGGGCATGGAAATGTGAAGAAAATGATGGAGCGCTGGGTTGAGGCGCCCGGTTTTGCGTATTTGTTCAGTGGGCCGGCGCATGTGGGTAAGGCGCTTTTGGCGGAGCGTTTGGTGCGGGGTTTTACGGAACATGATTTGCCACGGCCGTTGGATACGCATCCGGATATAATCATCTCATTGCCCGAGGAGGGTAAAAAGGAGATCGCGGTAAAAAGTTTACGTGAAGCACGCAAGAGGCTGTATCAGAGTCCGCAGGTGGCAAAGAGATTGGTTATGTTTATGCCCAAGTTGGATTGGTTGAATCAAGCGGGTTTTAATACTTTGTTGAAAGTGATGGAGGAGCCTCCGGCGGGAGCGGTCTTTGTGGCTGTGGCCGAGCAGTTATCGGCTGTGCCGGTCACTATTTTAAGCCGGGTTGTGCATGTACCGCTTGGCATAGTGCCACGACAAGAGCTGGAAGAGGGTTTGGTTGCACTGGGCAGGGCTCCGGAGGAGGCTGAGGTGCTGGCGAAAAAGGCTCGCGGCAGACCGGGTCTGGCAGTTAGTGGTAACGTGGAGTCGGCTTATGGTCGTGCGGCACTGAACTTTGTAACAGCGAATAGCTTGGGCGGGCGTTTGGCGGCTATCGATGAGATAAGACAAAAAGTTGAAGCAAGTGAGGATCAGCGAGCTGAATGGACTGACGCGCTCGTGGCATGTATGGACGCTGTTCGTGAGCAAATCGCAGAGGACGGTAAACAGGCGTTGATACTCGGACAGGGTGTTATTGATGCATACAAGTCTTTGAACGGACCGGTGGGGCCCAGGGTGATGTTGGAGGGCGCGGCTGTGCTGGCAGGACAAGGTCGGCTTAATTTGCCGTCGGCTATGCCCGGCGCTTATCCGCTATCGTTTAGCCAGCCATTAGATGTTAAACGCTAGACGCTAGACTTTAGATGTTAGCTACAGGCTTTTGGATGCGGGTAGTTAAGTTGAATTGTGGTATAATGTTTGTATATGAAAGAAAAACTACCAAAAAACATACTTTGGCTACTTGCTTTGATTATAATTTTACCTGTTTTCGGGCAGGGTTGTTTTGGAGGCGGAGGCCAGCAGGCAGGGCCAAGCGGACCTGATTTGGGCATTTGGAAGACATCGGATAGAGGTCAGAGCTGGGTGCATAAAAAGGCATTTGTGGACGGGCCGACTTTAACAGCTGCGGCCGCTGATTTTGCGGTTCAGTCTATTGATATTGATCCGCAAGACAGGTTGGCAATTTATTTGGGCACCATGGATAATGGTTTGATTTATTCTTATGACGGCGGAGATTCGTGGAGCAGGTTTGCGGCATTGGAAGCCACGGATGTACGCGATACAGCGGTTGATTCCAAGAATAAGTGCACTTTGTATACCATCAGCGAGAACAAGATTTACAAAACAGATACTTGTGGCAGGGATTGGGAAGTGGCGTTTTTTGACCCGCGGACCGATGTTTCGTTTACGCAAATTATTACGGATTGGTTTAATCCCACGATTATTTACGCGGGTACAACAGATGGTGATATCTTTAAATCCACGGATGAAGGCGAATCTTGGACGGTTGTTAAGCGGGTTAATGCCAGCGTGTCATCCATGAAGTTAAGTCCACATGATTCAAGACTTGTGTACGCGGGTACTGACGGGGACGGTATTTGGAAAAGCTTGGACGGTGGCATAACTTGGATACAAATCAGGAAAGAATTCGGTGATATCGGCAATGCCAGGAGGGTTGTTGAAGTTGTACCCGATCCATCTGATCCGGATTTGCTGTATTTGGTGCATCGTGACGGCATAGCCAAATCGCCGGATCAAGGTTTGACTTGGGAAGCCTTGCCGTTGGTTACGGATATCGGGGAAAATAAGATTACGGATTTGGCAATTGATGTAAATGAACCGGCGAGAATGATTTATACGGGACCCACTTCTTTGGTTTTTACAAAAGACGCGGGAATGAGTTGGGAAGTAAAACAATTACCGACAACGAATCATGGATTCGTGGTGGAAATTGATCCGAGTGATGGCAATATGATTTATCTGGGAGTGTTGCCATCAAAACGCAGACGTTGATTAAAATCGTAAAATTTCTAAAGTGGCAAGACATAAACTTGCGTGTTTAGGTTATGCATTGACGAAAAAGCGGAAATATTGCAAAATAGAGGTAAAATTATATGTCAAATTATATTCAAGAAGCCGAGCAAGGCTTTGAACAAGCGCTGGAGCATTTTACCAAGGAGCTCAAGAATTTGCGTACCAACAGAGCAACCGCGGAGTTGGTTGAAGATATTCGAGTTGAGGCTTATGGTCAGAATATGGAGCTAAAAGGCGTGGCATCCATAACCATACCCGATGCCAAAACAATTCAAATTGAGCCATGGGATAAGAATCTGGTTAAAGATATTGAAAAAGCTTTGATGAATTCGGGTTTGGGAATTACTCCCAAAGTGGCAGGTATGTCCGTTCATTTGAATTTGCCGCCAATGACAGAGGAGAACCGCAAAGAGTTGGTTAAACTTATTGGCCAAAAAGAAGAACAAGCCAGAATAACAATCCGTAATTTTCGTGAAGAAGTACGAGATCAGATTACAAAAGATGAAAAAGCGAAAACCATTTCTGAGGATGAAAAATATCAAGCTCAGGAAAAGTTGGATGAGGTGGTTGGCAAGTACAATAAAAAGATAGAGGAAATTGCCAAAGAGAAAGAGAAAGATGTGATGACTATATAATTTTTACGTCGTTCGTCCATAGTACTACGTCTCATGTAGGTGCTTTGGAGGCTGGTTTATGAAAAGTTATGATAAATAAGGAGAATAAAATGGAAAAGTTAGTGTCGCTTGCTAAAAGGCGGGGTTTTGTTTATCCGGGATCCGAGATTTATGGAGGGTTGGCAAATGCTTGGGATTATGGCCCGTACGGCGCGCAATTGAAGAAAAATATCATTGATGCTTGGTGGAGAAGGTTTGTGGAAAATAGAATGGACATGGTGGGTATGGACTCAGCTATTTTTATGAATCCTAAAGTTTGGGAGGCATCGGGACATGTGGATAATTTTACGGATCCGTTGGTTGATTGTAAAAAATGCAAAGAAAGATTTAGGGCGGATCATTTAGCTGAAGAAAACGGCGTGGTTTTGGCGGAAGTATCCAAGTTACCCTGTCCAAATTGCGGAGGCGAGCTTACAGAGCCCAGGACATTTAATTTAATGTTTGAGACGCATATCGGGCCGGTGAGTTCGGATAATAAACCGGTTTATTTGCGCGGAGAGATCGCGCAAGGCATGTTTGTTAATTTTAAGAATGTAATTGATACGATGCGCATGAAATTGCCGTTTGGAATCGCGCAATACGGTAAAGCTTTTCGTAATGAGATAACAGCCGGAAATTATCTGTTTAGGCAATTGGAATTTAATTTGATGGAGTTTGAATATTTTATCAAGCCGCCAAAAGATGATAAGGAATGGCAAGATGTGTTTGAAGAATGGTTGAGCGAGATGAAAGAGTGGATAAAATCACTGGGTATTAAAGATGATGAGGTTTATTATCATGAAATTGCAGACGATGATTTGGCGCATTATTCAAAGCGAACGGTTGATATCGAATATTATTATCCTTTCGGATTGAAGGAACTTTATGGTTTGGCTTATCGTACGAATCATGACTTAAAGAATCACATGGAGACTTCGGGAGTTGATATGCGTTATACGGATCCGAATTCGGGCGAGAAGTATTTGCCACATGTTATTGAGCCTACATTTGGTATCGATAGGACATTTTTAGCTACGATGTTGAGCGCTTATGACGAGGAAGAGGCGCCAACCGTCAATGAAGGCGAAACCGAGCGGAGAGTCGTGATGAGATTGCCCAAACATTTGGCGCCGGTACAGGTGGCGATTTTACCGCTGTCCAAAAAAGAGTTGTTGCAGGAAAAAGCGCAGGAGATTTTGAAAGGCGTAGGGCAAAATCATCGTATAGAATATGATGAGTCGGGCTCGATCGGTAAAAGATATCGCAGGCAGGATGAGATTGGCACGCCTTATTGCGTAACGGTTGATTTTAATACTTTAGAAGATAGCGCGGTAACTATTCGTGACCGTGATACCATGGAACAGATCAGGATTCCTATCGTGGAGTTAACGGAGTGGTTGGCGCGGAATTTGTAATTACAATAATTATTTACAAGGACTTACAATTATTATCAGCGTTGTATGTGAAATTAGATGATAATAATTGAGAGTAAATCATGATAAATATCCTTTTATGCAAAAAGTTAAAAGCAAAAAATTAAAAAACGGGATGCGGTTAATTATGGTGCCCAGGGAAGGCGCCAAATCCATGACGCTTTTGGCGCTCGCGAAAGTCGGATCACGCTATGAAACACCCAAGATAAACGGTGCCGCGCATTTTGTTGAGCATATGATGTTTAAGGGCACGCCCAAACGTCCGTCAACATTAGATATTTCCAAAGAATTAGATGGTTATGGAGCGGAATATAATGCTTATACGGGCAAGGATATCACGGGTTATTATATTAAAATGGCGGCTGAGCATACGGATACTGCGATTGATATGCTTTATGATATGTTATTTCATTCCAAGTTTGAAACGGAAGAGGTTGAAAGAGAAAGGACTGTGATTTTAGAAGAAATTAACATGTATGAAGATAATCCGCGCGATCATATAGCGGATATGTTGGAATCTTCGTTGTTCGCGGATTCATCCTTGGGTATGGATATTGCCGGTACTCGCGAATCGGTTCGAGCTTTGAAACGTAAGGATTTACAGGATTTTCATCATCGTTACTATATTCCGGAGAGGATGACCGTTGTGCTGGCCGGAAAGATCGTACCGGGCGTAATAAAAAAGTTTGATAAGACTTTTGGTTCGGTTGCGGCCGAAAAAGAACGTAAAGATGGTTTATTCGCATGTTATAAAGTTCCTAAAAAGGTTAAACAGCCGATTGCTTTTCAGAGAAAAGATACGGAACAAATACAGTTGGCCTTTGGATTTTATGGCTATGCTTACGGACATAAAGACAGAAACGCGGCCACCTTATTATCGCTTATTTTAGGCGGTGGAATGTCGTCCAGGTTGTTTACGCAAATAAGGGAAAGAAGAGGTTTATGTTATGCGATCAGGGCGGCACATGAATCTTTGGAAGATACGGGGGTCTTGACGATTTGGGCTGGATTAGATAAGACAAGGCTAGGAGAAGCTGTAAAAGCCATTTATGAAGAGTTGAATTTACTTGTGCAAGAGGCTGTGGATAGTGATGAATTGCAAAGGGCTAAAGAAAATGTGAAGGGAAGTTTGGCACTGGCATTTGAGAATACGGCCGCACAGGCAAAATGGTATGGTTGGGGCTGGAATTATGAGCGCAAGCTGGAAACTCCGGAACAAAAATTGAAACAGATTAATGAGGTTAAACCAGCCGATATTAAACGAGTTGCCAGAATTATGCTAAACCCAAATAAAATGGTGAGCGCGGCTATCGGGCCAATAGCTTCAAAAGCAAAATTTGCAAAAATTATTGACTGGAAATAATTTATACTATGAATCCTTTACTTATCGCTAATTGGAAAATGCATTACGGTCCCATTAAAGCAGGGGGCTGGGTTAGAGCTTTCAGGCGCGAGCGTTTGCCAAAGGATGTTGATATCGCGGTGGCCGTGCCGCATGTTTCGTTGGCGGCGGCGCGCGCGTCTTTGGGCAGGGCCTCTATACCATCGCTTGCCGCACAGGATGTTTTTTGGGAAGCTGACGGCTCGTATACGGGCGAGGTATCAGCTTCGATGCTGGAAGAGTTTGGAGTTCAATATTGTTTAGTGGGACACAGTGAACGTAGGAATTATTTGGATGAGAGTAATGATATGGTAGCTAAAAAAGCGGCCGCTTTGCAGGTACAAAAGATTGTGCCGGTGATTTGCGTGGGCGAAACCGCAACGCAATATAAGAAAAAAGAGACGAATAAGGTTTTACGTCAGCAGACAACGGCCGCTATTGCCAAGCTGGATAAAGAATCGAAAACACCGTTTGTGTTCGCCTATGAACCGGTTTGGGCGATTGGATCGGGTAAGGCTTGTCCGTCACAGAAGGCTAGAGAGGCTCATGAGGTGATTAGAAGTGTGATTGTAAAGAAAATGAACGAAGAGATAGCGGGAAATACGAAAATTTTATATGGAGGATCAGTGGATCCAAATAATATTACCGAATATATTACCACTACCGGTATAGATGGCGCATTGGTGGGGGGTGCGTCTTTGGATCCGCGTGTGTTTGGCCTTTTGTGCCGCACTGCGATTCCCAGCTAACATGTATCAAATTTTTATTTGGATTGCGTTTAGTATCGCCGGTTTGAGCTTGGCGGTTATTGTGTTTTTTTTAGTAAAACATTGGCAAGAATTGCGTTTAATAGATCCTGACTCGATTAAGGAAGAAATAGAAAAAAGAAGGCGTGATGAACTAGTGAAAGAGCGATTCAATAGGATGAAAAGCGGTAAAGTCGAACCCATGAAAATTTTATATAAACGAGGAGTTTTTTACGTCAAAACGGCTTTTCATAGATCGTATTTGCGACTAGTAAAGTTGAATAAGTTTTATGAACAGGCGAAAAAACCTTTCGCGGCAGTTGCGCCCAGTCAAGATGAGAGGGTGAAGACGTTATTGGAAGAAGCTAGAAGTTTAGCCAGAGATTTGAAATGGGATGAGGCAGAAAAGAGATATTTGGAAGTTTTATTAATGGATAACAGAAATGTTGATGCCTATAAAGGCATCGGTTTGGTGTATCTTAAGCAAAAGATGTTTCCACAAGCAAAGGAAACCTTTGAATATTTGGAAAAGGTGAAAAAGGCGGATGATATTGTGTACGCGGCTTTGGCAGATATCGCCAAGAGCGAGGGAAATTTTCGAGTGGAAGAGGCTATGAGATTAAAAGCCATAGAAGTAAGACCGCGTTTAGCGAATAGACATGCTGAGTTGGCGAAATTTTATTGCAGTCGCGGTTATTATAAAGAAGCGTGGCCTTCGGCAAAAAGAGCTACGGATTTGGATTCTAAATCCGCCAAGTATCAAGAGATTGCTTTGGAGTGTTTGTTGGAGATGGGCGAATGGTTGGAGGCAAAAAAGCGTTATGATAAATTGCGTTTAATTACCGAGGATTTACCAAAATTGCAAAAATTTAGAGAAAAAATAGATGGTGCTAAACAGCAAAATCAATCAGGTTGGGAAGTTTAGCGTTGTTAATAGGTTTTACTGGACTTATTTTGGATTATTTATTATACTTTGCGCACCTTATTATCATCTTAGCTTACCACTTTGTATATAAAAGCTTTCGAGGAGTAAGTTATATTGCAAGCTAACGCATGCAAGCGGGCATGCGACCGGTAAAGTAGCCTGATAGTTATCGGACGGATCTCGGGTTCAAGTGCGGTACATTAAAAAATATCATGCCGTCTTAGCTCAGCTGGTAGAGCACTTCCATGGTAAGGAAGGGGTCTCGGGTTCAAGTCCCGAAGACGGCTCCACCCTACGCTCTCGTATTCACTCGAGCTTCGAGTAGCAGGCCACCGGTTACGTGAGTGATCTTTGTAAGGGAACAATTTAATATGCTAAAGCAATATGGGCTTGTTCCAAAAGGCTTTAGCGAAGTGGGGCAGGTACCGAAGCGGTCAAACGGGGCAGACTGTAAATCTGCTGGCTCAGCCTTCCCAGGTTCGAATCCTGGCCTGCCCACCAATGCAAAAAGACACTTCATACAGGGAGTGCCTTTTTGTTTTGGCTTTGTTGTGAGTAATAAGGCAATTGACTAGTTAATATGATTGAAGAGTTTTTTTAGCGTTACAGACTGTGATTGACACCAGGTTGACATTTGTCCATTTATTTGATTGTCCAATACGCTTATCGCTTTTTTGAGGTCATTTTTGTTCAGATGCGAATAACGCATAGTCATGTTAATCGTAGAATGACCTAATAAAGTTTGTATGGCGTTTAAAGGAATTCCCGCAGAGGCGAGATTACTGGCAAATGTATGACGTAGCGCATGCCAAGCTATCTTTTTGATTCCTGCCATCTTGCAGATTTTTGCAAGTTTAAGTCGGCTCAATTCATAGCGTATCCAATCATTTTTATAGGCAAAAACTAAATGGTTGGAGCGGGGGTGTGTTGATAAAGCAGAAGTTAATTCTGTTGTCATCGGAATGTATCGGATTCTATTACTTTTAGGAGTTCCAACATGACCGTGCACGTTCGCACGCCTAACGCAGATGTTATTGTTGAAAAAATCCACGTTATCCCATTCCAAGCCTATAAGTTCACTATAACGCATACCGGTGTGTATGGCGGTTAGTATCATGGTTCGCCATAATCCTTCAGGAGCGGTTTCTGCTAATCGTTTCGCCTCGTGTTGCAGTTTTCTGCGTAAGAGAGATTCGTAATTCAGTGCGCCTGTTTTTGTGTTTGACGGGCTGCGTTTGCGGATACGAAAAATTAGAAAGAGATGGTGTTGAGTAAAGACTTAAAGATTAGAGGGGGATGGGTAATTATGAAATTTGTGAAATATGCGGTGCAGAATATGATATCGCCGTTACAAAATAGTATTGTCATGATTTTGATTAATTGAATACGCCTACTAAGTGTCGGTTTGCCATACTCTCCCTTGAATATCACCATTTTGAGCTTATAAAAACAAAATAAACTAATACCCCTTTCCTTTACGGATGAGGGTTTTTTGACGGAATATAGAGGAAAAGCTATATTGATAAGGTCTAGGTTCAAACAATAGTTCCGTGAGCACTGTACTTATCAGGGTCGTGATGTGCCATAACGGGCACCCTGATAAAACAAGCAGCACGACTCTCGGGTCTGTTGTTTGGGCCTAGATACCTCAGGGTGTCCTTTTGTTTAAATAGTAATTACAAAATTTTATGGCAACAAAAAAAGAAATTGAGTCTGCTTTGAACGTGATTAAACAAAAAAATAAGTTTTTTTATATTGCAATCAATGTCGAAGATGGCCAGTGGCAGATTTCATTTAGTGATAATTTGACAAATGGGGAGGTTTTGGAAGGCTTAACATATTGTGCTTACAGGGTAATAGCTAAATTTTCTGATGACGATTATCGAGTCTGGTTACATGAACTTTTATCGATGTTTTTGGAAAATGCTATCAGTGATCAGTCGATTGATCTTAATACCAAAGATGTGTTCATATTATTTACTGTTGATTTTGAACAACGATTCTGTAATTTACTATCAAAATCGGCAACAAATAGTGATATGACGAAGATTTTGTATTGGGCTCTACAGTCTAATCTTTCTCAATGGCCTGCGAACGAACAGAAAGTTGTTCTGAATTCTTTTTTCCAAGAAGTTGATTCGTTGTACAGAAATTATAGCAATTATGCCTAATCTATCTGACTATATTCGATTAGATGCTTTAGCGCGATCGAGTGCCATGCTTGTTGAATGGCAAGTTAAATACTCACAAGCGGTATTACCGGAAAAAATAGTTAAAAATATTTTTTATGAATTGTTAACATTAGAAGCTTTTTTCCCAAAAATATATGAGGGTTTTGTTAATAGAGATGAACTTAAGCAAGATATTGGCATACAGCAATCGGTAGATTTGCTTTGGTCTGAATACAGAAAATTTCAGTCACTCGTTATCAGAGATAGGATGCAAAATATTGTTAATACTGAATTAAGCGTGGAGGGTATAATCTCTTATGATGACTTTAGCGATTTAATTTTATCAGCAAAAAATCAAGATAATAAGAGTTTAGAGATGCTTGAAGATAATTATAAATGGATCTGTTTAACGAAGAATATTATGCTTCATTGGGGTGCTTTGCCTCTAATGATTTCTTTTGAGGTTGGTGATTTTCAAGATCAAAACTATGAAAGTAGTGCTATTTTTGATAAGGCTTGTATATTAGTAACCGGTGGGATTATGGGAGGCGTAGATTACAGAAAATTCGCTAGTGTTTGGAGTGCATTTACTCGGCTATCTTCATTTTCATGATTATTTAATAATTCAAATAATATGAAAAATCATGTCAGAAATTCAACTTAACCGAATTTATAGGGGAGGTATCGGAGAACACGAATTCCTGATGACCGTCCCTAAAACACGCTTTCTTCTCCGCTGTACGGCCTGGAAAAACGGAAACTTTAAGGTAGTCTTAATTGACCCTGACGACAATTGGGAAAAAAGTATGGCACTCTGTGACCAAGGAGGTGCTCATGGTCTTATATCTAGCGATGATACATGCAGATGCCTTGAATATCACCATTTTGAGCTTATAAAGACAAAATAAGCTA